>NZ_PYHT01000011.1:0-201247 GCF_003023875.1 Nocardia sp. MDA0666
ACGTCCGCCACGACGTGAACAGCCCGACACCACCTCCGCCGAAACGAGCGCCCGGCGTCGTCCCGCCCCCGCTCAGCCGCCCGCGCCCGAACGCGGCGACATCGAACCGCGACGCCGCGCCACTCGCACCGCGCCGGCCGCCGCGACCGCAGCAGGCTCGGCCGGGGCCGCGGAGACCGTGGCCGTCGCCGCCGAAGGCGCCGCGCCACCGCCGAACCGGCGGGCCCGCCGCGCCCGCACCGCACCGCCGCCGCGGCCGAATCGCGGCGGTAGGGCAGTGCGGGTCGGTGGTCGCCTGCTGGCCGCGGTGACGGCCGTGGTCGTGGTCAGCGGCACCGGCCTGGCCTACTACACCGAGCGCAGCGTCGATCAGGGTTTCACCCGGTCCAACGCGATCAGCGAGGCCGATGCGGCCGCGCTCGACGGCGATCTGAACATCCTGCTGATCGGCCTGGACACCCGCAAGGACCAGAACGGCAACGACCTGCCCAAGAACATCCTCGACCAGTTGCACGCCGGTGACGGCAGCGAAGGCGGCTACAACGCCAATTCGCTGATCCTGGTTCACATTCCGAAGGATCTGAAGAAGGTCACCGCCTTCTCCATCCCGCGCGACGACTACGTCTCGGTCTCCGGTATCCCCGGCTACGACCACGCCAAGATCAAGGAGGCCTACGGGCTGAAAAAGGCCTCGGTGGAACAGAAACTGGAGAACCAGGGCGTCAAGGACAAGGTCGAACTCGAACGCCAGGGCCGCGAGGCCGGGCGCGAATCGATCGTGCAGACGGTCAAACAGCTCACCGGGGTGCCGATCAACCGATTCGCCGAGATCTCGCTGGTCGGCTTCTACGATCTGGCCAACATCCTCGGCGGCGTCGACGTCTGTCTCAACCACGCCGTCGACGACGAGTACTACTCCGGTGCGGTCTTCCCCGCGGGCCGCCAGCATCTCGACGCCGCCAACGCGCTGTCGTTCGTGCGCCAGCGGCACGGCCTCGACAACGGCGACCTGGACCGCACCCACCGCCAGCAGGCATTCCTGACCTCGGTCGCCAAACAGCTCAAGGATTCGGGAACGCTGACCAATATCGGCAAACTGCAGGACCTGATCGCCGCGGCGCAGAACGACATCGTGCTCTCCCAGGGCTGGAACCTGCTCGACTTCGCCCAGACCCTCGGTCGCGCCGGATCCATTCCGATCGAATTCCAGACCCTGCCGGTGAAGGCCTACGACACCGTCGACGGCCAGGATGTCAACATCGTCGACCCGGCCGCGATCAAGAAGACCGTGCGCACCGCCTTCGGGGTGGCCGAACCACAGTCCAGCGCTCCGACCACCACCCCCACCAGCACCATCGACGTGGTCAACGCCGGCGGAGCCGGTGGAATGGCGGCCAAGGTGTCCGCGGCGCTGGTGGACAAGGGCTTCCGCAAGGGCAACGTCGGCAACGCCACCTACAGCGACGGATCCAGTTCGGTCGTGTACTTCGGCTCCGGCGCCGACACCGACGCCACCCAGGCCGCCGACATGCTGGGCGGACTGCCCACGGCCGCATCGAAATCCCTCGATCCGGGGACGGTGAAGATCGTCATCGGCAGCGATTTCAGCATGCCCGACAGCCTCACCTCCTCCGCGTCGACGGTGACCACCACCGACCCCACGACCGGGCTCACCACGACCAGCAGCGGCGGCTCGGCGTCGACCACGGCCACCACCGACGACCGCCCCGACTCCGGTAAGCCGGTCACCACCAGCATCGGATCCGACATACCCTGCGTGAACTGAGGCGCCGCCGCGGCGGCCGTCTACGATTCTCCGGTGACCGGATACGACGACGCATACGACCACCTCGACACCTCCCGGCTGCCCGAGCGGCAGCGGCGCATCCTCGGCGTGATCCGGGATGCGGTGCAGCGCAACGGGTATGCGCCGTCGTCGCGGGAGATCGCGGCCGCCGTCGGACTGAAATCGGGCTCGTCGGTGTCGAAACACCTGAAAGACCTCGAGGACAAGGGATTCCTGCGCCGCAGCGCGAGCGTCTCCCGGCCCATCGATGTGCGCCTGTTCCTCGCACCTGCGGAAAGCCGTGGCGGCGAACAGGATTCGGTGACCGTGCCGGTGGTGGGCGATATCGCCGCCGGCACCCCGATCCTCGCCGAGGAACACACCGACGACCAGCTCACCCTGTCGCGGCAACTGGTCGGGCGCGGAACCGTGTTCGGGCTGCGGGTGCGCGGTGATTCGATGATCGACGCCGCGATCTGCGACGGCGACATCGTGGTTGTGCGGCAGCAACACGAGGCCCACTCCGGTGACATCGTGGCCGCCATGATCGACGACGAGGCCACCGTGAAGGTGTATCGCCGGCGCAACGGCCACGTCTACCTCGAACCCCGCAATCCGGCCTACGAGGTGATCGACGGTGACCGCGCGGTCGTGCTCGGCAAGGTCGTGTCGGTGATGCGCCGAATGTGACGAGCTGCTCGACGCGCCCGCCGGACCGATCGCCAAACGGTTGCCGCTGAATTAGTCTGCCCAGGCAGGCAACCGCGCAAGACCGAACGGGATTCGGAGGTGCACGTGGCGAGCAGTAATCGGGCGGGCAGATTTGCGGGGCGATACCGGGTGCGGCGGCGCACCCGGGTCGCGACGGTGGCGGCCGCGGCAGTTCTGGCCGCGGTATCGGCGAGCATGGCGGCAGGACCGGCCGCCGCCGCAGGCGATCCGGTCGTCGATTCCGGTGCGCCGCTGGCACATCCGGTGTCCGCCGACGGATCGAAGATCGTCGGCTTCTCCGTCGTCGACGGCCGCAACGTCACCCTGCAGGTGTACTCCGCGGCCATGGACAAACCGATCACGATCAACGTGCAGCGACCCGCCGACGCCTCCACACCGCGTCCCGTGCTGTACCTGCTCAACGGCGCTGGCGGCGGTGAGGACAGCGCCACCTGGGACAACAAGGCGCCCGACGCGCTGAAGTTCCTCGCCGACAAGGACGTCAACGTCGTCCAGCCCGTCGGCGGCGCCTGGAGCTACTACACCGACTGGCGCGCGCCGGATCCGAAGCTGGGCGTCAACAAGTGGAAGACGTTCTTCACCGAGGAACTGCCGCCCATCATCGACGGCGCCATGGGCACCAACGGCCTCAACGCCATCGCCGGGCTGTCCACCTCCGGCACCTCGGTGCTGCAGTTGCCGATCGCCAAACCCGGGTTGTACAAGTCGGTGGCCGCCTACAGCGGGTGCGCCCAGATCAGCGACCCTGTCGGCTACACCGCGGTCAATCTCGCGGTCAACGTGTGGGGCGGTGGCAACACCGTGAACATGTACGGGCCGCAGAACGATCCGATGTGGGCGGCCAACGATCCCTACGTGCACGCCGATCAGCTGCGCGGGCTGAACCTGTTCATCTCCAGCGGATCCGGGCTGCCCGGACAGTGGGACACCCTCAACGGGCCCTACACGCTGCCCGGACCGGGTGGACTGGCCAATCAAGTGATCATCGGCGGCGTGATCGAAGCCGCGGTCAACTACTGCAGCCACAACCTGCAGGCCAAGCTCGACGGTCTCGGCATTCCGGCGACCTACGACTTCACGCCGACCGGAACCCATTCCTGGGGCTACTGGCACGACGCGCTGATCCAGTCGTGGCCGGTCCTCGCGGCCGGGCTGCAACTTCCCGCCTGAGTGGCCACCGCCGGGTTCGACCGTCCCCTACGGACTGCCGGACCCGGCGGCAGGCGATTACGGTGACGGCGTGGCAGCCGGATCCGCGCCGGGCAGCATCACCGGCTCGTCGCAACTGGCCGGCGGATCGACCTGAGAACACCCGACAGGGGCGCGGGTGGGCCGGTAATCGGCGGGCACCCCGCCCGCGCGGACGAGCGCCGCGAACGCCTCGACCGCGTCGGTGGGCCGGCGCACCAGATCCGGATCCGAGGTGACATCGACGGTGTAGAGGCCGAAACGCGGGGTGTAGCTGCCCCATTCGTAGTTGTCGGTGAGGCTCCAATAGTTGTAGCCACGCACATCGATACCGTCGGCCTTGGCACGCTGGATCCAGTACACGGTGTCGCGCAGTTGATCGGCGCGGGTGTAGCCGTCCGGGCGGGGTTTGCCGTCCTCTGTCGGCATCCCGTTCTCCACCACATACAGCGGCTTGCCGGGGAACTGGCGGGCATAGCGGCGCAATGCGTAGTAGACGCCCTCGGTCTGCAGCGGCAACTCCCACATGGCGGGCGCACCGGCCGAAGTCGCCGGCGAACCGTCCGCGGCCGGGGTGGGGCCGAAGTAGTAGTCGACGCCGACGAAGTCGAGTTTGTCGCGCACCTGGTCGATATACGGCTGATTCACCTCGGTGTCGACGCCGGGAACATAGCCGATGTTGCTGGTGACCATCGCCTTCGGATAGGCGGCGTGAATATCGTCGTAGATCCGGTTGTGGGCCTGCGCGAGCCGGTCCATCGCCGCCGGCCACTCCTCGTGGGAGAGGGCGCCGATGCGGATCTCGGTGCCGAGATAGGCGGCCGGTTCGTTGACGGTGACCCAGATCGGATCGCGAGAACCATAGCGCTGCACCACTTTCCGCGCGTTAGCCAGCCAGTCGTCGACCATGCCCTGGTTGCGCCAGCCGCCGCGGTCGGCCGCCCAGCCCGGATACACCCAGTGATCCAGGGTCAGCATCGGGGTCATGCCCGCGGCGTAGACGGCGTCGACGATCCGGTCGTAGCCGGCGAACGCCTGGTCGTCCCATTCGTCGGGATGCGGCTGTACCCGGGCCCATTCGATACTCATCCGGAAGCTCTTCGCGCCCAACTGCGCGGCGCGCTCGATATCGTCGGCGTAGGTGTCGAGGAAGCGCACCGAATCCCGATACGGTTCGGCCGCGCCGGTCGCGATGTAGCGGGTCCAGTTGCTGTCGGGGGCCTGGCCTTCGGTCTGGAACCCGGATGTGGCCACCCCCCACACGAAGTCGGGGCCCAGGGGAGCGAGGGCCGACGCCGCCCGGCGGACGGGGTCGGCGCCCGCGCGGCCCGGCAGCAGCAGTGCGGCTGCTGCTGCCAGGCCGGTGGCCAGCACCTGGCGGCGGTTCGGCTCTCGCATCCAGCAATCGTAGCTGTGAGATTGCTGAATTCCGGTGTGCGCAAGGGCGTGTCGAGCGGGCGATCGGCCCCTCACATCGTGATCAGTGCGGTGGTGCGGTGAGGTCGAAAACCTCGAGGCCACCGAGGTGCTGCGGCGTGTAATGCGCGGCCACCCAGGCATAGATATCGGTGTTGCCGACCGGATGCCACAATTCCGGCTCCGCTGGTGCGGCCGACGGGTTGTGCGCGGTCGCCGGGGTGGGCGTGGCGCCGGGGGTTCGGTGCTGGTCGCGGGTTCGCCACGAGTCCGGCAGCTTCATCTCGGGCGCCAGATAGTAGGTGATCCGGTGGTCGCGGACCAGGTCCTGGAATCCCGCCACGGTGGGGACCGGATCCTCGGAGGTGAATCCACCGATGGCGATCACCGGTGTGCGGCTGGCCAGTTCGAGCCCGGCCGCCGGTCCCGAGCGGTCGATGGCCGCAGACCACGTCGTATGCGTCGCCCGCAACATCTCCACCAGGTGCGGATCGGTGTCGGTGCCGCCCATCAGCATGCCGATCTGGCTGCGGAACGGATTCAGCGCCTGCGGTAGCTGCGGACGTGCCGGCCCGACGACCGGGCTGCCGCCGGTATGCGACTGCGGCAGCGTCGCCACCGCGTAGGCGCTCGACCCGGCCGTCGCGGCGAGCACACCGGCGCCCACGGCCACCGCCACCGCGCGGGCGGGCGCCCGGCGCGACACCGCCGGTAGCACTGTCACCAGCAGGGCGGCGGCCGCCGCGACGGTCACCGTGAGGATCGACCACCGCAGCCACGGCTGCCAGTCCGGATTCCGGTCGAGCAGCACGAAACCCCAGACACCGCCGGCCGCAACGAGTCCCGCCGCCCCGGCCCGGCCCCACGCCCGGTCCCGGCACCGCCACACCTCGGCCAGTCCCAGGACGAAACTGCCGACCACCGCGGGCGCGATGGCCAGGGTGTAGTAGGCGTGCATGCCGCCCTTCATCGCCGAGAACGCCACCCCGTCGATCAACAGCCACAGCCCGAAAACCAGTGCCGCCCCGCGCACGATATCGGTCCGCGGCGTGTTCCACCGCGTGACGAGCACGACGACGAAACCGAGCACGGCCGCGGGCAGCAGCCACGAGATCTCGAATCCGATCTCGCCGGTGAACAACCGGTCCGGACCCGACCCGAACCCGCCGCTCCCGCCACCCAGATGCGGCAACTCGTAGCCCGGGGGCAGTTCGAAGGGTTTGCGCCCGGCGTGGTTGTGTCCGAGGTAGCGGGCGAAACCGTTGTAACCCAGCACCAGATCCATGAACGTGTCGTCCTTGGAACCCGCCAGATAGGGCCGGGAATCGGCGGGCCACAGAATCGTCAGCAGCACATACCACCCCGACGAGACCACCAGCGCCACCGCCGCGGCCAGCAGATGCACGATCCGTTTGCCGAATCCCGCCGGCGCCACCACCAGATACGCCGCACCCAGCGCGGGCAGCACCATCAGCCCCTCGAGCATTTTCGCCAGGAACGCGAAACCCAATGCGACACCGGCCGATACGAGCCAGCGCGGGTTCGCGTGCCGCAACGCGCGCACGGTGCAGTAGGCGGCCGCGGTCATCAGCAGCACCATCACCGCGTCCGGATTGTTGAACCGGAACATCAACGCCACCACCGGTGTCAGGGCCAGCAGCAGACCCGCCAGCAGGCCCGCGCCGCGGCTGCCGGTGGCGCGGGCGATCGCGCCGTACATCAGCGCGACCGCCGCCACCGCCATCAACGCCTGCGGAATCAGCATCGAGGCGCTGGAGAAGCCGAACAGCTGCCCGGACAACCCCATCACCCATTGCGAGACCGGCGGCTTGTCGACGGTGATGAAGTTGGCCGGGTCCAGCGAACCGAACAGCAGCGCCTTCCAGTCGCGCGACCCCGACCAGGCCGCCGCCGCGTAGAACCCGTTGCCCATCCCGTTGACGGTGATGTTCCACAGATACGCGGCCGCGGTGGCGACCAGCAGCAGCGCGAGCACGATCCGGTCCCGGCGCCGTGGCGGCGGCAGATCCGGATCCGGCGGACGAGCCGATTCGGGCGATACGGGCACGGCGGTGTCGGCAGTCGTCACTGTCACCGCGGGAGCGTCTCAGCCGATCCGGTGACCACCCTGTCCGAACCCTTGGAACTTGCTGTGAGTTCGGTGCGATCGGGCGAATCGGACGCCGCAATCCGTCGCGGTCAGTACCGGCCGAACAGCACCGCCGCGTTGTGGCCGCCGAATCCGAACGAGTTGTTCATCGCGAACTCCACATCGGTGTGCCGCGGTTTGTCGCGCACGATGTCGAGGTCGATCTCGGGATCCTGGTTGTCGAGGTTGAGCGTGGGCGGAATGACCTGATCACGCAGTGTCAGCACCGAGATCGCGGCCTCCAGCGCGCCCACCGCGCCCACCGAATGCCCGAGCGCCGACTTCGGCGCGTACACCGCCGGGTGGGTGCCGATGGCGGCGGCGATGCCCTTGGCCTCGGCCAGATCGCCGATCGAGGTGCCCGTGGCGTGGGCGTTGACGTGATCGACATCGGCGGCGGCCACGCCCGCGGTCTCGATGGCCCGGCGCATCGCCCGGGCACACCCCAGGCCCTCCGGATCGGGGGCGACCATGTGATAGCCGTCCGCGGTCAATCCGGCGCCGAGCAGCCGGGCCAGCGGTCTCGCCCCGCGTGCCAGCGCATGCTCCTCCGATTCGACCAGCAGCAGCGCGGCCGCCTCGCCGAAGACGAAACCGTCGCGATCGCGGTCGAACGGCCGCGACGCCCGTTCGGGTTCGTCGACGCGGGAACTGAGCGCGCGCGCCATGGTGAATCCCGCGATCGCCATCGGATTGATGTAGCCCTCGACCCCGCCGGCGACGACGATGTCGGCCTCGCCCAGCACGATCGAGCGCCACGCGTGCACCAGCGCCTCGTTGCCCGAGGCGCACGCCGACACCGGCGTCACCAGGCTCGCGCGCGCACCGATCTCCAGGCCGACCACGCCCGAGACGCCGTTGGGCATACTCATCGGCACCGCGAACGGCGACACCTTGCGGTAGCCGTGTTCGCGCATCGTGTCGTTGGCGTCGACGATGACGTCGGCGCCGCCCAGGCCGGTGCCGATGCACACGCCGAGGCGGTCCTTGTCGACCTCGGGCGCACCCGCGGTCTCCCACAGCCGGTTACCCATCGCGTACGACATCTGCTGGACGTAGCACATGCGGCGCTTGCGTACCCGGTCCAGATCGGTGGTGGGATCGTGGATCAGTTTGCCGCCGATGGCATTCGGTAGATCCTGGCGCAGGATTTCCTCATCGGTGAGGACCTTGATCCCGCTGGCGCCGGAAAGCAGCGCCTGCCACGTACTTTCGGTATCCGCGCCGATGGAGGTGGTGATTTCCAGCGCGGTGACGACTACCTCGCGGAAGCCGCCGTTGCGGGTGTTGAAACCGGTATCGAGCGTGCGCACGGTCGTCGATTCCTCCCTGTCGGTCCCTCATTTCCCCGGACACGAAACTCGGCAGCACCCGCGAGCGCCGATGACCTCGCCGTCATCGGCCGCCCGTCCCGCCGCGCGGGCGGTGGGTGCGCCTCGGTCAGCGTAGCCCTCCCACCGCTCTCAGGGGTGCGAGAAACCAAGATGCCAGAAATTTGCCGCAGGGGTACCGTTGAGGGTCACGGATGGGTGCGTCCGCAGCGGTGCGCCCGACCGGACGGGCTAGGGAAGGGCGTGCCCGAGATGACTGTCAACGCTGTTCACGACGTATTCACAGCTCAGCTGGACAATGTGGGGCCGCAGGCTCCACCGGGCGCGGGGGTGACGACGGCGCTGCTGCGAAATCTCATCTGGTTGCATTTGCTGGCAACGGCGATCGCGGTTGGTTGCTGGATCCATCTGGCGAACCGGCGCGGGGTCGCGCGAGCCACGGTGTCGCGGGTGGCCGTCGGTGTCGTCGCGATCGGGCTGGCCACCGCGGGAGCGGGGGAGATCCTCGGCGCGGCCATGCACTGACCGCGCCGCCGACTCTGCTGCGACTAGACGTAACCAGAAATAACACGTAACCTTCGGGTATCCGGACGGCGAGGTCCGGGCTGACATTCGGACGAAACGGATACCTCAATGACGCGGCATGTCGACGTGTTGATCATCGGTGCGGGCCTGTCCGGGATCGGGATGGCCTGCCATCTCAGCCGGGAGAACACCGGACGCAGCTACGCGATCCTCGAACGGCGCAGCGCGATCGGCGGCACCTGGGACCTGTTCCGCTACCCGGGCATCCGCTCGGACTCCGACATGCTGACCTTCGGCTACGGCTTCCGCCCCTGGATCGGCACCAAGGTGCTCGCCGACGGACCGCACATCCGCCAGTACATCGCCGACACCGCCGAGGAATACGGCGTCACCCGCCACATCCGCTTCGGCCGCAAGGTCGTGAAGTCGAGCTGGTCGAGCGCCGAGCAACTGTGGACCACCGAGGCCGTCGACGCACAGACCGGCGACACCGAGACCTACACCAGCAACTTCCTGGTCGGCTGCACCGGTTACTACGACTACGACAAGGGTTTCCGTCCGCAGTTCCCCGGTGAGGAGAACTTCGGCGGGCAGATCGTGCACCCCCAGCACTGGCCCGAGGATCTGGACTACCGCGGCAAACGCGTCGTCGTCATCGGCAGCGGCGCCACCGCGATCACACTGGTCCCGGCCATGAGCGAGGACGCCGCGCACGTGACCATGCTGCAGCGCTCGCCTACCTACATCGCGCCACTGCCCGCGGAGGACCCCGTCGCGGTCGGCATGAAGAAGGCCAAACTGCCCGCCGCGCTGGCCTACAAGACCGGCCGAGCCCGCAATATCGCCCTGCAGCGCGCCAGCTTCGCCCTCTCCCGCAGCAACCCCGCCCTGTCGCGGAAACTGCTGCTGCAGGCCGTGCGGGTCGCCGTCGGACCCAACGTGGACATGCGTCACTTCAGCCCCAGCTACAACCCGTGGGATCAGCGGCTGTGCATCGTGCCCAACGGCGACCTGTTCAAGGTGCTGCGCAGCGGGCGGGCCTCCATCGTCACCGACCGCATCGCGACCTTCACCGAAACCGGCATCCGCCTGGAATCCGGCGAGGAACTGCCCGCCGACATCATCATCAGCGCGACCGGGCTCAACATCCAGATGCTCGGCGGCGCGGCGATCGATGTCGACGGCACCCCGATCGCGACCCGCGATCTGGTCGCCTACAAGGGCGCGCTGATGAGCGGGCTGCCCAACGCCATGATGATCATCGGCTACACCAACGCCTCCTGGACGTTGAAGGCCGATCTGGCCGCCGAATACTTCTGCCGGCTGCTCAATCACATGAAGGCCAAGGGGTATTCGAGCTTCGTCGCCGAAGCCGAGGACGCCGACCGGGCGCCCGAGTCGATGATGGGCGGCGCGCTGACCTCCGGCTACATCGCCCGCGGCGACGCGGTGATGCCGCGTCAGGGCCGCCGCGGTCCGTGGAAGGTCATCAACAACTACTACCGCGACCGCGCGCTGCTGCGCAAAGCCGATCTCGAAGACGGCATCCTGCGCTTCGGCACTCGTTCGGCGGCCGCTCGCCCGGTCGTCGAATCCCGTTCCGCCTGAACCTGTTCCGGCGGAACCCCGTCCGGTCGCGGCAGCGCACGCCACGACCGGACGGCCGAGACCTCAGCCCAGCAGATACGGGGGAGTCGCGGGCGGCTTGGTGTTGGCGACGAACTCGCGCCGCAACCGGTGATAGGACTCGCCGTCGCCGAAGAAGTTGCGATGCATATGCGCGAGCTCTTCGGCCCGATACCGCGCCAGCGGCCGCACCGCCTCGTCGGCCGCGCGGCGCTGTTTCTTCGCCAGCAGTAGATTCTGCAACTCCGGTGCGGCCGCGAGAATTTCGGCCTCGCGGCGAACCTGTGCCCGGAACCGCTCGGTGGAGCCCTCGAACACCTTGTCCACCAACCCCACTCGCGCCGCGGCCCGCGCCCCGACCGGCAGGGTGCGGCTGGTCAGCTGCGCCGCGACCTCCGGGCCCACCCGCTGCGGCAGCGTGTAGGTCCAATACTCCGAACCGTGCAGGCCCATCAGCCGGTAGTGCGGATTGAGCACCACCGATTCCCGGCACCACACGTGATCGGCGGCCAGGGCCAGCATCACCCCACCGGCGGCGGCATTGCCCGCCAGCGCCGCGATCACCAGTTTGTCGGTGGTGGTGAGGATCGCCTCCACCACATCGTCGATCGCGTTGATGTTGCGCCACGACTCCTCGGCCGGATCGGCGGCCGCCTCGATCACGTTGAGATGGATACCGTTGGAGAAGAAGTCGCGCCGCGGCCCCAGCACCAGCACATCCATCGGCCGATCGCAGGCCTCGCGATAGGCGGCCAGCAGCCGCCGGCACTGCCGGGTGTCCATCGCGCCACCGGGATAGGCGAATTCGAGATATCCGACGCCCGCGTCCTCGTGGTAGCGCAGCTCCGACCAGGTGTCGCGCACCGCCGCCTCCGCGGCGGAGACCGGTACCTCGGGGACTCCGGCGGGCAGATCGGCGCCCAGTGCGTCGGTGGCCGGCATCTTGAACGTCACAGGTCCGCCCGGCACGCGACGCGGACGCAGCTGCGGCAACCACACCGCACCGTCGACGGTGGCCCGGCAGATCGCGCCGTCGCGGGTGGCGATCACCGCACCCGGCTCACCCCGCAGCCGGTCCTCGTGATGACCGCCGTGGACGAAGTATTCGCGGCCGAACAGTTCGTCCAGCACACCCGGCTGGGAATCGGCCGCGCGCAGCGTGCGGATCACGGTCGCGGTATCGGCTGTGGCCCAATCGATGCGGCGCACCTGCTGAGTGAGGAACGGCCGCAGCCGGCCCGTGACATCGGGGCGGTCGTGGTCCAGCGGTTCGGGCACGTAGTCGCCGGATGCGAAGCGGCGCACCGCGGTCAGCACCGCCTCGACCGCCGCGTCGGACACCTCGTTGCGATACAACTCGCTCTTACCGCACGGCGCCACATCGAATCCCACCGACGCCCAGATCGGACCGGCGTCCATCTCCGCCACCGCCTGCAGCACCGTCACACCCCATCGGGTCGCGCCCTCGGTGATGGCCCAGTCCAGCGAGGACGGCCCCCGATCACCCATCGGCCCCGGATGCACGATGAACACCGGATGTTCGGTCCACACATCCTCGGGAATCGCCGTGGTGAGCATCGGCGCCAGAATCAGATCCGGCCGGAAGCGTGCGACCCGGGCGCGGAGCAGGTCGTCGCCGAGAGCCAGCTCGACTCCGACCTCGTGATCGCGTTCCCGCAATTCGGCATGCACTCGCTGGGTGAGACTGTTGAATGCGCTGGCGACCAACAGGATGCGCACGAGCTGTCCTCCATCAGGGTGGTTCGTCGGTCCGTGACCGGACCGCAACATTTGCCCCTCCGAAACTAGCCCAGCGCCCGGTGCCCGTATACCCGGTGGGGGAGATCAGTGCGGCACGGTCACCGGATCGGCGCAGCTGCCGGGGATATCGACCAGCGAACACGCCACCGGGCCGCGCGTGGGACGGTAGTCCGTGGCAACACCTCCGGCCCGCGTGATCGCGCGATAGGCGTCCACGGCGTCGGTGGGGCGCCGTGTCAGGGCGGGGTCGCTCAGCACGTCGACGGTGTACAAACCGAAGCGTGGTGTGTAGCTGCCCCATTCGTAGTTGTCGGTGATCGACCAGTAGTTGTAGCCGATCACGTCGATGCCGTCGGCCTTGGCACGCTGCAGCCAGTACACGGTGTCGCGCAGATCGTCGCCGCGGGTGTAGCCGTCGGGGCGGGGCGCACCGTTCTCGGTCGGCATGCCGTTCTCCACCACATACAGCGGCTTACCGGGGAATCGGCGCGAATAGTATTCCAGCGCATAGTAGACGCCCTCGGGCTGCAGCGGCATCTTCCACAATCGGTCGAGGTCCTCCGGCGACAGCCGGGCCAGGTCCTGCGGGGTGTGGCCGTAGTAGTAATCGATGCCGACATAGTCGAGTTTCGCGGCGATAGCGTCGATCATCGGGCCGTTGACCACCGGTTCCGCCGTGCCGACGATGTAGGCGAGATTGCTGGTCACCATGGCGCCCGGCTGCGCCCGATGGATGTCGTCGTAGATGGTGTTGTGCGCCTGGATCAGTCGCTGCTGCATCGCCGGGACGTCCGCCGGCGACAGCCCGCCGTTACGGGTTTCGTTGACGATGTAGAACGCCGGTTCGTTGAACGTGACCCACAGCGGATCGCGAGAGGCGTAGCGCTGCACCACCGTCCGCGCGTTGGCCAGCCAGTCGTCGAGCATCGCCGGATGCGCCCAGCCGCCGCGGTCGGCGGCCCAACCGGGATACACCCAATGATCCAGCGTCAGCATCGGGCGGATGCCGTGCGCGGCCATCGTGTCGAGAACGCTGTCGTAGAAGGCGAATCCGGCCTCGTCCCATTCGCCCGGCCGCGGCTGCACCCGTGCCCATTCGACGCTGATGCGGTACACGCCGACGCCGAGCCCGGCGGCCAGGCCGATATCGGAGCGATAGCCGGTGAAGAAATCGACCGCATCGTGGTAGCGGTCGTAGTCGGGATGCGTGGCCACGTACCGCAGCCAGTTGCTGTCGGGCGCATGGCCTTCGCATTGAAATCCGGCGCTGGCCACACCCCACAGGAAGTCGGCGCCCAGATTCGGCACGGTGGCCGGTGCGGCCGGGCGGGCCTGGGCGAAGGCGGCGGGACCGGCCACGGCGGCGGCGGTCCCGGCGGCGAGCAGACCGAAAGCCTGGCGACGGCTGAGATTGCGCATCGAACTCCTCGGTATCCGGCGGGGTACGGTCCGGCAACGGTAACCCCGGTCACCGCTTCCGCAGGGCCGGACGCGGCGCAGTCATTCTCACCCGCAATTGGGCGAGTGTCCAGATGTTGCGGAATTCGGTCGAACACTGTCGGTGCGCGCGGCTAGGGTGGCGGCCATGGTCACGCATATGACGCATTGGGGAGCGTTCGACGCCGTCAGCGACGGTGAGCGGCTGACCGCGGTACGGCCCTGGCCCGGCGACCCGGAGCCCACCCCGCTGATCGGCAATGTGGCTTCGGCGCAACATCATCCGACCCGCATCGATCGGCCCTACGTCCGGAAATCATGGCTCGAACACGGGCCGGGCGCATCCGGACGCGGCGGCGATGCCTACGTCCCGGTGAGCTGGGACCGGGCCCTCGATCTGCTCAGCGGCGAATTGCGCCGCGTCTACACCGAATTCGGCCCCGAAGGCGTCTACGGCGGCTCCTACGGCTGGGCCAGCGCGGGACGTTTCCACCACGCCCAGAGCCAGCTGCACCGGTTCCTGAACTGCCTCGGTGGCTACGTGCGCCACGTCAACAGCTACAGCCTGGGGACCTCCACGGTATTGCTGCCCTACGTGGTGGGGGACCTGTTCGCGCTGCTGGGACGCTTCACCGCCAAATCGGTGATCGCCGACCACACCGAACTGGTGGTCGCCTTCGGTGGTATCTCGCCGAAGAACGCCGCGGTCAATCCGGGCGGTGTCTCCCGTCACCACAACAGGGACTGGATCGAGCGGGCCCGGCGGCGCGGCTGCCGGTTCGTCACCGTCGCCCCGCTGCGCGACGACACCGCCGATATCGCGGAGGCGGAGTGGATCACCCCGCGACCGGGCACCGACGCCGCCCTGATGCTCGCGCTGGCCCAGGTTCTCGACGCCGATGGCCTGACCGACACCGCCTTCCTGAATTCCCACACCGTCGGCTACGAACAGTTCGCGCGATATCTGCGCGGCACGGCCGACGGCGTCGTGAAGGATCCCGCGTGGGCCGCCGCGATCACCGGGGTGCCGGCCGAACGCATCCGTACGCTGGCACACGAGATGGCCGCGGCGCGCACCCTTGTGACGGTGAGCTGGTCGCTGCAGCGAGCGCAGTACGGGGAGCAGCCGACCTGGCTGGGTGTGGTGCTGGCCGCCATGCTGGGCCAGATCGGATTGCCCGGAGGCGGTTTCGGCCACGGCTACGGCTCTTCGGCGAGCATCGGCGAACCCAGCCGCACGCTGCCGCTGCCGCGACTTCCGCAGGGCGCCAACCCCATCGACCGCTTCATTCCCGTCGCGCGCATCGCGGATATGCTGCTCGCGCCCGGCGCAGCGTTCCGATACGACGGGCGCGAGCTGCGCTATCCCGATATCCGGCTGGTGTATTGGGCAGGCGGCAACCCCTTCCACCACCATCAGGACTTGGCCCGTCTGCGCCGCGCGTTCGACCGGCCCGAGACCATCGTCGTCCACGACTCGTTCTGGACCGCCACCGCCCGCCACGCCGATATCGTGCTGCCGGCCACCATGACCATCGAACGCGACGACTACGGCACCGGCGACAACGACGGCATCCTGTTCCCCATGCCCGCCCTCACCCGCCCGCACGGACAGGCTCGCGACGACTACGACATCCTCGCCGAATTGTCCGAAAGACTCGGCACCGGTAAGGAATTCACCGAGGGACGCACCACGGGCGACTGGCTGCGGCACCTGTACGGGCAATGGTTGTCCGACCTGGGCGAACGGGGACGGGACTTCCCGGACTTCGACCGGTTCTGGTCCGGTTCCGGTATCGAACTGCCCGTCGCCGACCCGCCGCAGGTGGTGTTCGCGGACTTTCGTGCCGACCCCGGCGCGCATCCGCTGCCGACACCCTCCGGTCGCGTAGAGATCTTCTCCGAGACCATCGCCGGCTACGGCTACCTCGACTGCCCCGGGCACCCGGTTTGGATCGAGCCCGACGAATGGCTGGGTGGCGCTGCGGCACAACGGTTTCCGCTGCAGCTCGTCGCCAACCAGCCGCGTACCAAACTGCACAGCCAGCTCGACGTCGGCGCGCACAGCCGGTCGGTGAAGATCCGCGACCGCGAACCGGTGCGGCTGCACCCGTCGGAAGCGCGGGCGCGGGGAGTGGCCGACGGCGACATCGTGCGCCTGTACAACGACCGCGGCTCCTGCCTCGCCGGGCTCGTCGTCGACGACGCGGTCGCACCGGGCATCGCGCAGTTGTCCACCGGGGCCTGGTACGACCCGGATCCGGAAGATCCGTCGTTCTGCCGGCACGGCAACCCGAACGTGCTCACCGCCGACCGCCCCTCCTCCACGCTGAGCCAGGGCAGTACGGGACAACTGGCGCTCGTGCAGATCGAGGCCTATCACGGCGCGGTGCCGAACCTGACGGTGCTCAGTCCACCGCAGATCGTGGCAGACCACGACAGCTTGTAACCGGCTGCTGGACAGGAACATTCACTCCGGTTGTCAACCCGGTGGTGTGCCGATGATCCGGTCAGTCCTTCCGGCCGGTCAACGCCAAGCTGGTACCGAGTCCGATCATCACGAGCCCGCCGGCTCCGCCGACGGCGGCGAGTCGCCGTGGCGAACGCGCGAACCAGGCGCGTGCCGCGCCGGCGGTCAGTGCCCAGGTGGAGTCGAAGATCAACCCGAACAACGGGATACACAGGCCGAGCACCAGCATCTGCCCCGGCACCCACCCGTCCGGGTCGACGAATTGCGGTAGCAGCGCGGCGAGGAAGACCACGGACTTCGGGTTGGCAAAACCGACGACGAGGCCGTCACGCAGCATGGACACAGTGCCGCGCCGGATCGCGGGCGCCTCCGTGGTGAAAGCCTCGGCCAGACCGGCACGATGGCGGATCGCCTGAACGCCCAGATAGATCAGGTAGGACGCACCCAGAAGTTTGACCGCGGTGAAGGCGGTGGCCGACGCCGCAACGATTGTCCCGAGCCCGAAGGCCACCGCGGCGACCTGCAGGTAGACCCCGACCGCGTTACCAGCCACGGTGAACAGCGCCTCCCGCCGCCCGATCGTGATCGCCCGGGTGATCGCGAACAGGACGCTCGGCCCGGGAACGACGACGAGCACCAACGCCAGTCCGGCGAATTCGAGCAGATGATCGGGCGCCACCATGCGACGACCATAACGAGCGGAAGCCGAGACCGGCCACCGCTTTCCGCGGCAGGTTCCTCAGCTCGTTCCCGCGATGACCTCGCGCACCCAGTCCACCGGCACCGGCGCCAGATCGTGCGCGTCGAGACCCACGTGGATCATGCGGCCGCGGACCCGCACCGAACTGTGGGTGTGACCGTGCAACAGCCAGCGCCCGGCATTGTCGCCGGTCGCGGGCAGCCGCCACTCCTCGAATCGACTCTCGGCGGTGTGGTCACCGTCGGCGACGCCGTGAAACGGAAAGTGCGACAACAGCACTCGCTGACCGTCGATCCTGCGGACCGCGGACTGCTGCACCGAGGCGAACACCTCCAGATAGATCCGCTGCCACCGATGGGCCCGGCTGCGCATCGGATGGCAGCCGTCGTGATTGCCCGCCACCAGATGTTTTTCCCCGGGCCGCCGCGACATCCACTCCAGCGCGGCCATCTGCGCCCGTGTCCCGCCGACCGAGATGTCACCGAGCACCCAGATCTGATCCCCGGCGCCGACCCGGCTGTCCCACCGCTGCGCCAGCTCGGCATCGTGCTCCTCGGGCGTATCGAATCCGCGCAGGCCCGACACGAGACGATGGCCCACGTGCGGGTCGGCGAGAAACCACACCTCGCTCACAGTGTCTCCTCTTCCAGATGGGCGCGCCGGATGCGTTGCAGCAACGACTCGATCGGTTCCTCGTCGGGCTCCTGCGGAAGCGCCGAGGTCGCCTCCGCGAAAGCCGCCTCGTACTCGCCGAGCACCGCCCGCACCCGAGTCGCCCCGTCGACCGCGGCGCGCTGCCCGAAATCCAGATAGCGCTGCGGATTCGGCACCCGGATCGGCAGGAAACCGGTGGTATACAGCTGATGTCCCTGCCACAGCAGCCGCAACGTGTGCCGAGCCTGCTTGGCGCGCCGCTCCGGCGACGGATGCGGGCGCTGCTCCAGATCGCGCAGCTGCGCGGCCGCATACCCGACATACGCACGACGGACCCGGCTCGCCGACGCGAAACACCCACGCAGCGAGACGAGTTCACGTCCGAAATCCGTGGCGACCGTGTAGGTGTCGAGCCACAGCAGTTCGTAGGCGGTCGGATTGCACGACAGCATCAGCGTCATCGCCTTGCCGATCTCGTGGTAGACGGCGTCGTCGCCGTCGCGGCCGGTGCGGCTGGTTCGCGCCGGCGGATGCAAACCCAGCAGCGCGTTCGTCGGTTCCGCGTAGATCCCGGCATAGTCGGTATCGCTGCCCGCGGTCGCCAAGCCGTACGCCTGCGACCCGACCACTCCCTCCAACAGCAGATTCCGCACCTGCCCACCCCCATCCGTACGCCCTGTCGCAGGCTCCCCGAAGCTCACCGGCACGATCGCCGGAGAGGCAACGATAGTGCGGGCGAACGGCTGCGCGCACACGAATTTCCGGCGGCCGATCCGCGTAGGGAGGCAGGTCAGCTGTGGCTGCGCTCGTGCCAGCCGTGCGACAGCCACACCTGTTCGGCGCGGAGGGCGGCCTGTGGGGTGAAGTAGTCGCCGGTCCGCAGGTCGTCGAGCAATGTCGCGTGTTCGGGTGCCCACCCCAGCAACGCTCGGGTGTGTTCGCTGGAGACCGGGACGTCGAGGGAGAAGAATCGAGCCAGGAACGGGTTCCCCAGATGCGCGGCGGCCTGTTCGAGGGTCAACGAAGCGGTGGGAATGTCGAGCACGTGCGCGATCTGCTCCGCGAGACTTCTGATCGTGACAGCGCTTTCGCCGACGCCGTGCAACACGCTGCCGGCGGGCGCCTTCTCCAGCGCCAACCGGAACAAGACCGCGGCGTCGGCACGGTGGACCGCGGGCCACCGATTGGCGCCGTCGCCGATGTAGGCCGAGACGCCTGCCCTGCGCGCGGCCGCGATGAGCGCCGGAACGAACCCGTAATCGCCGGGTCCGTGCACGGTCGGCGCCAGTCGGACCACACTGGCGCGCACCCCCGATCCGGCGAGACTCAGACAGCTCTGCTCGCCCGCGATGCGGAAAGCGGCGACCGAATCGGGGTCCGGCGCCTCCTGCTCGGTGCTGACCTGCCCGGCCCTGGTCACCAAGGTGCCCGACGTGCTGACAAGGGGCTTGCCGGTGCCGGCCAGCGGCTGCCCGAGCGCCTCGATCGCGGCGCAGTCGCGGCGGATGAGGTCATCCGGATCCGCGTAGTCGCCCCCGTAGGCCATGTGCAAGACGCCGTCGGCGGCCGCTGCGCCGCTGCGCAGGCTGTCGAGGTCGTCCAGGGAGCCGCGATGCGGTGTCGCGCCCAACGATTTTAGCCGGGCGGCTGCGGCCTCCGAGCGGGCCAGACCGGTCACGGTGTGACCGGCCGCGATGAGCTCGGCGACGACAGCGGGTCCGGTCTGACCGGTGCCGCCGGTGACGAAGACATGCATGGAACTCTCCCTTTTGCGCCAGTGACTGACGCTAAGTAGTGTCAGTCACTGACTCTACGGGAAGTGTCAGTGACTGGCACCACGTTGTGCCGGTCACTGACGCATCGCGGTAGGCTCGGCGAATGCCACGAAGCGGAGCAGAGGTGCGTCGCCGCCTGCAACAGGCGGCCCTCGGGCTGTACCGGGAACGGGGATTCGACCAGACCACCGCCGCGGAGATCGCCGCCCTGGCCGGGGTCAACGAGCGCACCTTCTTCCGGCACTTCCCCGACAAACGCGAAGTCCTCTTCGACGGTGAAGCCGACCTGCGCACCACCCTGATGCAGGCAGTTGTCGAAGCGCCCCAGGGACTGAGCCCGTTCGAGGTTCTGCTGCGCGCCTTCCGGGAGTCGGCTCGGAACTTGGAACGCAACCGCCCGTTCTCCGATCCACGGTGGAAGGTCATCGCCGTGACACCGGCACTGCGCGAACGCGAGCTGGCCAAACACGCGGGGCTCACCGATGCCGTGGCGGAGGCGCTACGACAACGGGGTATCGACGCCGGCCCGGCCGACTTGGCCGCTCGCACCGGCTGGGCCGCCTATCAACACGCGGTCCGAGCCTGGATCGACGACCCCACGGACAATCTGGAGGCGCGTCTCCGCCGGGCCTTCGACGACCTGCGCGGCCTTGCCGCCGACATACTGACACGGGCGGATCGAGAGGGGAGATCGGGTCGGGTCCCGGATCCGAAGTGAGCCGGCGGCGGTGGGGGACCGCCGCCGACGATCGGTGCGCGCTACGGTGCCCGGAAGCCGCCGATCTTCTCCTCGAGCAGTTCGGCCAGCCGCAGCGGGGTGCGGTCCTCGAACATCGGACCGATGAGCTGGACACCCACGGGCAGGCCCTCGGGGGAACGGCCCGCGGGTACAGCGGTGGCGGGCAGGCCGGGCATGGTGGCCATACCGGCCCAGACGAGCTGGTCGAAGTACGGGTACTCGACGCCGTCGATGTCGATGTGCCGGTCCTCCAGCCCACCGTTGTGGTTGTGCGGATAGGCGGGAGTGGGTGTGATGGGGCAGACCACGGCATCGAATTCAGCGAACAGCTGCCGCCAGCCGTGGCGATGGAGTTCGCGACCGTTGTCGGCCCCCACCCAGTCTCGGTGGCTGAGCACCATGCCGCGCAGCCTCGCCGCATCGAGACTCCGGTCGTCGGCGCTCAACGCGGCGGCTCGGGTCTGCAGCTCTCGATACACCTCGAGCGGAAGACCCGCGGCGGCATTCGACAGCATCAGCTGCATGTAGAGCGTCGCCGCTTCGGCCGGATCGGGCAGCAGCGGGCTGTGCCGTTCGACCCGGGCGCCCTCGTCGACGAGCGCCTCAGCGACCCGGTTCACGCCCGCCCGCACCGCCGATCCGGTCGGAATCAGCGGATGCTCCTCGAGGACCAGTACGCGGAAGTCGGCCAGCCGATCGTGGCGCGCGGGCGGCAGTGCGAGGTCGTAGGCGACGCCGTGGGTCAGCGGGTCCGGTCCGGCCATCACATCGAGCAGCAACGTGAGATCGCGAGCGGTACGCGCCATCGGACCGGTGACAGCCAGGTCGAGATCGACCGGCAATGCCGGTGCGGGCGGCGCGACCATGCCGCGGGTCGGGGCCAGCCCGAGGGTCGGCTTGTGCGCGTAGATGCCGCAGAAATGCGCGGGGGTGCGCAGCGAACCGGCGAGGTCCGAGCCGATGGACAGCGCGCCGAATCCACATGCCAAGGCCGCCGCCGAACCGCCGGACGATCCACCCGACGTACGGTCGTGGTCCCACGGATTGTTGGTGGTGCCGTAGATCTCGTTGAAGCTCTGGATATCTCGCAGCATCTCGGGCACGTTCGTCTTGCCGAGGATCACCGCGCCGGCGGCCTCCAGCCGCGATACCTGCACCGCGTCCTCGGTCGGTATGTAGTTCGCGTGCTGTGGTATGCCCCAGGTCGTGGGCAGCCCGGCGATGTCGTAGGACTCCTTGACCGTCACCGGCACACCGAGCAGCGCGCGGTCCTCACCACGGGCGCGTGCCTGGTCGGCACGCTGCGCGGCCGCCCGCGCACGGTCGAAGGTCGGCACACAGATCGCGTTGATCGCCTTGTCCTCGCGCTCGATACGCGCGATCGCGTCCTCGGTCAGTTCCACCGAGGTCACCTCGCCCGCACGCATTGCCGCCACGATTTCTTCGGCTGACTGAAAGTTCCGCTCCATGAATCCGACGGTATGGGCCCGTCGCAGGGGGCATAAAACCCTTCTTCACGCAAAGCGCAAATTCGAACGGATCGACCTTCGGGGCGAATCGACGCATGCGTTCCGTCATATCCCAGGTCACGGCGTACGCTGCGCACGACGCGAGGCGTGCAGGCCATGAAATGCCCTTTCGCACAACAAGACAGATGTCACAACGGCTACCGCGTCTCGACTCCGGTCGCGGACCGTTCGGCCGGAGGGCCGGTCACGACGGACGGCGAGACACGCGAATCCGTGCAGGGCGGGAAATCGCAGGTCGTTGCATCAAGAGTCGGCCGGGATCACATCGACGACCACAGATTCGGGGTGCCCTCCGCCAGCCGCAGCACAAAGGTGTGCCGCATCGGGCGGATCGGCTCACTCCATGGTGTTGCATGGAATACAAGGTTGTACCTTGTCGAGGGAACGCTGGAATTACTCGGGGCGGACACGAATTTCACGACTACTCACCGGAGGGTGAATTCCACAGACCTGTGGGTCAGCCTTCGGCGCCGCAATTCCCAGAGGTGCATTCGATGCACTTCGAACCAGGTCCGGATTCACAACCCGAGTTTGGTTACCGCGTTGTCCTCCAGGGGATTCGCGGTGCGGATATAGCCGTGCACGGTGCGCGGGTTGGACCAGCGGCCCTGGCGCATGATCTCGCGGTCGCTGGCGCCGCCGAGTGCGGCCTGGGTGGCGAATCCGGCGCGCAGTGAATGTCCGGAGAACAGGGCCGGATCCAGTCCCGCCCGTGCGGCGTAGCGTTTCACCAGCTCGGCCACCGCACGTCCCGAGATCGGCTGCGCGCCGATACCGCCGTGCCGCGACACCGGCGGGAACAGCGGGGCCTGCGCATCCACGCGGGTGGCGCCGGTGAAGCCGTGGCAGCGGTGGATATCGCCGGTGGCGCAGGCGCGCTCGGTCCAGGACCGCAGATCGTCGGTGCCGCCCGCGGCGTGGATGTCGCGCAGGTCGATCCACTCGGCGAAGGCGCACACCGGGCACGTCGAGGGTCGCGCCCCACGCGGCAGGGCCACCGACTGGGCGCCGGCGCCGGTCGGATCGGTTTTGGTCGCCGGCAGCCGCACCAGCAGCACGGGTTCGCCGGTGCGGTGATCGAGGGTGACCGCCACATCGCCGACGCGGAGTCCGGCGAGTTCGCTGCGGCGCAGCGCCCCGGCGAATCCGACGAGCAGCATCAGCCGGTCGCGTCGGCGGGCCGGCTCGGTCGGCCAGCCCGGAGCCGGCAGTCCGTCCAGCAGTTGTGCCAGCGTGTGCAGCAGCACGGGACGTTTCCGGTTGGGAACGCTGCGACGCGTGCGGCGGATGCCGCGCAAGGTCAGCCGCACCACATCCGATCGGGTGGGGGAGGGTAGCCCGTTGGCGGCATGGACCGCGGCGATGGCGGCGCTCTTGCGTTCCAGCGTGGCCGGCCCGAATGCCCACTCGCCCGACGGTTTTCGCGCATCCGCGGCCGCGGCCAGATACACCGCGACATCGAGAGCGTCCGCCGGCAGTGCGCACCGCGCCTCGGCCGCGCACCACGCCGAC
Organism: Nocardia sp. MDA0666; assembly: GCF_003023875.1. Lineage (NCBI taxonomy): Bacteria > Bacillati > Actinomycetota > Actinomycetes > Mycobacteriales > Nocardiaceae > Nocardia > Nocardia sp. MDA0666. Next base: position 23,331 of record NZ_PYHT01000011.1, read on the forward strand.
CACCCGACCCAGTCGGATCGGTAGGCGCGCACCGTGTTCGGCGACTGCGAGGCCTCCAGATAGCGGCCCAGCGCCCCGGCCTGCTCGGTGTCGAAGCGCTCCCGCACCATCCGCAGGGCGACCGTGTCGACGAGTACGCTGCGCACTCCCCGCCGTAATTCGGTGCGAACCGCCTCCGGCACGGCGATATCGACGATCACGGGATCCGGTGAGACGCTCATCGCGAGACAGGTTACCGGGCAACGACGTTCGCCGCGCCCGTCCGCGCCGGGAAGAATGATCGACCGTGCCGCCCGTGACAGTTGCCGCCGATGATCCCGCCCGCGCCGATGTGCGAGCGCTGGCCGCCCGCCATCTGGCCTTCGCGCGGGCGCACACCCCGGCCGACGCCGTGTTCGCGCTCGACCTGGACGCGTGGGCCGATCCAGCGCTCACCCTGGTCGCCGCTCGCCGCGACGGGGTGCTACTGGGTATGGGCGCGGTGCGCGATCTCGGTGGCGGGCACGGGGAACTGAAATCCATGCACACCGACGAAGCGGCGCGCGGACACGGTGTCGGCACCGCGATCGTCACGCATCTGCTCGCGCTGGCGCGCGCCCGCGGCTGGGTGCGGGTGAGCCTGGAAACCGGTGTGGGCGAAGCGTTTCGGCCCGCACGGACGCTGTACGCACGGTGCGGATTCGTCGCCTGCGGCGCCTTCGGGGACTATCTCGACACCGGGACGAGTGCGTTCATGACTCGCGCGCTGTGAGCGCCGGGCGAAACGGAAGCAGGAGAACAGAAAGACATTCCCTCCCACTTCAATATATAGCGCACGGGGGGCCTTGCGGCAAGGCCCGGGGTGTGCTGCACAATCGTCGGGCCAACGCCACGACCTGCGGAAATCGGCTGTTCCGTGGGCTGTGCCCTCACCGTGTCGAATGGGGTTTCATGATTGACGTGATCGTTGCCGGTGCCGGACCCACCGGTCTGATGCTGGCGTGCGAGTTGCGGTTGCACGGCCTGAACCCGGTCGTGCTGGAGAAGGAGACCGAGCCGACGAAGGTGGTCCGCGCGCTGGGCCTGCACGCGCGCAGTATCGAAGTGATGGATCAGCGCGGGCTGCTGGAGCGGTTTATCGCGCTGGGCACGAAGTACCCGGTCGGCGGGTTCTTCGCAGGTATCACGGCACCGCAGCCGGAGCTGGACTCGGCGCACGCCTATGTGCTCGGCATTCCGCAGACCGTCACCGATCGGCTGCTCGCCGAGCATGCGGCCGAACTCGGCGTCGACATCCGGCGCGGCTGTGAGGTGGTCGGCGCCATCCAGGACGCGGACGGTGTGACAGTCGAACTGGCCGACGGCAGCCGGCTGCGTGCGCAGTATCTCGTCGGCTGCGACGGCGGGCGCAGCACCGTGCGCAAGCTCGCGGGAATCGATTTTCCCGGTGAACCGTCGCGGGTGGAGACGCTGCTGGGGGAGGTCGAGCTGGACGCGCCCCTGGAAACCGTGACCGCGGTGGTGACCGAGGTCCGCAAGACACAGCGGCGCTTCGGGGTCGGGCCGTCGGGCAACGGGACGTTCCGGTTCGTGGTGCCGGCCGAGGGACTGTCCGAGGACCGCACGGTGCCGCCGACGATGGAAGAGGTGAAGCGGCAGCTGGTGGCCACCGCCGGCACCGACTTCGGCGTACATTCACCACGCTGGCTGTCGCGTTTCGGCGACGCGACCCGGCTGGCCGAGCGGTATCGATCCGGGCGGATCCTGCTGGCCGGAGATGCCGCGCACATCCATCCGCCGGTCGGCGGGCAGGGCCTCAACCTGGGCATCCAGGACGCGTTCAATCTGGGATGGAAGCTGGCCGCCGAACTCGCCGGGTGGGCCCCGGCCGGTCTGGTGGACAGCTATGAGTCCGAGCGGCACCCGGTCGCCGCCGACGTGCTGGACAACACACGCGCCCAGATGGAGCTGATGTCGCTCGAGCCGGGCCCGCGGGCGGTGCGCCGGCTGCTCACGGAGCTCATCGATATCGACGAGGTCAACCGGCGGCTCACCGAGAAGATCACCGCCACCGCGATCCGCTACGACTTCGGTACCGGACACGAACTGCTGGGCCGGCGCCTGCGGGATGTGCGGCTGAAAGACGGGCGCCTCTATGAGCTGATGCACGCGGGCCGCGGACTGCTGCTGGATCAGACCGGCCGGCTGTCGGTGGCGGGATGGGCCGATCGGGTCGATCACGTCGTCGATGTCAGCGAGGAGTTGGATGTGCCCGCGGTGCTGCTGCGGCCGGACGGGCATGTCGCATGGGTCGGCGGCGATCAGGACGATCTGCTCGCCCATCTGCCGACGTGGTTCGGCGCGGCCTGATCACGCGCCCGAGCTAGGTCGCGGCACCGAAGGTGCGGGCGGTGGCGATGGTGGCGAGCCGGTCGTCGCTGCCGGTGTCGCGCAGATCGACACGCCCGACGCCACCGCGCACCGTCGCGGTGGCCGTCACCGGACCCACCTTGGCCGGTTGCAGATAGCGCAGACCGAGGAAGCCGAGGCTGTCGCCCGGAGCCAGGGACAGCACGGCTTCCTCGGCCGCGACGGCGATGAGGCCGCCGTTGACGCTGTCCGCGGCGTTGAGTACCTCGTCGGTGCGCGGGAGTACGGCCACGCCGGGGCGCACGCGTTCGCAGCCCAGGCGTTCGGCCAGGGGAGTGGTGAGCCGGTCGCGCCCGGCCGGCATATCGAGGCTGAGCGCGCGGGGAAGTTGCAGGTCCGGGTCGGGTGCGACCATGAAGGAGGCACCGGCCAGTGCCAGCGGTTCGCCGTCGACGGCGAAGTCGATCTCGGCCACGAAGACCGAGCGGCCCACCTTCACGGTGCGGCCGATCGCCTCGAGTTGCCCGGCGGCGGGCGCGGGCCGGTAGAGGTGGACGTCGAGTTCCAGGGTCACCGGGACCCGTGGATGCATCACCAGCGACGCCAGTAGTCCGGCCACGGTATCGGCCCAGGTGGCGAGGATGGAGGTGCGCAGATGCGTGGTTCCCGGCGCGTGCAGTTCCGGCACGATGGTCGCGGATCCGTGCACATCGTCGCCGGCGCGCCGGGTGGCGAAGCCGAGTTCGAGCAGCACGTGGCGGCGCGGGGACAGTCTGCTTTCGACACTCACGGCATCTCCTCCGGTGCGGTGCGTCCCGGCCGGGCCACACGCGAGCGATCTGATTCTACTTCAAGGAGAATTGCATTCTCGTCGGCTATCGCGGGGCGCTGATACGCGCCTTCATCGCGGCCAGCCGGGCGGCGAATTCCGCGGAATCCAGCGATGCCACCTGGGGCACGATCTCCGCGTCGACGGCCTCGGCATGCGAGTCCAGTGTGCGCGTGTGGCGCATGGTGCGTTTGGTGGTGATCAGCAACTCGCGCGGCGCCTCGGCCGCGCCGGCCGCCAATTCGACTGCGGCGGAAACCAAGTCGTCGTGGTCACCGAGCACGACACGATGTACCAGGCCCGCACTGTGCGCCGCGTCGGCATCGAGGATCTCGCCCAGCAGCGTCATGGCCGCGGCCCGCTGCGCACCGACGGCGCGCTGCAACATCCACGTCATGCCGCCGCCGGGATGGATACCCAGCCGCAGGAATCGCGCATCGAACCGGGCGCGGGGCCCGGCGAGGCGCACATCCGCGGCCAGAGCCAGATTCAGTCCCGCGCCGACCGCGGCCCCGCCCACCGCCGCGACGGTGGGCAGCGAACATTCGGCCACGGCGAGGAATCCGGCGTAGATGGCCCGCAGACCCTCCTCCGCCGCCTCGCCCAGTGCGCTGAGGTCGGCGCCCGCGCAGAATGCCGGGGGAGCCCCGGTGATCACCACCGCGTACACGCCGGCATCGGCCTCCGCCTCGGCGATCGCCGCCGCCAACTGCTCGGACAGCCCGAGTGTCAACGCGTTTCGGCGCTGCGGGTCCGATACCGTCACCACCGCGACCGTATCGCGCCGCTCCACCGTGATCTCCGCCATGGCGTCATCGTAAGGGAGTGTGCGGTCGATACGATCCGGGAATCCCGGTCGAACCGGCCGAGCAAGGGAGACCGCATGAAGGCCGTCATCGTCTGTGTCTCGGTATCGCACGGCAATACCCGGCGTATCGCCGATGCCCTGGGCGAGGTGCTCGGCGCCCGAGTCGTCGGGCCCGACGAACTCGATCCCGGCGAATTGGCCTCCTGCGACCTCGTGGGATTCGGGTCCGGAATCTTCACCATGAACTTCCATCCCCGTTTGCGCGAGCTGATCCGGGCGTTGCCGACGCAGTCCGGCACCAAGGCCTTCGTCTACGCCACCAGCGGCATGCCGGAAACGCCCCTGCGCCGCTACACTCGTTCCCTCGCAACACTTCTCACCGATCGCGGCTTCACGGTGGTCGACACGTTCACCTGCCGCGGGCTCGATACCTGGCTGCCGATGCGGATAGTCGGCGGGGTCAGCAAGGGCCATCCCGACGCCGCCGACCTCCACGCTGCGCGTAGCTTCGCCGAAGGATTACGCGCCCGCATCACGGCAGGGTCCTGACGCTTCCGCACCCCGATCATTCGCCCGGCGGGCAGACAGCACCCGGCCCGCCGCGGCGATCGGCCGGTCAGCCTGCGGTCCGGCCGTCCAGTGACTCGCGGATGATGTCGGCGTGGCCGGCGTGCTGCGCGGTCTCGTGGATGAGGTGCATCAGCACCCGGCGCACGCTACGGACCGCCCCCGCCTCGTGCCACGGCGCGTCGGGGAGCGGGTGCGTGGCAGCGAGATCGGGTACCGCGGCGATGATCTCCTCCGTGCGCGCGGCGATCTGCTCGTAGCGGGCCAGAATGTCGGCGAGTGTTTCGCCGGGCAGCATCACGAAGGTGTTGCGGTGGTCGATGGCCCACTGCGGGAACTCCCGCGCGGTGCCGGAGGCGAAGTCCGCCCAGGTGACGCCCTCGGGCAGCTCGTATTTCATGGCCGAGGGGCCCTCCACGACGAACCGCTGCCAGTTGTCCTCCATCGCCGCCACGTGTTTGACCAGCCCGCCCAGGCTCAGCGCGCTGACGGTGGGATGCGCGCCGGCCTGCTCGTCGGTCAACCCGTCGACGGTGGCGCGCAAGGCGCTGCGCGCGGCGGCGAGCTGGGCGAGCAGATCGGCCCGTTCGCCGTCGAGTGCGGCCGCCGGGGTGTTCTCGATGGTCATCGTGGTCCTTTCGGGTTGTTGTCGACTCGGCACCGACGATCGCAGGGAACTAGGTCGGATCATGTCCGCTTGTCGCCGATGTAAGAAATTCACGGCGCGGGGCGACCACCACGCGCCTGCGGGCGACGGCTTGCGCTATAGGTCACCACCTCATCCTCGTCGCCCGGCCCGCCGCTTGACGAGATTCGGCTCGGCGCCTCGACCCGGCAATCCATGAGGCGCCGCACCCATCTGCTGTCGCGCCCGCCGCGCCGGAGGCTCCGAGACCAGCAGCCGCGTCGATCTGGTGTTCGACTCGAACTCACAGCTGCGGTCGCTGGCGGAGATGTATTCCGACCTGTGAGTCGATTGGTACACACGTACCACCGAGCACAGTTTTCCGGCAGTTGCGTTGGGGTTACGTTTGGTTGATTGCGACCAAACGTAAACGTAACAGCCAGGGCGGATTCAACGGAGACGTGTGGGCTGACCTCCGATAAGGTTCACTTATCGGGGGTCAGACCCACACGGAATCATGTGGCGTCCACCCTCTTTCGTTTCGTGTCATTCCGTTGGGTACGACGAAACAAACGCTACGATTCCTCTGTGTCGAGCATCTGTAACTACCCGGGCTGTACGCGCACCATCACCCGCGGCGGAACGCCGGGACGGCCCTCGGAATATTGCGATCACCCCGAGCACACCCGATGGCGGGCATGGCGGGAGCGACAGCGCCGCCAGGAGGAGGGCGACGAGCGGGAGGCGAACGTCACTGTGACGCAACCGGGTCCGGTGACCGCCGCCCGGTTGCGGGCCGACGAGATGCTCACTCAATTCCGGAGCCTGGCCGATCAGCTGAGTAACACGTTGTCCGTAGCCGTGGCCGAATTGTCGACTCTGGCCGACCCCTCGGTGGCGGAGGCGCAGGTCCAGGCCGTGCAGGCCGATGCCGCGCGCCGCATCGCCGAAGCCGAGGTGGCGACCGTGGCGGCGGAGAAGGCGCGACGCGAGGCCGAGGAAGCCCGCGCCGCAGCCGAATCCGCGGCCGAGGATGCCGCTGCGGCCGCCGAGTCCGCCGAAGCGCGCATCGCGGAGGCGCTCACCGCACGCGACGACGCACTGCGAGAAGTGCAGCGCGTCAGCAAACAGGCGGCCGACGACGTCTTCGCCGCACGCACGGAGGCCGACGCCGAGATCCGCGCGGTTCGCGCACAGTGTGCCCACGACATCGAGGAGGCGCGGCGGCAGGCCGCCGAACAGACCGACCTGGCGCGCACCACGTTCACCGCCGAACTCGAACAGGTGCGTCGCGACAGTGCCCAGCGCATCACCGCCGCCGGCGCCGAACGCGACCTGGCCGTCCAGCGCGCCGCCGACGCCGAACGCGCCATCGAGCGCGCCGAATCGGCTGTCGCCGAACGTAACCGGACCCTGGACGAGGTCAGGGCGGAATTGGTCCGCGCCCGCGGCGACATCGACCGGATGCGCGCGGAAGCGATTGCGGCACAACAGCGCGCCGCCGACGATATCGCCGCCGTGCGCGCCGAAGCCGCCGCGGCCGCCGAACATGTCGCACAGCAGACCGCGGCCCGGCTGGCGGCGGTCGAGGACGCGCGCCGCCAGACCCTGGCCCGAGCCGAACGCGCCGAGGCGCAACTCGATGCCGAGCTGTCGCGGCGTACGGGCACGCGGACCGGCGATGCGCGCGAATCCGGCACTGGCGCACCAGAAATGGCCGATCCCCGCTGATGTGGTGAACATTCTCGCAATCAACCGGCGCCAGGTATCGAAAACCACGCCGAGACCGAGTCGATCGTCGGCTTCGGTCGGGGCCGACCGCTATGCTCGACAACTGAATCAGCCACGGCTGCGACGGGCGTCGTGGGAATCGAGAGGTGACTAGTGAACGACGACGCCATGCGAGCGCGGCAAGCAAGGCCGAGCGTGGCACGGGTATACGACTACATTCTCGGCGGGCGCGACAACTACGGCGTCGACCAGAACCTCGCCGATTACTTCATCGACTTCCTGCCCGGTTCCGAGCAGGTGGCGATCACCGCCCGGGCGGCCACGCTCCGCGCCGTACGTAGCATGTGCGCCAACGGAATTCGCCAGTTCATCGATCTGGGGTGCGGACTGCCCACCGCCGAGAACGTGCACGACGTGGTGCGCCGCCAGCATCCCGACGCGCCGATCGTCTACGTCGACAACGATCCGTTCGTCGTCGCCCACGGCCGCGCGCTGTTGTCGGTCGACGATCGGATCGCGGTGCTGGGTCGTGATCTGTGCCAGGTCGCGGACATCGCCGGCGATGCCGATGTGAAGCGGCTGATCAACTTCGACGAACCGGTGGGCCTGCTGTTCGGGGTCGTGCTGGCGTTCGTGGAGGACAACGAGAATCCGGTCGGTGTGGTCGGCGACTGGGCCGCCCGTGTTCCGGCCGGCAGCCAGGTCTACATCTCGCATTTCCGTTCCGGGCACAACCGCGAGACCAACACCACCGAGCGGAAGGTGCTCGACGCCTTCGGGCGCGGTCGCTGGCGCAACGACGACGAGATCGAGGCACTGTTCGGCGATTTGGAACTGATCGATCCGGGCCTGCAGCCGTGCGCGCGCTGGTGGCCGGAGTCGGCCGCCGACGATTCCGGCAGTGGACGCGAACTCAGCGTGTGGGAGCAGCTGATCGTCGCGGGGCTGGCCCGCAAATCCGCCTGAGCCGCAGCAGGATCGGCGCCCGCGCTCAGCGCAGGGTGCCGATCCAGCGGCGCGTCTGCGCCGGATCGATCACATCGTCGAGTTCGAGTACCGTCGCGGCGGTGAGCGCCTTCCCGCTCTCGTAGGCCGCGCGCACCAGATTGTCGAACGCGGCGCTGCGCTGCACCGGATCCTCGATCGCCGCCAGTTCCTTCGCGAAGCCCAGCCGCACCGCTCCCTCCAGACCCATCCCGCCGATTTCCCCGGTCGGCCAGGCGACGACGAACCGCAGGGCACGGAACGAGCCGGCCGCCATCGCCTGTGCACCCAAGCCGTAGCCCTTGCGCAGGATGACGGTGCCCCACGGCACCGACATGGCGGCCGCGTCGATGAACAGGCGACTGAACTTCGTGACCGTGGCATGCTTTTCTGCCTCCGGACCTACCATGAAACCCGGTGTGTCACACAGTGATACGATGGGCAGGCCGTGTGCGTCGCACAGCCGCAGGAAGGCGCTGAGTTTGTCGGCGGCGGGGGCGTCGATCGCGCCGCCGAGGTGATGGCAGTCGTTGGCGATGAGCCCGAAGGGTCTGCCCTGTACGCGGATCAAGGCGGTGACCACGCCCACGCCCCAGTCGCGGCGCAATTCCAAGACCGAACCGGTGTCGGCGATCGCGGCCACGGCCGCGCGGATGTCGTAGGCCCGCAGCCGATCCTCGGGCACCACATGGCGGGCCAGGCGCGGGTCCGGCTCCTCCCACGTGTCCACGGTCCCTTGGAAATAGCCGAGATAATCGCGGGCGATCGCCACCGCCTCGGCTTCGTCGGCCGCGACGATGTGCACCACACCGTTGCGGCGCTGCACCCGCACGGGGCCGATCTCCTCCGGTGCGTAGACACCCAGTCCACCGCCCTCGATCATCGCGGGCCCGCCCATGCCGATATTGGCGTCGGGGGTGGCGATGACGACGTCGCACATCCCGAGCAACGCCGCGTTACCGGCGAAGCAGCGCCCGGACACGATGCCGATCAGCGGGACCGTGCCCGACAGCGCGGCCATCGCACGGAAGGTCGTCACGTCCAGTCCCGAGATACCCCCGTGATCGGTGTCGCCGGGCCTGCCGCCGCCGCCCTCGGTGAAGAACACCACCGGAAGTCGTTGTTCGCGTGCCAGTTCCAGCATCCGGTCGGTCTTGGCGTGATTGCGCATGCCCTGGGTGCCGGCCAGCACCGTGTAGTCGTAGGACATCACCACCGCCCGCGCGCGGTCATGCCCGAATCGGGCGGCGTCGACGGTCGCGACCCCGGCGACGAGCCCGTCGGCCGGCGTATTCGCGATGAGATCCTCGATGCTGCGCCGGGACCGCTGCGCCGCCACCGCCAACGCCCCGTATTCGACGAAACTGTCGTCATCGACCAGATCCGCGATGTTCTCGCGGGCGGTGCGCCGCCCCAGCCGGTGCCGTTTGGCGACCGCCTCCGGGCGTGCCTCGTCGAGTCCGGCACGATGGCGGGCCCGCACCTGCGCCAGATCGTCGCGTTCGGCGTCGAGATCCACGGCCGTGACGTCGGCGTCCTCGCCGTCGTGATCCGCGTCGTCCCACACCAGCAGTGCCGCATGCGGATCCACCACCGTCGCGGGCTCGGCCAGAACCCGCACCACCCGCAACGGCTGTCCGGCGCGGACCACGTGATGCATCTTCATCGCCTCGACGACGGCGACCTCGGCGCCCGCGGCCACCACCGTGCCCGGTTCGACGACACTGATCACCGTGCCACCCAGCGGTGAGCGCAACACCTGCTCGTCGCCGTCGTACCGGTCCACCGCCACCGGCGCAGCCTCGACCGGCGGCGCCGGCGGGGGAGCCGATTCCTCGGCCCGGGCGGTCAATTCGGCGCTGTGGCGTTCGAACCACAGTGTGTCGACCATGGTGTCGCCGGGCAACGCGTCGAGGACGGCGCGTTGCAGGGCGACCGTGGTGTCGACGCCGTCGATCGTGGTTTCGGCCAGGGCGTCGGCGGCCCGCCGCAGCGCCGCCGGGAAGGTCGGTCCGCGCGCGATGATCTTGGCCAGCAGGGAATCGAAACCGGCGCCTTGGCGCATACCGCTGTAGGCGGCGGTGTCCACGCGCACACCGGATCCGGTCGGCGGGGTGAACCGGGTGAGCACACCGGTACTGGGCAGGACATCGCCTGTCGCGCTGAGGATTTCGGCATTGACACGCACCTGCACCGCATACCCGCGGCCGGTGGCGGACAGCTCGAGATCATCGAGGGCGCGGCCCTGCGCGAGATCGAACTGCACGGCCACCAGATCCAGGCCCGTCACCTCCTCGGTGACGGTGTGCTCGACCTGCAACCGCGGATTGACCTCCAGGAACCAGGCGGTGTCGTCGCGCACCAGGAATTCGACGGTGATCACGCCCCGGCAGCCGACCGTTTCGGCCAGTCGTACCGCCTCGGCGTGCAGGCGCTCGCGCAGATCCGGCACGAGGGAGGGCGCGGGCGCGATCTCGATCAGTTTCTGGCGGCGCCGCTGCACGCTGCAATCGCGATCGCCGAGCGCGACCGCGCGCGAACCGTCGGCGATGATCTGGACCTCGATGTGGCGGGCGTGTTCGACCAGCGCCTCGGCGTAGACGGTGTCGTCACCGAAACCCGCGCGGGCCTCGGCCCGGCAGTGCGCGTAGGCCTGCGCCAGCTCCTCGCGGCGGCGCACCACACGCATGCCGCGACCGCCGCCACCGGCGGTCGCCTTGATCATCACGCCCTCGGGGTGGGCGGTGAGCAGCGCCTCGATCTGCTCGGGCCCGGCGGCGCCGGAGGTGGCGGGCAGTACCGCGACACCGGCCTGTTCCGCGGCGCGCCGCGCGGCGACCTTGTCACCGAAAATCCGCAGCACCTCCGGAGCGGGCCCGACGAACACCAGACCCGCCGCCGCACAGGCGGCGGCGAAATCGGCGCTCTCGCTGAGGAATCCGTAGCCCGGATGGACCAGCGCGCCCGGTCCCGCGATGGCGGCGGCCGCGACGACGGCGTCGATGTCGAGGTAGGCCGCGGCTCCCGCGCCGGGGAGCCGGACCGCCTCGTCGGCCAGCCGCACCGGCATCGCGTCCGGTTCGTCCGCCGTCGACAACGCCCGTGTGCCGTAGCCGCGCTCTCGCGCCGTACGCAACACCCGGACCGCCACTTCACCCCGGTTCACCACCACCACCTGCATGCCGCCAGTCTGATTGACATTGACGTCAACGTCAATATGCTGGACGGTATGACGTCGGCGTGGAGAGTGCGCGCGGCCCGGGAACGCTCGGAGACCGACCGGCATCGTGGCCTGCTCGATGCCGCGGCCGACGTCTTCATCGAACGCGGCTACGCGGCGACCACCGTCGCCGCGATCACCGCCCGGGCCGGCGTCTCCCGCGCGACGCTGTATGTGTACTTCGCCTCCAAGGACGAAATCTTCCACGCCCTCGCCACGCGGGTGCGCGACGAATTCCTCGCCGCCCAGGAACCCGATCTGACCGACTCCGATCCGCGAGAGATGTTGCGCGCCACCATCGAATCGTTCGCCGAAGCGGTGCTGCACGCCGGGCCGCTGCTGCGATTGATCGAGGAGCGCGGCACCGTGGACCCCGAGATCGGCGAACTGGCCGCCGAAATCTCCGAACGCCCCATCCGCCGCTTCACGCGCTATCTGGACCGCGAACACCGCGCCGGCACCATCGCCCCCACGGCACCGGTCCGAGTCGTCGCCGAAACCGTCGGCTACGCATTGACCCGCGGCATACTCGACCGCCGCGCCGATCCGCCGCACGAGCGCGCCCGATACCTGGGGGAGATGCGGCGCATCGCCGAAACCCTGCTCGGGCTGCGTCCGGCCGCCGAGAATTCGGCTTGACCTTCACGTTACGGCAACTTCTACCGTCGAAGACGAGGCCGGAGCGACCGGCCTCAGGACAGATGGGAAGCACCATGAGCTGGTCGATCGCGGAGGTGGCGAAGATGTCGGGAGTCACCGCCCGCGCCTTGCGCCACTACGACGACATCGGCCTGCTCACCCCGGCTCACGTGGGCAGCAACGGCTATCGCTACTACGACGAGCACAGCCTGCTGCGGCTGCAGCAGATCCTCGTGCTGCGCGAGCTGGGGCTCGGACTCGCCGAGATCGCCGAGGCGGTCGACTCCGAACCGGACACGCTGGCGGCGCTCAAACGCCAGTACGCCCGGCTGCTCGCCGAACGCGACCGGCTGGGACGGGTGGCCGAGACCGTGGCGCGCACCATCGCCGAACTCGAAGGGAACAAGGAGATGTCAGTGCAGATCAATCGCCCGGAGAATCTGTTCGCGGGCTTCGATCACACGCAGTACGACGACGAGGCCCGGCAGCGCTGGCCCGAACAGTTCGAGCAGTCCCGGCAGGCGAGCGCCGACATGACCGCCGAGGATGTCGAGCGCATGCAGCGGGAACTGACGGCGACGATGATCCGGATGGCCGAGTTCATGGCGGCCGGGACACCGGTCGAGGATGCGGCGGTACAGGCCGAAATCCACACCCAGTACGAGGGAATCCGCTGTTTCTGGACCCCGAACCGCAGCGCCTACACGTGCCTCGGCCAGATGTACGTCGACGACGAGCGGTTCAAGGCGAACTACGACCGGATCGCGGCCGGCCTGGCCGAATACCAGCGCGACGCCATGGCCGTCTACGCCGAGCAGCGGCTCACCGACTGATCGGCGCCGGCGGTGGCCGCCTCGCCGCGGCGCACGACGAGCACGCCGGTGAGGACCAGCACCCCGCCGAGAAGCTGAACGGGGCGCGGGGCCTCACCGAGCAGTGCCCACGCGAAGATCAGGGCCGCTACCACCTCGAGCAGGCCCGTGAACGCCGCGGCGCGGGAGCCGAGCACGCGGGTGGCGGCAATGCCGGCGACGTAGGCGAGGGCGGCGGTCACGGTGCCGAGGATCGTGAGCGGCAGCCACCACGGCACCGTGACATCCTGGTACACAACGGGATTCGTGCTCGCGACCAGTGGAAGAACGCCCGCTCCGCCCGCGGCGAGCAGCCCGAGCCCACCCACCAGCAGTCCGCCCGCGGCCAGCACAGTTCCCGGCAGTGTGCCGTCACCGCGCGCGGAGAGCAGGAAATAGGCGACCCCGCAGGCCATGGCGAGCAGGGCCCACGCGATGCCGATCCGATCGGCTGCGCCACCCGAACGCAGATCGATCACCAGCACCAGCCCGGCCAGGCCGAGGAACGCGCCGACCACTGTCGGCACCGCCGGCCGTTGGTGATGACGCAGCCACAGCCAGCCGACCACCGCGATCGGGGAGGTGTATTGAATCAGCAACGCCTGCCCCACCGCCAGATGCGCGACGGCGGTGAAATAGGCCAGCTGCACCCCGGCGATCGCCACCAGGCCGTACCCGATGAGCAGAAACGCGTTGACACGCAACAATTTCCAGTTCCCCCGGAGCTGGGCGACCGCGAGCGGCGCGAGCACCGCCGCGGCAATGAGGACCCGCACGATCACCACCGCCGCGGAACTCCACCCGGCGTTCATCAGGGCGCGAGCCACGGGGCCGGACAGTGCGAACGACACCGCCGACACCACCGCGCAACTCGTGCCGGAGCCCAGCCGCCGCCCGGCGCCGGCGTCGGGCGCCATCCTCGACATGCGAGAACGCTAGGCCCGGCGTCGACGGCTGTCACATGATTTTCGCGGGGGCGGCGCCACGGTCAGCTACGGGGAGTGGTCACGGCCACGAGTTCCGCCACCGCATCGGCGGCGGGAGTGCTGCCGCCGGTGAGCTCCACGATGACCCGGTTCAGCGCCGGTTCGTGCAGGGCCGCGTCGATGAAGGCGGCGACATCGTCGCGGGCGACCGACCCGTATTCGATGGCCGGCCCGGCGGTGACGGTGCCCGAACCCGGATCGTCGAGCAGCGTGCCCGGGCGCACGATGAGCCAGTCGAGCGCGGTGTGGGTCAGGTGGACGTCCGCGGACTTCTTCACCCGCATGTAGTGCTCGAACCCCTCGGAGGTTTCGCGGTCGCGGCCGGCATCGGGGAATACCGATACCAGCACGAAGCGCGAGACGCCCGCCTGCGCCGCGGCGGCGGCCGCCTTCTCCAGGCCGGCGCCGTCGATCGCCGTGGTCTTGTCGGGGCCGGTGCCGTGTGCGCCCGCGGAGAACACCACGGCGTCGTGCCCGGCGATCTTGGCCGCCAAATCCTCGACGGTGTCGTGGATCAGGTCGCCCGCCACCGGCGTCGCCCCGGTCGCGGCGACGGTCTCGGCCTGTTCGGGATTGCGGTGCATACCGGTGACCTGGTCACCGCGGTCCGTCAGCCGTTGCGCGAGGCGGCGGCCCACGCCGCCCGCCGCGCCGATCTGGAACACCTTCACGAGTGATCACCTCTCTGTCGGCGAGTGCGGTCCAGTGCCGATTGTGGACTCCGCGCCGACACGCACCGCGCCCGGGTGTGCCACATCAGCCGCGACGAGTACCGGGGGGAACGGTTCGGAGGCGAGGCCGGATCGCGGCGGAAGATGGCGTGCAACTGGGCGCGGACCAGTCGGTTCCGGACGGAAATACCAGAGGGCGAGCGGTGAGTGCTACATGATCGCTGGAAACCGCCGTTATCGACTCCACATTCGTTGCCGCCGAAATACGCCGATTGCCAATGATCAGCGATTACGGTGCCAGTGTTCGTGTGACGGTGTGAGGCGATCGCGCGGGACGCCGCGATCCGGGCGAGAGGCGGGCAGATGGCACGTACCGCACGCGGGAACGGCGCGGCCCTGGATTCCGAAGTGACGGCAGCGCTGATTCGCAGTCGCCGGTTCTTCACCCGCGCCACCGTCTCCGCGGATCTGCGCACCGAATACGTGCGCGGCGGCCGCCAGGCCGACGAGTTCTACCGCGAACGCTGGGCCCACGACAAGGTGGTGCGCTCTACGCACGGCGTCAACTGCACCGGATCGTGTTCGTGGAAGGTGTATGTCAAGGACGGCATCATCACGTGGGAGACCCAGGCCACCGACTATCCGTCCGTCGGTCCCGACCGCCCCGAATACGAGCCCCGCGGCTGCCCGCGCGGCGCGGCGTTCTCCTGGTACACCTATTCACCCACCCGCATCCGCTACCCGTACATCCGCGGTGTGCTGCTCGAAATGTATCGAGAAGCCAAGGCGCGCACCGGCGATCCGGTCACCGCCTGGGAATCGATCGTCTCCGATCCGGAGGCTGCCCGGCGCTACAAGAGCGCGCGCGGCCGCGGCGGACTGGTCCGCGCCGGCTGGGAGGAGGCGGTGGAACTGGTGGCCGCCGCCCATGTGCACACCATCAAAACCTATGGGCCCGACCGGATTGCGGGCTTCTCACCGATCCCCGCGATGGCGATGGTGTCGTTCGCGGCCGGCTCGCGGTTCATCTCGCTGATCGGCGGGTCGATGCTGTCGTTCTACGACTTCTACGCCGATCTGCCCGTCGCCTCCCCGCAGGTCTTCGGCGATCAGACCGATGTGCCCGAGTCCGGAGACTGGTGGGACGCCGGCTATCTCATGATGTGGGGCTCGAACGTCCCGGTGACCCGCACCCCGGATGCGCACTGGATGACCGAGGCCCGCTATCGCGGCCAGAAGGTGATCGCGATCGCGCCCGACTACGCCGACAACGTGAAATTCGCCGACGAATGGCTCGCCCCGCATCCGGGCACCGACGCCGCCCTGGCAATGGCGATGGGCCATGTGATCCTGCGGGAATTCTTCGTCGACCGGCAGGTGCCGTATTTCGAGGACTACGTGCGCCGGTTCACCGATCTGCCGTTCCTGGTGCGGCTGGACGACAGCGACGGCGTGTACCGTCCCGGCAAATTTCTCACCGCCGCCGATCTCGACGAATTCGCCCGCACCGAAAATGCCGATTTCAAGACCGTCCTGCTGGATGAGCAGGGAAATCCGGTGGTGCCCAACGGTTCTCTCGGGTTCCGCTACGGCGCCGACGGTGCCGGACGCTGGAACCTGGAGTTGGACGGTGTGCAGCCGGCACTGTCGGCAGCCGGCGACCAGACGGTGGTGGTGGAACTGCCGCGCTTCGACACCGCCGACGGCGCCGTCGCGGTCATGCGGCGCGGCGTTCCCGTGCGCACGGTCGGCGGCCATCTCGTCACCACGGTGTTCGATCTGATGCTGGCCCGCTACGGTGTGCGGCGCGAGGGCCTGCCGGGGGAGTGGCCCACCGGTTACGACGATGCTTCCCATCCCGGCACTCCGGCCTGGCAGGAGGCGATCACCGGGGTGCCGGCCGCCGCCGCGGCGCGCATCGGACGCGAATTCGCCGCCAATGCCGAACAGACTCGAGGCCGTTCGATGATCATCCTCGGCGCCGGCACCAACCACTGGTTCCACTCCGACACCATGTATCGCACATTCCTGGCCCTCACCACCCTCACCGGCTGCCAGGGACGAAACGGCGGCGGCTGGGCGCATTATGTGGGCCAGGAGAAGTGCCGGCCCGTCACGGGCTGGGCGACGGTGGCCAACGCCACCGACTGGACCCGACCGCCACGCCATATGAACCAGACCGTCTACTGGTACCTGCACACCGATCAGTTCCGCTACGACCCCTTCGCCGCCGACACCCTCACCACGACCACCGGCCCCGGTGACCTGTCCGGGCGCAGCACCGCCGACCTCATCGCACAGGCAGCGCGTATGGGCTGGACCCCCTCGTATCCGACTTTCGACCGCAACCCCCTCGACCTGGCCGACGAGGCCGCACGTTCGGGCCGCACTCCCGCGGACCATATCGTCGACCAGCTGACGAAGGGAAAGCTGCGGTTCGCCTGCGAAGATCCCGACAACCCGGCGAATTTCCCTCGCGTGCTGTCGATCTGGCGATCCAATCTGCTCGGCTCCTCCGCGAAGGGCAACGAATACTTCCTGCGTCACCTCCTCGGCGCGGACTCCTCGCTGCGCGCCGAGCAAGCCCCGCCGGATGCCCGGCCACGCGAGGTGGTGTGGCACGAACAGGCACCGGAGGGGAAACTCGATCTGCTGCTGACGCTGGATTTCCGGATGACCAGCACCACCATGTACTCGGATGTGGTGCTGCCGGCCGCGACCTGGTACGAGAAATACGATCTGTCCTCCACCGATATGCACCCGTTCGTGCATTCGTTCAGCCCGGCGATCGCACCGCCGTGGCAGACCCGCACCGACTGGGACGCGTTCGCGAGCATCGGCGCCGAATTCAGCCGCTTGGCACGCCGCCACCTCGGGGTGCGCACCGATATCGTCGCGACACCACTGCTGCACGATACCCCCGACGAACTCGCCACCCCGCACGGTGCGGTGCGGGACTGGAAAACCGGTGCCTGCCAACCGGTTCCGGGTCTGACGATGCCTCGGCTGACCGTCGTCGAACGCGACTACGGCGCGGTCCGCGCGAAGATGGGCGCACTCGGGCCACTGGTCGACCGGCTCGGCGCGGCCACCAAGGGCGTCACCTTCGACGTGAGCCGGGAAGTGTCGGACCTGGCCGCGCGCAACGGCATCGTGCGCGGCGGGCCGGCCGCCGGGCGCCCCAGCCTCGAACGCGATATCGACGCCTGCGAGGCGATCCTGGCACTGTCGGGCACCACCAACGGCCGTCTCGCGGTGCAGGGCTTTCGCACCCTCGAACAGCGCACCGGCACCCCGCTGGCCGATCTGGCCGCCGAACACGCGGGCACGCGCATCACCTTCGCCGACACCCAGGTCGCGCCCGTGCCGGTGATCACCTCACCGGAATGGTCCGGATCCGAAAGCGGCGGGCGGCGATACTCGCCGTTCACCGTCAATGTCGAACGCGCCAAACCGTGGCACACCCTCACCGGACGCCAGCACTTCTATCTCGACCACGACTGGATGGCCCAGGTCGGTGAGCAATTGCCGGTCTTCCGGCCGCCGCTGGACATGTCGGCCCTGTTCGACGAACCCCGATTGGGGCAGCACGGTGAGCGCGGACTGTCGCTGCGCTATCTGACCCCGCATTCGAAGTGGTCCATCCACTCCGAATATCAGGACAACCTGTTGATGCTGAGCCTGTCGCGCGGCGGCCCGACGATCTGGATCTCCGATCGGGACGCGGCGAAACTCGGTGTGCGCGACAACGAGTGGATCGAGGCGGTCAACCGCAACGGCGTCGTGGTGGCCCGCGCCGTCGTCTCGCATCGCATGCCGGAAGGCACGGTGTACATGCATCACGCCCAGGACCGATTGATCGACGTCCCCCTGGCCGAAACCTCCGGCAAGCGCGGCGGCATCCACAATTCGCTCACCCGGCTGCTGATCAAACCCACACATCTCATCGGCGGCTACGCGCAATTGTCGTTCGCCTTCAACTATCTCGGCCCCACCGGCAATCAACGCGACGAAGTGACCGTGATCCGCCGCCGCAGCCAGCAGGTGAGCTACCGATGAGGCCCATGGCGCACCTGGCGATGGTGATGAACCTCGACAAATGCATCGGCTGCCACACCTGCTCGGTGACCTGCAAACAAACCTGGACCAACCGCGCCGGAGTCGAATACGTCTGGTTCAACAACGTGGAAACCCGTCCGGGACAAGGGTATCCGCGCACCTACGAGAATCAGAGCCGCTGGAAAGGGGGCTGGGTCCTCGACCGCAAGGGCCGGTTGCGGCTGCGGCGCGGCGGCCGCATGCGGACACTGTTCACGATCTTCGACAATCCGACTCTGCCCGAGCTGTCGGACTACTACGAACCCTGGACCTACGACTACGACACCCTGACCACCGCTCCGCTGCAACGGCATCCGCCGGTCGCGCGGCCGCGCTCGCTGATCACCGGCCGCGACACCGCCGTCACCTGGTCGGCCAACTGGGACGACAACCTGGGCGGCGCCCCCGAACTCGCCGCGGCCGATCCGCTGCTGGACAAGGTCGGCGACAAGGTCAGATTCGAGTTCGAGCAGACCTTCATGTTCTATCTGCCGCGCATCTGCGAACACTGCCTCAACCCCGCCTGTATGGCGGCGTGTCCGTCCGGGGCGATCTACAAGCGCGCCGAGGACGGCATCGTGCTGGTCGATCAGGACCGGTGCCGCGGCTGGCGCATGTGCGTATCGGGATGCCCGTACAAGAAGGTGTATTTCAACCACCGCACCGGTAAGGCGGAGAAATGCACCTTCTGCTTCCCGCGGCTCGAGGTCGGCCTGCCGACGGTGTGCGCGGAAACGTGTGTGGGACGGCTGCGCTATATCGGCGTACTGCTCTACGACGCCGACACCGTCACCGATATCGCGTCCACCCCGGACGAACGCGATCTGTACGCCGCGCAACGCGACGCCTTTCTCGATCCGTTCGATCCGCAGGTGATCGCGGCGTGTGAGCGCGCCGGAATTCCGCGCGACTGGGTACAGGCCGCGCAACGCTCCCCGGTCTACGCGCTGATCCGCACCTATCGGGTCGCGCTGCCACTGCATCCGGAATACCGCACCGTGCCGATGGTCTGGTACATCCCGCCGCTGTCACCGGTGGTGGATGTGCTGCGCGATACCGGCCACGACGCCGAGGACCACGGCAATCTGTTCGGCGCGATCGAGGCCCTGCGCATCCCCGTCGACTATCTGGCGCAACTGTTCACCGCGGGTGACACCGCACCGGTCGAGGCGGTGCTGCGGCGAATGGCGGCGATGCGCAGCTATATGCGCGATGTCAACCTCGGCCGTCCGCCGCGCCCGGAGATCGCCGCCGCCGCCGACATGTCCGAGGAACAGCTCTACGACATGTATCGGCTGCTGGCACTGGCGAAATACGAGCAACGCTACGTCGTTCCGACGGCTCATGCCGAACAAGCGCACGGGCTCGAGGAACTCGCCACCGAATGCGATCTGGACCGCGACGGCGGCCCGGGGATGGGCGGCTGGGGACCGTTCGGCGAAAGCTCCGGCGGACCCACTCCGGTGGCGGTGGAGAACTTCCGCATGTTGCAGGACCGCCAGACCGCCGACGCGCCCACCTCGGAACCGACGCGGGTGAACCTGCTCAACTGGGACGGGCGCGGGCGGCCGGAGGGCCTGTTACCGCGGCGCCGCGGCGGGAGGCATCGCCCATGACCCGCACGACGACGCGCTGCGCGGCATGGCAGATCCAGTCGCTGCTGCTCGGCTATCCCGATGCGGCGCTGCTGGATTCGCTTCCACTGCTCACCCGGGCGACGGCGGCGCTGCCGGTCGCGGTCGGCACCCCCGTGCGTCCGCTGCTGTCGCACCTGGCGAGCACGCCGCCGATGCTGCTGGGCAGCGAATACGTCGACACCTTCGACCACCGCAAGCGGTTCAGCCCCTACCTCACCTACTTCTCCCACGGCGACACCCGCAAACGCGGAATGGCGTTGCTGCGCCTCAAACAGCTCTACCGGCGCGCCGGGTGGCAACTCGACGACGCGGAACTACCCGACCATCTGGCCGTCGTCCTCGAATTCGCCGCCACCGAACCGGAAGCCGGACTGCGGGTGCTGACCGACCACCGCGCCGGCGTCGAGGTCATGCGAGCAGCCTTGCGCGAGTACGGATCTCCGTGGGCCGGAGTACTGGATTCGGTATCGGCCACATTGCCGCCGCTGCGTGGCACCGACAGCGAGGCCGTGGCCCGGCTCATCGCCGCCGGCCCGCCCGGTGAGGAGGTCGGCACGGAGCCGTTCGCACCGCCCACCTACATGCCGACACCGATCGGAGGCCGCCGATGACCGTGAGCGCGATCGACGTGCTGCTGTGGGTGGCGGTGCCGTACGCGGCGCTGGCGGTCTGCGTGGTGGGGCTGATCTGGCGCTACCGCTACGACAAATTCGGCTGGACCACCCGCTCCTCGCAGCTGTACGAGAACCGGCTGCTGCGCCTGGGCAGTCCGCTGTTCCACTACGGCATCGTGTTCGTGTTCCTCGGTCACGTCCTGGGTCTGGTGATCCCGCAGTCGTGGACCGAGGCGATCGGTATCAGCGAAAGCGCTTATCACATCGTGTCGTTCAGCCTCGGCGCGATCGCCGGCATCGCGACGGTGGCCGGGCTGGGCATCCTGATCTACCGCCGCCGCACCGTCGGCTCGGTGTTCTCCGCGACCACCCGCAACGACAAGATCATGTACGTGCTGCTGGGCCTGACCCTGGCGCTCGGCCTCGCCGCCACCGTCTACGGCAACGCGACCGGCGATCCGCACAACTACCGCACCGACGTGTCGCCGTGGTTCCGGTCGCTGTTCTATCTCGACCCGCACCCCGAATTGATGGCCGGGGCGCCGGCGGCCTTTCGGCTGCACGCGCTCTCGGCCTGTGCGCTGTTCGCGTTCTGGCCGTTCAGCCGGCTCGTCCACGTATTCTCCGCGCCCGTCGGCTATCTGACGCGGCCCTATCTGGTCTATCGCAGCCGGGACGTGTCGCTCGGGGCGCACCGGCCGCCGCGCGGCTGGGAACGGGTGCCGTAGCGCGCCGGAATTCTCCGAGAGGGGTTCTGCCGGATCAGAGCGTGCCCGGATGTGGTCGCAGCAGTACCGGCGCACCGTGGGCTGGCACGTTGGTGATGTTGCGGATGCGCCCGCGTTCGCGAGTCCGCACCGGAGCCAGGGCGAATCGGCCCAGCACCTCCGACAGCACCGCCGTGCCCTCCATCAACGAGAATCCCGCGCCGATACAGCGGCGCACGCCCCCACCGAACGGCAGCCAGGTATTGGCGGCGACGCTGCCGTCGAGAAAGCGTTCGGGACGGAAACTTTCAGGTTCGGGATGATTGTCGGGATTCGCATGCGCCAGCACGATCGAGGTCTGCACGACGGTGCCGCGGGGCAGGGTGTACCCGCCGATCGTCGTCTCGCGCGTCAGCCGGCGCAAGGTGCCGCCGATGACGGGATGGCGGCGCATCGCCTCCTTCAGCACCGCTTCCAGATATTTGTCGTCGCCCTCGGCGGCGGCGCGCCGCGCCCGCTGCTGCACCTCGGGGTGGGCGGCCAATTCGAACATCGCCCACGACAGCGCCGACGCGGTGGTCTCGTGCCCGGCCAGCAACAGGGTCACCAGCTGATCGCGAAGTTCGGCATCCGAGAGCGGCTCGTCACCGGCCTCCGCGCCCACCGCGAGCAACCGGGCCAGCACATCGGCGCGGTCGCCGGGACCCGGCTCGCCGCGCCGGCGCGCGATCTCCTCGTAGAGCAGCGCGTCGATCGCGTCCTTGTTGTCGGCGAACCGCTTCCACGGGCCGAAACGCTGCAGCCGATGCCATTTCCAACCCAGGAAGATCAGCGGGCCCACATCGACCAGATAGCGCAGCCGCGGCGCGAGCTCGGCACGCCCGCGCTGCTCGCTGATACCGAACACCACCTGCATGATCACATCGAGTGTCAGTTCGTTCATCCGTGGCAACGTCACGAGGGTGGTGCCCGGCTGCCATTGGTCGATGTGATGTTTGGCGATGGCCTCGACCACGTCGCGATAACCGCGCAGCGCCGAGCCGGTGAACGCCGGCATCAACAATCGGCGGGCGCGGGCGTGTTCGTCCTCATCGGTGAGCAACAGCGAATGCTGCCCCATCACCGGCTCCAGCACCCGATTGCCCTCGCCGGCATGCAGATCCGCCGGGGCGCCGGCGAAGATTTCGCGGATGTGCTCCGGCCGCGAGAACACCACCAGATTCTCGGCATACGGTGCGATCATGCGCATCGTGTAGACATCGCCGTAGCGGCGCGACGCCACCCCGGCGAACCAGCCCCGCCATTTCGCGTGCAGCAGCGTCTGCGCCACTCGCGGTAGCCGGGGACCCGGCGGAAAAACAGTGCTCATGAGGCAACCTCCCGGCGGGCCGCAACGGTGCGAGATCCGATACCCCACCTACGGTAGCCCGGTAGCCGTTACCGAACCACACACGTTCTACGAGCGGATGTGCGGCTGCCCGATAGCTGATCGGCCGGGCCGAACCTGTGAAATTGCGCAGTGCGCATCGTCCGGGGCCATATCATCAGGGCCATGCCCACCTTCCGAGCGGCCGGACGCAGGGATGTCTTCGCTGGTGATGCTTGGCACCTGGCGTGCGCGATCGGCTGTGGGTCGATCGTCGTCGGGGTGGTTCTGCTCGTTTGGCCCGATAAGTCCGTTCAGGTAGCGGAGCTATTGCTCGGCACGATGCTGCTGTTGACCGCCGCCTGGCAATTCACGGTGGCGTTCCGGGCGCGCATCCGCGGCGGGCTCAAGGCGCTGGAATTCGTGAGCGGGGCCCTGTCCGTACTACTGGCGCTGTGGTGCATGCGCAGCGGAGACTGGGTGGCGTTGCTGGCCATGTGGGTCGGGATGGGATGGATGATCCGCGGCATCGTGCAGGCCATCGTCGCGGCCTGGTCGGAAGATCTGCCGAAGCCGGGCCGGCGCGAAGGCTACGGCCTGGCGACACTGCTGGCCGGGCTGATCGTGCTGGTGTGGCCGATCGACACCGTCGCGGCCCTGTCGGTTCTGGTCGGTGTCTGCCTGATCCTGCTCGGCGCGATGGAGATCCGCATGGCCGTACGCGTGCGTCGTCCGGAACGCGGCGGCGACCAGGTCGGGGTGCGCGGCCTGCTCGGTCCGCGCGCACCCACCCCGGTCCGGGCCGCGGATTAGGGTCGGCATATGGCTGTCGTTCACCACACCACCCTCGAGCCCGGCAAACTAGAGCTGCTCACCGCATGGCTGCCGACGCGCGAATGGTTCACCGGCACAACGCCACATCTGCACAAGGCGGGTGGTTTCCGCCTCGACGACCCCGACGGCGAGGTGGGCATCGAGCACATGCTCGTCGTCGACACCGCCGATGCCCGGCAGCCGGTCTACCACGTGTCGATGACCTATCGTGGCGCCCGGCTTCCCGGCGCGGACGCGGCCCTGATCGGTACCTCCGAACACGGCGTGCTCGGGACCAGGTGGATCTACGACGCCGCGCATGATCCCGTGGCACTCGCGCAGATGGCGGCGCTGCTCACCGGCCGCGCGGTGGCCCAGGACCAGAACCGCAGCGACACACCCGCCGGCACCGTCGAGGTGTCCGTCGTCGATCCGGAAACACCGAAGGCCGTGCGCGTCAACCGGATTCCGTCACGGTCGGCCGCATCCGCGCGCGGGTGGGTCCGAGTGGGCTGGACCGATGCGGAGGGCGCCACGGCCGAGGGGGTCGTGCTGGAGGCAGCGGTGAACTGAACGCGCACGCGTGCGGCCGGAAGGAGTCGAGGTGATGATCGGCAGATACGGAGACCGGACGGCAGCGGTGGTGGTTTTCGGCGTGGCCGCCGCCACCGCGCTCGCCGGTTGTGCGCAGCACGACTCCGGAACCGGCACATCGGCTCGCCCGGCCACCGAAACCTCCGCCGCACAGGCGCCTTCGCCGCAGGCGAGCCCCCCGGCGGGGCCCACCACCTCCTCGGCCGTCGCCGCATGCCGGCCGCGCCAACTGGACATCGCCGCCCACACCCTGTCGCCGGGCATGATGCATCGCGGCGTCGAACTGACCTTCACCCTCGCCGCCGATAACCCGCCCTGCACGATCGGCGGCTATCCCGGCGTCGACACCGGCGAGGGCGGCCCGGTCCTGCACGCCCGACGCACCCCACGCGGCTATATGGGTGGCCTGCCCTCGGACGACGACACTCCGCCCACCGTCACCGTCCTGCCCGGCCGCCCCGCCCGCGCGGTCGTGGAGGGGTCCGCGATGGGCCCGGCCGGGGAGGATTGCCCGCTGTACACGAGTCTGGCTGTGACAGCCCCCGATTCGACCGACACCCACACCGTGCACACCACCATCGACACCTGCGCCCTGGAGGTGCATCCGGTCACCGGCTGAAGCTACCCGCGTCGCGGTGCGCCGGATCTCAGGTGAGGGCGAGCATCCGGCACGGCCCACCCGTACCGCCGATGTGATCGGGCACGCCGACCACGACGGTGGCACCGGTCGGCGGAACCGAGCCGAGGTTGGCCACCATCTCCACGCCGTAGCGGCCGCCGCCGAGGAATGCGGTGTGTGCGCCGTAGTCGAGATCGGCCGCGTGGTCGAGGCTGAGCGTATCCACCCCCGCGCCGGCGATATCGCGCTGGTGCACAAGGTATTCCGCGGCCTCGGCGCAGAAGCCGGGGGCATGCGGGGTGCCCTCGACGTCGAGATTGACGAAGGCCGCCGGATGAGCGAGCCGACGCTCCCACCCGGAATACATGGCGACGAAGGCACGCGGCGGAATGCGGCCGTAGATCCGCTCGAAAGCATCGATGTCGTCGATCGTGACCGTGGCGTCGACGTCGAACGACGCCTTCGCGCTGATGTCGATCACGATGAGCGGAGCCACCAGATCGCGCGCCGAGAAGGTGTCGGGCCCCACCCCGCCGGATGCGCGGCGCAGCGGTGCGTCGACATGTGTTCCGGTGTGCTCCCACAGCGCGATCGCGTTCTGATCGAAACCTCCCAGCGCATGCCATCCCACCGGAACCATCGCGAACGGCGGATTGCCCGGCCACATCGGCGTATTCGGCCCCACCCGATGCGTGAGGTCGACGACTGCTCCCGTGCCCGCGCGTGCGACCGGCGCGGTGGCCGCCGCCAGTGCCGCCAGGCCCGCGGCGCCCGACAAGGCGCGCCGCGACGGAACCGCCGGGAAATCGGCGCTGTCGTGGGCGATCCGGACGATCCGAGGTGCGCACATGGTGACCGGCAGCTTAGTCGCTGCCTGGGCACACCGGCAGGGGACGGCGAGTGGCCCTCAGGCCGGGATGCGAGGTGGCCGGTGCCGCAATGCTTCTCGTTCCCGATCGATGAATTCGGCGAACGTCGTGGCCGGTCGTCCGGTGAGATCGGCCACCGCCGAGGTGGTTTCGGACAGTCTCTACGGCCATTTCGCCGCGCGCTGGTCGCCGCACTGTTGTCCGAACGCAACGAGACACTGTTCGATCGCGGCGAGAACCTCTGCGATCGGCAGGAGGAACCCGCCGAGAACCTGGCGGCATGGGTCGCACTCGTGGTCGAGCACGCCGCCACCTGTCAGGGATCGGCCGCCCTGCTCGCCGAGGGTGCACACGACGACGACCATGAACTGCACGCCGACTGCGCGAGGATGGATCACATCACCGAACGACTGACCGAGCGTGCGCGGGATGCGGGCGCGCTGCGCGCCGAGGTCACGGCCGCGGATATCGCCACCCTGATCAACGCCGCGGCCTGGACGCGCGAGCAGGCCGGGGCGGACCGCGCGCACCGCCTCATCGCGGTGGCGCGGACCGGCCTGTTCGAGTGAGCCGGAGCGAGCCTCAGTGGCTCTTCCGGGCCAGGGCGCACGCGATCAGTTGTTCCCACAGGGTCGGTTCGCGCTCGGCCGGACCGATGCGTGCGACCGAGGCGTCGGCTTCGGCGGGCCGCCAGCGGGCGCAGATCTCGAGCCCCGGCTCGAGCACCTCCAGATCACCGAACAGGCCGAGGATCTCCTCGTCCGAACGCCAGCGCCCGCGCCCGAACGTCGCCTGCAATTTCTCTTCGGCGGCCTGCGTCTCCTCGTTGAAGCCGGAACGGAAATGCGAGATGTAGATCTGCGAGCCGACCGGGATCCGGTCGGTCCACCACCGCACCAGTTCGGCCGGATTCTCGTCGTCGTTGAGGTGGTGCAGGATCGCGCTGAAGATCACCGCCACCGGCTTGTCGAAATCGATCAGCCGCTGCAGATCCGGATGGGAGAAGATGGCGTCCGGATCACGCAGATCCGCGTGGATGACCGTGGTGTCGTCGTCGGAGGACAGCAGTGCGCGACCATGGGCCAGCACGATCGGATCGTTGTCCACGTACACCACGCGCGGCGCCTCGAGGTGACGCTGCGCGACCTGATGCACATTGTCGACGGTCGGCAGCCCGCTGCCCATATCGATGAACTGGCGCACACCGGAGTCCGCGATATCGGCGACCGCGCGAATCATGGCCTGCCGGTTGGCATAGGCGATGGCGACCGAGCCGGGCAGATCGTTGATGAAGTAGTCGCCGACCTTGCGGTCGACGGCATAGTTGTCGCGCCCGCCCAGCAGATAGTCGTACACGCGGGCGATGCTCGGCTTGGATTGATCCACCTGTGCGGCGCTGTCGGTCATGACACCTGTTTCTGTGCGCGGAGGTCTCGTCGGGCTCGATCCTAGGGCTACCGTTGACTTTTCGGTGCGACGTCGCCGAGAACCGTTGTCTGCGAAATGTTTTCCTTGATCACCCGGTGACGAATCCGACCGCGCGGTTCGCCAGATCGAGCAGCGGCTGCGGCACGATACCCAGGGCCAGTGTGGCGGCGCCGGTGACGATGACGACCATCGTGGTCACCGGTGCGGTGACCACGGCGGGTGGTGCCTCCGGCGGATCGGTGAAGAACATCTGCACGATGACGCGGATGTAGAAGAACACGGCGATCGCGCTGGAGATCACACCCACGATCACCAGATACGCCGCGTGCCCGGAGGCGGCCGCCGAGAACACGGCGAATTTCCCGACGAAACCACTGGTCAGCGGAATGCCCGCGAACGACAGCAGAAACAGCGCGAAAACCGTTGCCAGCCATGGTGAGCGGCGGCCGAGCCCGGCCCATGCCGACAGTGCGGTGGCCTCGTCTCCCACCCGGTCGCGTACCAGCGTGACCACCGCGAACGCGCCGACGGTGCTCACGCCGTAGACGGCGAGGTAGAACAGCACCGACGACACCCCGTCGGAATTGGCCGCCACCAGCGCGGTGAGGATGAACCCGGCGTGCGCGATCGAGGAGTAGGCGAGCATGCGCTTCACATCGGTCTGGGTGACGGCGAGTACGGCGCCCAGCACCATCGTGGCCACCGCCACGGCTCCCAGGATCGGACGCCAGTCCGCACTCAGTCCCGCAACCGCGACCTGCAGGATGCGCAGCAGCGCGCCCACGGCCGCGATCTTGGTCGCCGCGGCCATGAACGCGGTGATCGCCGTCGGCGCGCCCTGATACACATCGGGCACCCACGACTGGAACGGCACCGCGCCGATCTTGAACAGCAACCCGACCACCAGCATCGCCACACCCAGCACCGCAAGGGTTTTCGAGCCGGAATCCCGGGCCACCGCGTCGGCGATGCCCGACAGCCGAACCGTGCCGGCGTAGCCGTACAGCAGCGCCATTCCGTACAGGAAGAAGGCCGAGGCGAACGCGCCCAGCAGGAAGTACTTCAGTGCCGCCTCCTGCGACAGCAGCCGACGCCGCCGCGCCAGCCCGCACAGCAGATACAGCGGCAGCGACAGCACCTCGAGCGCGACGAACATCGACAGCAGATCGTTGGAGGCGGGGAACAGCAGCATGCCGCCGACCGCGAACAGGGTCAGCGGAAAGACCTCGGTGGTGGCGATACCCGCCCGCGCGGCGGCGATCTCGTCGGAACTTCCCGGCACCGCCGCGGCCTGCGGGGTGAACGCGTCGACCACGACCGCGCCGGAGGCCACCGCGGCCGCCCGGCTCCAGGTTCCGGGGCCCTCCCGGCTTTCGCGCGCCAGCCGCGGTTCGATACCGCGTTCGGCCATCAGCGCGACCGCGAGGATCGCGACTACCAGGATGGTGCCTTGCAGCATCAGCGTCACGTTGTCGACCGCGACCGCGCCGACGGCCACCGTGGCATGGGTGCCCGCGAGTGCGATCACCGCCACCAGTGCCGCCACCAGACCGCCCAGCGCGAGCACCAGATGGAGCGGGTAGCGCCACGAACGCGGCAGAAACGCCTCGACGAGCACCCCGGCGACAGCGACACCGAAGACGATGAGCATCGGTGACAGGGCGTGGTATTCGATCGAGGGAGCCGGAACCGTCGCGGCCAGATACTGATTCACCGGTGGTTACCTCCGCTCGGAGTGGTCGCGGCCGGTACGGTCGCCGCATCCGGCGCGACGGTGGGCGCCGGATCGTGTTTGCCGATGGTGGTGAGGGTGCCGGCCACCGCCGGATTGATCCGGTCGAGAACCGGTTTCGGATACGCGCCGAGGACCAGCAGCGCCGCCAGCAACGGCACCACGACCACCAGTTCGCGCGGCAGCAGATCCGGCAAGCGCTCGTTGCCCTTGCGGACCGGTCCGGTCATCATGCGCTGGTACATCCACAGCACGTAGAGCGCCGCCAGCACCAACGCGCCCGTGGCGAACACCGCCGCCACCGGATATCTCGTGAACGTGCCGACAAGCACGAG
This sequence comes from Nocardia sp. MDA0666, assembly GCF_003023875.1. Lineage (NCBI taxonomy): Bacteria > Bacillati > Actinomycetota > Actinomycetes > Mycobacteriales > Nocardiaceae > Nocardia > Nocardia sp. MDA0666. Next base: position 52,403 of record NZ_PYHT01000011.1, read on the forward strand.
GAATTCGCTGACGAACGGCGCCAGCCCGGGTAGTGACAGCGTCGCCAGGCCCGCGATCAGGAAGGTGCCCGCCAATATCGGCGCCACCTTCTGTACGCCGCCGAATTCGGCGATCGCCCGAGTTCCGCGGCGCGAGACCAGGAATCCGGCGATGAGGAACAGCGCCGCGGTCGAGATGCCGTGATTGACCATGTACAGCGTCGCACCCGCGCCACCCTGGTTGGTCATCGCGAAGATGCCGAGGATGATGAAGCCGAAATGCGAGATCGAGGTGTAGGCGATCAGGCGCATCACATCGGTCTGCCCGATGGCCAGCAGCGCGCCGTAGAGGATACCGATCACCGCCAGCACGCTGATCATCGGCGCGTAGGTGGTCGAGGCGGCGGGGAACAGCAGCAGGCAGTAGCGCAGCATGCCGAACGTGCCGACCTTGTCGACCACCGCCATCATGAGCACCGCGCTCGCGGGTGTGGCCGACACCGCGGCGCCGGGCAGCCAGGTGTGCAGCGGCCACAGCGGCGCCTTCACCGCGAAGGCGAACATGAAGCCGAGGAACAGCGCGTTGAGCACGGCCGGTCCGGCGCCGAGCTGCCCGGAATTCGCGGCCGCCGTGACCGCCCGGAAATCGAAGGTCCCGCCCTCGCCGCCGAGATGGGCCCGCGCGGTGAGCACGTACAGCCCGATCACCGCGGCCAGCATGATCAGGCCGCCGAACAGGTTGTACAGCAGGAACTTCACCGCCGCGCGCGAACGCTGCTGCCGCAGTGCCAGTTCCACGGCCGCCGATTCACCGCCGGTGGTGCGCGGCCCGAATCCGCCGATGAGGAAGTACATCGGGATGAGCATGACCTCGAAGAACACGTAGAACAGCAGGATGTCGAGCGAGACGAACGAGATCAGCACCATCGCCTCGACGATCAGGGTCAGCGCGACGTAGATGTGCGCGACCCGCCGTCCGCTGCCCGCCTCGCGGTCGTCCTTCCATCCGGCGAGGATCAGCAGCGGCACCAGTGCGGCGGTCAACAGCAGCAGCACCAGGGCGATCCCGTCGACGCCGAGGGTGTAGCCGGCGCCGAAAGCCGGTATCCAGCGGTGTGATTCGACGAGTTGATACTGTGGGCCGCTCGGATCGAAGCGCACCGCGACCACGATCGCGACGGCCAGGGTGGCCAGCGACAACACGAGTCCGGTCACCCGGGCCAGCATGCGCCGGCCGGCCGGGACCGCCAGCACGACGACGGCGCCGGCCAGGGGCAGCACCCACAGTGTGGTCAGCCAGGGATACTCCGTCACAGCAACCTCACCGCCAGCAGGGCCGCGACCACCAGGGCCGCGCCGGTGAACATGGACAGGGCGTACGAGCGCACGAAACCCGTTTGCACGCGCCGGATTCGCGCCGACAGACCGCCGATCACGGCGGCCGTGGTGTTGACGATGCCGTCGATTCCGCGGTTGTCGAGGAAGACCAGCGAGCGGGTCAGGTGGGTGCCCGGACGCATGAACGCGGCCTCGTTGAACGCGTCGCCGTACAGATCGCGGCGAGCCGCGACGGTCAGTGGCGTGACGTCCTGCGGGGCGGTGCGCGGCACCGGTCGCCGCGCGTACTGGCGGTAGGCGACCGCGACACCGATCGCCACCACGACCAGCGCCGCCACGGTGACCGCCCACGCCGGCACGGCGCTTTCGGCATGTTCGGTGCCGACCACCGGCGCCAGCCAGTTCTGCAGCGACGATCCGAACACGAACACCCCGCCGGAGAACACCGAGCCGAGTGCCAGCACGATCATCGGGCCGGTCATCACCGCGGGCGCCTCGTGCGGATGCGGCTCGGCCTCGGTTTCGCCTGCAGCCCAGCGCTTTTCACCGAAGAAGGTCAACAACATCACGCGCGTCATATAGAAGGCGGTGATCCCGGCGCCGAGCAGTGCGGCGGCGCCGAGGGTGATGCCGTTCGCACCGCCGTACCCGAACGCGGCCTCGATGATCCGATCCTTGGAGAAGAACCCCGCGAACGGCGGCACCCCGATGATCGCCAGATAGCCGAGCCCGAAGGTGACGAACGTGATCGGCAGATATTTGCGCAGCCCGCCGTAGCGGCGCATATCCGTTTCGTCGTTCATCGCGTGCATGACCGATCCGGCGCCGAGGAACAATCCGGCCTTGAAGAAGCCGTGGGTGAGCAGATGCATGATCGCCACGGCATATCCGGCCGGGCCCAGTCCGGCGGCCAGCACCATATAGCCGATCTGGCTCATCGTGGACGCGGCCAGCGCCTTCTTGATGTCGTCCTTCGCGCAGCCGATGACGGCGCCGAACAGCAGCGTCACCGCACCGACCACCAGCACGCCGGCGCGCGCCGCCGGTGCGGCGTCGAAGATCGCGTTCGAGCGCGCGATCAGATATACACCGGCGGTCACCATGGTGGCGGCGTGGATGAGCGCCGACACCGGAGTCGGGCCTTCCATCGCGTCACCGAGCCAGGACTGCAGCGGCACCTGCGCGGATTTACCGCAGGCGCCCAGCAGCAACAGCAGCCCCAGAGCCGTGAGGGTGCCTTCGCTCGCATGCGGGACACCGGCGAAGACGTGCCCGAAATCGACCGAGCCGAAGGTGGCGAACATCAGGAAAAGTGCGATCGCCAAGCCCATGTCGCCGACGCGGTTGACTACGAAGGCCTTCTTCGCCGCCGCGGCCGCCGACGGCTTCTCGTGCCAGAACCCGATCAGCAGGTACGAGGCCAGGCCCACGCCCTCCCAGCCGAGGTAGAGCACCAGGTAGTTGTCGGCCATGACCAGGATCAGCATCGCGGCCAGGAACAGGTTGAGGTAGGCGAAGAACCGCCGCCGCGCCGGATCGTGTGCCATGTAGCCGACCGAGTAGATGTGGATCAGCGAGCCGACGCCGGTGATCAGCAGGACGAAACACATCGTCAGCTGATCGAGTTGCAGCGAGAACTCCGCCTGCAGCCCGGCCACCGGTACCCAGTTGAAGAAGTTGTGCGACACCGCGCGATCGGCGTCGGCGCGGCCGAGCATCTCGGCGAACGCCCACACCGCCACGCCGAACGAGGCCAGCGCGGTCGCGCAGCCCAGCCAATGCCCCCAGCGGTCGCTCATACGTCCCGCCAGCAGCAGGATCAGCGCACCGGCGGCGGGCAGGGCCGGCAGCAGCCAGAGCAGATTCCCGGTACCCACGTCAGTACTTCAGCAGGTTGGCGTCGTCGACCGAGGTCGAGCGGCGGGTGCGGAAGATGGTCATGATGATCGCCAGGCCCACGACGACCTCCGTGGCGGCGACGACCATCGTGAAGAACGCGAAGACCTGCCCGTCGAGGTTGTGGTGCTGCCGGGCGAAGGTGACGAAGGTGAGATTGACCGCGTTGAGCATCAACTCGATGCACATGAACACCACGATCGCGTTGCGCCGCACCAGCACCCCGGCCGCGCCGATGGTGAACAGCAGGGCGGACAGATACAGGTAGTTGTCCGGATTCACCGCGGAGCCTTCCTCTCGTTGTCGCCGGTCGCGTGGGCGGCGTTGCCGCCGTTGCCGTTTCGCATGCCGATCTCCGCTGCCTCGGTGTGGGCGCGGCGGCGGCGATGGCGCAGGATGGTGCTCACCGACAGTTCGGCGAACGAGCCGTCGGGCAGCCGGGCCGGCACGTCGACGGCGTTGTGGCGGGCATAGACACCGGGGGTGGGCAGGGGAGTGATGCGGTGGCCTTCGCGCAGGCGGCGCTGCGATTGTTCGCGCTGCCCGGTGCGCGGACCGAACCGTTCCCGGTGCGCGAGGATCATCGCGCCGATGGTGGCGGTGATCAGCAACGCGCCGGTGAGTTCGAAGGCCCACACGTAACGCACGAAGATCAGCTCGGCCAGCGCCGCGATTGGGTCGGCGCCGAATCCGGGCCCGGTGGCCGCCACCGAATCGTCGCGCACCCCCCGAGCGATCGCCGCGATCAGCAGCAGCCCGAAGCCGGCACCCACCACGACGACGGCGATGCGGTGCCCGCGCAACGTCTCCCGCAGCGATTCGGACGAATCGACGCCGACGAGCATCAGGACGAACAGGAACAGCATCATGACCGCGCCCGTGTACACCACGATCTGCACCACGCCGAGGAACAGCGCGTCCTGGGCGATGTAGAACACCGACAGGGTGATCATGGTGGCCGCCAGACACAGCGCGGAGTGCACGGCCTTGCGGGCACACACCATGCCGAGGGCACCCGCCACCGCGACCACGGCCAGGACCCAGAACAGCACCGCTTCGCCGGTGGACGTACGCGTAACCGCTTCGGCGGCAAGCACATTGACTCCAGGACTCACTGCGCACCTCCTTGTGTGCCGGTGGCGGCCGGTTGCCGTCCCGCCGCATCGGCGGCCGAGTCCGCGGAGTTCGGACTCACGAGATCCGAACCGGAACCGGATCGGCGCGGCACCGCGATTCCGGTGGAGCCGAGGCCCGTGTCGCGGTCGGTGCCGGGGGCTGCGGGAACGGCGCCGAGGTAGTAGTCCACCTCGGTGGCGCCCGGATAGGCGGCGTGCGGCGGCCCGATCATTCCGTCGCCCAGCGGGGCGAGCAGCCGGTCCTTCTCGTAGATCAGATCGGCGCGATTGTCGTCGGCCATCTCGTATTCGTTGGTCATCGTCAACGCCCGGGTCGGGCATGCCTCGATGCACAGACCGCAGCCGATGCAGCGCAGATAGTTGATCTGGTACACGCGGCCGTAGCGTTCTCCGGGGGAGTAGCGCTCGCTGTCGGTGTTGTCGGCGCCCTCGACATAGATCGCGTCGGCGGGGCAGGCCCAGGCGCACAGTTCGCAGCCGATGCACTTCTCCAGGCCGTCGGGATGCCGGTTGAGCTGGTGGCGGCCGTGGTAGCGCGGTGCGGTGGGCACCTTCTCCTCGGGATAGAACTCGGTGTTCTTCTTCTTGAACATCGTGACGAAGGTGACCCAGAATCCGCCGATCGGTTCCAGCAGACCGGCTTTGGTCGCCGGCGGCGCGGTATCGGGCATCGGCGGCACCGGGAAGTCCGAGAACTGTTGTGTCCCAGCTGTTTCCGGTGCCGGATTGGCACCGGCACGCCCGGCGCGCAGCATAATCGCCAGCAGACCCACCGAGATGATCACCCCGGCGGTCACCAGGCCCACGGTCTGCACGTCGTGGCCGTTGTCCTGCACCACCTTCAGCGTCGCCACGATCATCACCCACAGCAGCGACACCGGAATGAGCAGCTTCCAGCCGAGATTCATGAACTGGTCGTAGCGCAGCCGCGGCAGCGTCCCGCGCAACCAGATGAAGACGAACAGGAACGTCCAGACCTTCAGCGTGAACCACAGCAGCGGCCACCAGCCCGAATTCGCGCCGTCCCACAGGTTCAGCGGGAAGGGTGCGTGCCAGCCGCCGAAGAAGAGGGTGGTGGCCAGCGCCGAGACGGTGCCCATGTTGATGTATTCCGCCATCATGAACATCGCGAATTTCAGCGACGAGTATTCGGTGTGGAATCCGCCGACGAGTTCACCCTCGGCCTCGGGTAGATCGAAGGGGGCACGGTTGGTTTCGCCGACCATCGCCACCGCGTAGACGATGAACGACGGCAGCAGCAGCCACACGTTCCAGGTGCCCCACTGCCGGTCCACGATGCCGGAGGTGGACATGGTTCCGGCCAGCAGGAACACCGCCGCGAAACAGGCCGCCATCGCGATCTCGTAGGAGATCACCTGCGCGGTCGAGCGCAGACCGCCGAGCAGCGGATACGTCGATCCCGACGACCAGCCCGCCAGCACGATGCCGTAGACCCCGATCGAGGTCATCGCGAGGATGTAGAGCACTCCCACCGGCATATCGGTCAACTGCAGTGGTGTGCGGGTGCCGAAGATCGACACCTCCGGTCCGAGCGGTATCACCGCGAACGCCATCACCGCCGGAATCAGCGCGACGATCGGTGCCAGAATGTAGATCGGCTTGTCGACCATCGCCGGGATGATGTCCTCCTTCAGGAGCATCTTGACCCCGTCGGCGATGGATTGCAGCGAGCCGCGTGGCCCGACCCGGTTGGGGCCGACCCGCATCTGCATCCAGGCCACCACCTTGCGTTCGATCACCACCGCGAGCAGCGGGATGAGCAGCAGGAAGACGAAGATGCCGATGGATTTCACCACGACCAGCCACCACGGGTCGTGGCCGAAGGCGGACAGATCGGCCGGGGCGGCGACCAGCACGGCCGGCGACATCTCACTCATGGGGTTCCTCCCGTTGGATGCGCACGCGATGACCGAGGGCGGTGGTGAGCCGGTCGTTGACCGTCGAGTCCGCCGAATTCCACGGCAGCCAGGCGACACGATCGGGCATCTCGGTGATGTCGAGCGGCAGCACGATGCGGCCGTGTCCGGTGCTGATCCGCACCGAATCGCCGGTGGCCGCGCCGATTTCGGCCGCGGTGGCCGGCGACAGCCGCAGGACCGGCCGGCGGGCGGTGCCGGCGAGATTCGGTTCGCCGTCCTGCATGCGACCGTTGTCGAGCAGCATGCGCCAACCGGCGAGGACGGCGGTGCCGGTTTCGGTCTCCGGGAGCGCGGCCGACGGATACGCCGGCGGCTGCGGCCGGGGCCCGTCCCAGACGCCCAGCGCGTCCAGTTCCGCGCGGGCCGCGTCGACCGTCGGCAGGCCCAGCCGCACACCCATCTCGTCGGCCAGCGAATGCAGCACGCGATGATCGGCCAGCGGCGCCGCCTGCCGCCGCACGGTCGCATCGCCGAGGGCGGCGCCGAACGGCCGCGGCCTGCCCTCCCAGGTGAGGTACGTTCCCGCCTTCTCCATGGCCGAGGCGACCGGGAACACCACATCGGCGCGCTCGGTGACCTCGCTGTGCCGCAATTCCAGACTGACCACGAAGGCGGCGGCCTCGACGGCAGCCCGGGCGGCGCGGGGATCGGGCAGATCGGCGATCTCCACACCACCGACCAGCAGCGCGCCCGGCTGGCGGCCGGCGTCGAGAATCGCGGCGGTATCGCGTCCCGGGGCGGTCGGCAGTTCATCGACCTGCCAGATCCGCTGAACCTGTTGGCGGGCACGGGCATTGGTGATCGGACGTCCGCCCGGCAGCAGATCGGGCAGCGCACCCGCCTCGAGCGCGCCACGTTCGCCGGCGCGGCGCGGCACCCAGGCCAGTGCGGCGCCGGTGGTCTCGGCCAGCGACGCCACCGCCGAGAGCGTGCCGGGCAGCGCGGCCAGCCGCTCACCGGCCAGGATCACCGCACCGCGACGGCGCAGCGCGCGGGCGAGTTCGTCCAGTCCCGGCGGATCCGGCGGGCATTCGTATCCGGCGCCCGCGACCGCCAGCGCCTGCAGCAGCCGCGCTTCGTCGCCGGGCACGGTGGGGATCAACCGGCCCGATATCCGGTTCAGGCCCCGGCTCGCATAGGCGGCCAGCGAATAGATCGCGGTCGCGGATGTGCGGGCGGCCTTGCGCAGCCGCAGATGCAGGATCGGGCATTCCTCTTCGGGTTCGAGGCCGGCGAGCAGGACGACCGGCGCCGAGTCCAGCGCGCCGTAGTCCACCCGCACCCCCTGTCCGGCGATGGCCGCTGCCAGGAATGCGGCCTCCTCCGCGGAATGGGCGCGGGCGCGGAAGTCGATGTCGTTGGTGCCCAGCGCGATGCGCGCGAATTTGGCGTACGCGTAGGCGTCCTCGACGGTGGCGCGGCCGCCGACCAGCACTCCGGCGTGCCCGCGGGCGGCGGCCAGGCCCGCACCGGCTCGCGCCAGCGCCTCCGACCACGAGGCGGGAACGAGTGCGCCGCTGTCGTCGCGGATCAGCGGAGTGGTGATCCGGTCGGGTTCGGTCGCGTAGGTGAAGGCCCAGCGCCCCTTGTCGCAATTCCATTCCTCGTTGACCTGCGGATCGTCACCGGCCAAGCGGCGCAGCACTTTTCCGCGGCGGTGGTCGGTACGCTGGGCGCATCCGGCGGCGCAGTGTTCGCACACCGCCGGGCTGGACACCAGGTCGAAGGGACGCGCGCGGAAGCGGTAGGTGGTGCCGGTGAGGGCGCCGACCGGGCAGATCTGGACGGTGTTGCCGGAGAAGTAGGAGTCCATCGGCTCCCCGGCGGCGATCCCGACCTGCTGCAGCGCACCGCGGTCCATCAGTTCGATGAACGGATCACCGGCGATCTGCTGCGAGAACCGGGTGCAGCGCGCGCACAGGACACACCGCTCCCGATCCAGCAGCACCGCGGGCGAGAGCGGAATCGGTTTGGGATAGGTGCGTTTCACGCCCTCGAAGCGCGATTCGGGCCGCCCGCTGGATATCGCCTGGTTCTGCAGCGGGCATTCCCCGCCCTTGTCGCACACCGGGCAATCCAGCGGATGGTTGATCAGCAGCAGTTCCATGACCCCGGTTTGGGCCTTCTGCGCGGCCGGCGAACTGATCTGGGTGTGGGCGATCATGCCGTCGGTGACGGTCATCGTGCAGGAGGCCACCGGTTTGCGTTGCCCCTCCACCTCGACCAGGCACTGTCGGCAGGCTCCGACCGGATCGAGCAGCGGATGGTCACAGAACCGGGGGATCTGGATTCCGACGAGTTCGGCGGCGCGGATCAGCAACGTTCCGGCGGGCACGGCGATCGTCGTGCCGTCGATGGTGACGGTGACCAGATCCTGGGGGATGACGCCACTGCTGTCGTGGCTGACTGTCGCGGTCATCGCACTCCTTCGGCAGGCGTCGCCGCTGCGCCGGCCGTGGCGGCGGCCCAGGCGGTCGAGCGAGCGGGATCGAACGGGCACCGGCCCAGCCGGACGTGTTCGGTGTATTCGTCGCGAAAGTATCTGAGGGAGGACACGATCGGGCTCGCCGCACCGTCGCCGAGGGCGCAGAACGATTTGCCGTTGATGTTGTCGGCGATATCGAGCAGGGTGTCCAGATCGGCCTCGGTTCCGCCGCCGGACTCCAGTCGCTGCAGCAGTTGCACCAGCCAGTAGGTGCCTTCCCGGCAGGGTGTGCATTTTCCGCAGGATTCGTGAGCGTAGAACTCGGTCCAGCGCAGCACCGCGCGCACCACGCAGGTGGTGTCGTCGAAGATCTGTAATGCCTTGGTGCCCAGCATGGATCCGGCCGCGCCCACGTTCTCGTAGTCGAGGGGCACATCGAGGTGTTCGGCGGTGAACAGGGGAGTGGAGGAGCCGCCGGGGGTCCAGAACTTCAGGGTGTGCCCGGCGCGCACACCGCCGGCGTGTCCGAGAAGTTCGCGCAGCGTCACACCGAGGGGCGCCTCGTACTGGCCCGGCCGGGTGACGTGTCCGGATAGCGAGTACAGGGTGAAGCCGGGCGATTTCTCCGACCCCATCGAACGAAACCATTCGACGCCGTTGGTCATGATGGCCGGCACGCTCGCGATCGATTCCACGTTGTTGACCACGGTCGGGCACGCGTACAGGCCGGCGACGGCGGGGAAGGGCGGCCGCAGGCGAGGCTGGCCGCGGCGGCCCTCGAGCGAGTCCAGCAGGGCGGTTTCCTCACCGCAGATGTAGGCGCCTGCCCCGGCGTGCACGATCAGGTCGAGATCGAAGCCGGAGCCGAGGATGTCGCGGCCCAGATAGCCAGCGGCATAAGCCTCTTCGACCGCGGTCTGGAGCCGGCGCAGCACCGGCACCACTTCGCCGCGCAGGTAGATGAACGCGTGCGCGGCGCGGATGGCGTAGGCGGCGATGATGGCGCCCTCGACCAGCACATGCGGGGTCGCCAGCATCAACGGGATGTCCTTGCAGGTGCCGGGTTCGGATTCGTCGGCGTTGACGACCAGGTAGTGCGGCTTACCGGCCGCCGGCGAACCTTCGGGATCCTGCGGGATGAAACCCCATTTCATGCCGGTGGGAAATCCGGCGCCGCCGCGGCCGCGCAGGCCGGCGTCCTTCACCGTGGCGATGACCTCGTCGGGATGCATGCCCAGCGCACGGGACAGGCCTCGATAACCGTCGTGTGCCCGGTAGGTGTCGAGGGTCCACGACCGCGGCTGATCCCAGTAGCGGGTGAGTACGGGCGCCAGCGTCATCACCGTTCCCCCTGTTCGGTATCCGAATCACGCTGCGGCGCAGCAGGTGTCGATGGCTCGGCCGCCACGCGCAGTCCGGCGAGCGTGGGTTCTCCGGGGGCGCCGTCGTTGGCGTCGGGTCGCCGGTCCGGGAATCCGGCGAGAATGCGGGCCGTGTCGCGGAAGCTGCACAGGGGCGCGCCGCTGCGCGTGCCGGTGACCTCGCGTCCGGATCGCAGCGCGTCGGCGAGCGTACGGGCCGACTCCGGGGTCTGGTTGTCGAAGAATTCCCAGTTCACCATGACCACCGGGGCGTAATCGCAGGCGGCGTTGCACTCGAGATGTTCGAGCGTGATCGTCCCGTCCGCGGTCGTTTCCCCGGCGGCGATCTCCAGGTGCCGGGTGAGTGCGGCCAGGATCTCGTCGCCGCCCATGACCGCGCACAGCGTATTGGTGCAGACTCCGACGTGATAGTCGCCGGTCGGCGTGCGGCGATACATCGAGTAGAAGGTGGCGACCGCGGTCACCTCGGCGTCGGTGAGCCCGAGTTGTTCGGCACAGAACGCGATCCCGGTGCCGCTGACATAGCCTTCGACGCTCTGCACCAGATGCAGCAACGGCAGCAACGCCGAGCGCGACTGCGGATAGCGGTCGATGATCTCGCGGGCCTCCGCTCGCAGGTTCTCCTGCACCTGCGGCGGATAGGGGACGGGGCGCTGCGACAACTGCAGCAGGATCGGGTCGCGACCGTTCGCGGTCGCGGGAATCGGTTCGGCTGTCATCGGTCGACACCACCCATCACCGGGTCGATGCTGGCCACGGAGGCGATCACGTCGGCGACCATGCCGCCTTCGCACATCGCCGCCACGGCCTGCAGATTCGTGAACGAGGGATCGCGGAAATGCACACGGTAGGGCCGGGTTCCGCCGTCGGAGACCATGTGGACACCCAGTTCGCCGCGCGGGGACTCCACCGAGGCGTACACCTGGCCGGGCGGCACCCGCATGCCCTCGGTGACGAGTTTGAAGTGGTGGATCAGCGCCTCCATCGAGGTGCCCATGATGGTGCCGATATGTTCGGCGGAATTGCCCAGTCCGTCGGGCCCGAGTTTCAGATCCGCCGGCCACGCGATCTTCTTGTCCGACACCATGACCGGGCCGGGACGGAGTTTGTCGAGGCACTGCTCGACGATCTTCAGCGACTCCTTCATCTCCTTGATGCGGATGAGGTAGCGGCCGTAACAGTCGCATCCGGTATCGGTCATGACGTCGAACTCGTAGTCCTCGTAGCCGCAGTACGGCTGCGACTTACGCAGATCGTGCGGCAGCCCGGTGGAACGCAGGACCGGTCCGGTCACTCCCAGCGCCATACACGAGGGCAGGTCGAGATAGCCGATGCCGCGGGTGCGGGCCTTGAAGATCGGGTTCTCGTTGAGCAGCAACTCCATATCGCGCAGCCGTTTCGGCATGAGCGCCAGCAGATCTCGGATCTTGCCCACCGCGTCGGACGGCAGATCCTGCGCCAGCCCGCCGGGGCGGATGTAGGCGTGGTTCATCCGCAGTCCGGTGACGTTTTCGAAGATGTCGAGGATCAGTTCGCGTTCGCGGAAGCCGAACAGCATCGGTGTCAGCGCGCCGAGTTCCATACCGCCGGTGGCCAGCGCCACCAGATGGGAGGAGATGCGGTTGAGCTCCATCAGCATGACGCGGACGATGTTCACTCGTTCGGGAATATCACCGGTGATGCCGAGTAGCTTCTCCACGGCCAGGCAGTAGGCGGTCTCGTTGAACAGCGGGGACAGATAGTCCATCCGGGTCACGAACGTGACGCCCTGCACCCAGTTGCGGAATTCGAGATTCTTCTCGATACCGGTGTGCAGGTAGCCGATTCCGCAGCGCGCCTCGGTGACCGTCTCGCCCTCGATCTCGAGGATCAGCCGCAGCACGCCGTGCGTGGAGGGGTGCTGCGGTCCCATATTGACGACGATCCGCTCCTCCGCGGCACCGTCGAGCGCCTCGCGCACATCGTCCCAGTCCTGTCCGACGACGGTGACCGCCGGGCCTTCGGCCACCGGATCCGTTGCGGCGCCGGAGATGTCGGTGTGATTCATCAGCTGTAGGTCCTCCGCTGGTCCGGCGGCGGAATACGCGCGCCCTTGTATTCGACCGTGATCCCGCCGAGGGGGTAGTCCTTGCGCTGCGGATGTCCACGCCAGTCGTCGGGCATCATGATCCGCGTCAGCGACGGGTGACCGTCGAAGACGATGCCGAAGAAGTCGTAGGTTTCGCGCTCGTGCCAGTCGGTGGTCGGATACACCGAGAACAGCGAGGGCATATGCGGATCCGCATCCGGTACCGACACCTCGATCCGCACCCGGCGGTTGTGTGTGATCGACAGCAGGTGATAGGCGGCGTGCAGTTCGCGGCCCGTGTCGTCGGGGTAGTGCACGCCGTTCACGCCGAGACACAGTTCGAAGCGCAACGCCGCGTCGTCGCGCAGCGCACGTGCCACCTCGACGACCCGCTCGCGCCGCACGTGCAGGGTCAGTTCTCCGGCGAAGACCACGATCTTCTCGATCGCGGTGCGAAATACCTCGTCTCCCACCGACTCCGCCAGCGCGGCGACCACCTCGTCGAAATAGGAGCCGTAGGGCGCGGGGGTGCTCCCGGGCAGCGTGACGGTCCGCACCAGCCGCCCGTATCCGGAGGTGTCGCCGGTGCCCCGGACGCCGAACATGCCGCGGCGCACGCCGATGACCTCGTCGTCGGGCCGGTCGGGGGAGGGGCCGCGCGATTCGGGTTCGATCGCCGGTTCGTCGGCCGGGCCGGGTGCGCTTGTGCCGGAGGAGGATTCGATATCCGCGGGGCTGTCGGGCGGATCGCCGGCGCTGCGTGGTGCGTCCAGACTCATCGCAGCAGCCCCTCCATCCGGATCGTGGGTGTGGAGGCGAGCGCGGCGGCCTCGGCCGCGCGCACGGCCTCGGCGCGGTCGACACCCAGCGGCATCTCCTGGATCTTCTCGTGCAGTTTCAAGATCGCGTGCAACAGCATCTCCGGGCGCGGCGGACAGCCGGGCAGGTAGATGTCCACGGGCACGACATGGTCGACGCCCTGCACGATGGCGTAGTTGTTGAACATGCCGCCGGAGGAGGCGCAGACGCCCATCGCCAGCACCCATTTGGGTTCGGTCATCTGGTCGTAGACCTGCCGCAGCACGGGCGCCATCTTCTGGCTGACGCGGCCGGCGACGATCATCAGATCCGCCTGGCGGGGGGAGGCGCGGAAGACCTCCATCCCGAAGCGGGCGCTGTCGAAGCGACCGGCCCCCGTGGCCATCATCTCGATCGCGCAGCAGGCCAGCCCGAACGTCGCGGGCCACAGCGAGCCCTTACGCAGGTATCCGGCGAACTGTTCGACCGTGCTCAGCAGGAAGCCGCTGGGCAATTTCTCCTCGAGCCCCATCTCGGATCAACTCTCACTTCCGTGTGCGAATCCTCGGTCCCGGCGGACGCCGGGACGACGGGTTGGGTATGCGGTGCCGACGGGCCGATCGGCCCGCCCGCGTTCAGTCCCAGCTCAGGCCGCCGCGCCTCCACTCGTAGGCGTAGGCAACCGAGACGTTGAAGATGAACAGCGCCATGGCCGCCAACCCGAAGACGCCGAGGGCATCGAAGTGCACCGCCCACGGATAGAGGAATACGATCTCGATGTCGAAGATGATGAACAGCATCGCGGTGAGGTAGTACTTCACCGGAAAACGTTGTCCCGCAGCATTTCCCGGCCCGCCGGCGATGGCGTGCGGGGTGGGTTCGATACCGCATTCGTAGGCTTCGAGTTTGGCGCGGTTGTAGCGTTTGGGCCCGATCACGGCCGCCAGCAACACCGATCCCAGCGCGAACGCGGCAGCGATCGCACCGAGTACAAGAGTCGGCACCTGGGTATTCACAACGACACAACCCCTCTCCCTCGCCGGCAACTGCCGAGGCGGGGCTGACGTCGTCGTCTGCCGGGCCAGTCTCACCCCGAAGCGCAGCTCGAGCGCGAGCGCGGAACGACAGGGCAGGCAGGGCGCCATTTCATATCAACAGCCACGCTCGTGTGAGCTACAGCACAGCCTACAACCGCTCTTTCTGAATACTCGCGGTTCCGCCCCGGTGTTTGATCGAATTCGGAACTGTCACTTATGACCGAAACAGCGCAATGGCCTCCCCGGGGCCGGGCGCGCCGCGCCTGCCCGGGCACACGAAAACGGCCGGCCGACGAGATGTCGGCCGACCGTGAAAAGCGCTGATCAGGCGGCGGGGCGAGCGTTCAGGGCAGTGGTGACCGCCGAGGTGAGCTGGAAGGGATCCAGCGGATGGGCGGCTGCGGCCTCCGCCCGGGACCAGGCGGCGAGCCAGGCATCGTCGGCCCTGCCGGTCAGCACCACGATGGGCGGGCAGTCGGCGATCTCGTCCTTGAGCTGCTTGGCCAGCCCCATGCCACCGGTGGGCGTGGCCTCACCGTCGAGAATGGCCAGGTCGATCGCGCCGGCGTCGAGCTGCTCGATCACCACCGGCGCGGTGGCGGTCTCGCGGTAGTCGAACGGCGGCAGGTCGGGATGCGGATGCTTACCCAGCGCCAGCATCACTTGGCGGCGGGTGTCGGCATCGCTGCTGTAGACGAGAACCCGCAGCGCGGGAAGGTTCGCATCGGCCACCTTCCGGATGCTACGTCCATCCGGGCAGGTGCGGTGGCAGCTTCGGCGGCAACGGTCCCCGCGCCGGGCGTGGCGCCCGCCCGGCGGCTTCACCGCGAGGTTGATCGTGCCGATCGGAATCGTTGCTGGTCACCGCAGAGAAAACGCGCGATCCTTATAGGCGGCGGCAGTTCGGCGGCAGAACTGCCCCGGCAGGGCGAAACGACGACAGCTCGACAGGGCGGTGGACGATGCGAATTTCGGAGGTTTTGCGCAACAAAGGGGCCGATGTGGTGACGATCGCGCCGGAGGCGACGGTCGGCCGATTGCTGGCGGTGCTGGCCGAACACAACGTCGGCGCGGTGGTGGTGTGTGGTGCGGGCGGCGCACTGGACGGGATCGTGTCGGAGCGGGATGTGGTCCGCTGCCTGCACAGACAGGGCGCACAGCTGCTGACCCGGCCGGTGTCCGACATCATGACCGCGATCGTGCACACCTGTTCGCCGGAAGATCGGGTGGAGAGTTTGCGCGCGACGATGACCGAACATCGGATCCGGCATCTGCCGGTCGTCGATCACGGGCGAATGGTCGGAATCGTGAGTATCGGCGATGTGGTCAAGAGCGCGATCTCGGAATTGCAGGACGAGCGCGAACACCTCGAGCACTATCTGCAGGGCTGAACCTCCGGGACGAGCCGTGACACGACCGTGCCCGGGTCCAGCGGGACCCGGGCACGAGCGGTGCCGGTGATCAGGCCAGGCCCCACGCCTGCAGCAGGTAGGTGACGTTGGCGGCGAGCGAGGTCACCGTATCGGCCAGATTCAATACGGCGGAACCGGCGTCGAGGATCGGCACGAAACAACTCCATTCTGCGGGAACAAATCCTCATCGACGGTAGAGCCGCATGACTGGACCGGCAACGTCGTGGAGACGGCCGCATGCCGGGTGGCCCATATGCGACGGCGGCCGATTCGGCTTGTCGTGCCGAAACCACCATTGCCGCACGGTGATTGGATATTCACCGGTTCGTAACCGTGAAAGTGGTAGGAACGCGGCATTTTCGGAGCAGAATTCCCTCGGGCGGTTCGTTCGGAACCACGAGGTCGCCGATGCCGGAATCGGGTGTATCGGGTGGGGTTCGAGACGTGCGCTGTCCCTCGGAACTCACTGCCCGGCGTCCGCGCTGTGGAGCGTTCCGAACGGCCGCCGACCACGTCGCATTCCGAGTTCTGGATCCAGCCGATTCGATCGGCGGCCGATCGCGTATTAGGGTGCGTGGCACGCGCGCCGGATCGTTGGTCGGCGGCGCCGGAAACGCCGCTCGATCCGAAGGACATTCATGCGCCGCATCGCATTCGCCGCGTCCCTGCTCGCCGCCGCCTGCACCGTCGGAGCCTGCGGCGGATCCTCCGACGACCACGCGGCGAGCACGACCACGACATCGGCTGCGGCGCAATCGAGTTCGGTTGCCGCGGCGGGCGCTCAGGACTGTGCCGCGCAGCCCTGGCCCCGCCCGCTACCCGACTTCCGCGGGAAGCCACTGGGACAGACCGTCGTCGGTGCGGCGCTGTGCTTCGACATCACCGGCATCACCACCGCGGACGGCCGCGACGTGATGCACGATCCGGGCGCCGCGACGACGCCCTGGACGGTCACCGCCCAGCAGCCGGCGGCGGGGACGCCGGTCGCCGCGGACACTGCGGTCACGCTGACGGTCGACGTCCCGCACTGATCGCTACTTGCCGGCGGCGCGGGCCAGGTGCTCCGGGTAGCGCGCCCCCGCGAAGGCCTCGGCCGGGGCGGCGGCCTCGATCCGCGCCAGATCCTCGGCGCTGAGCTCGATCTCGGTGGCCGCCACATTCTGCTCGAGATACGTGCGGCGCTTGGTGCCCGGGATCGGGACCACGTCGTCACCGCGCGACTGGACCCAGGCCAGCGCCAACTGCCCTGCGGTCACGCCCTTTTCCTCCGCCATCGCGCGCAGCTCGGCGACGACGGCGAGGTTGCGATCGATGTTGTCCTCGGCGAAACGGGGCAGCGCGCGGCGCAGGTCGTCGGCGGGCAGATCGGCGGTCGAGGTGATCGAGCCGGTGAGGAAGCCGCGGCCGAGCGGGGAGAACGGCACGATCCCGATGCCGAGTTCACGGCAGGTGGGCAGGACTTCCTCTTCGATACCGCGCGTCCACAGCGACCATTCGCTCTGCAGCGCGGTCACCGGATGCACGGCGTGCGCGCGCCGGATGGTCTCGGGCGAGGCCTCGGAGATGCCGAGATAGCGGACCTTACCCGCGGTGACCAGCTCCGACAGCGCGCCCCAGGTCTCCTCGACCGGAACGTTCGGGTCGACGCGGTGCTGGTAGTACAGGTCGATGTGGTCGACGCCGAGCCGCTTCAGCGATTCGTCGCAGGACTGCGCGACGTAGGCCGCGTCGCCCCGGGCGCCCATACTGCCGTCCTCGCCCCACACGATGCCGAATTTGGTCGCGAGGATCACCTGGTCGCGCCGATCGGCGATGGCCCGGCCCACCAGCTCCTCGTTGTCGCCGGCGCCGTAGACGTTCGCGGTGTCGAGCAGGGTCACCCCGAGCTCGAGCGCGCGGTGGATGGTGGCGATCGACTCCGCGTCGTTGTCGCGCACACCGTAGGCCTGGCTCATTCCCATGCAGCCGAGTCCCTGTGCGCCGACGGTCAATTCGCCGAGTTTCCTGGTCGCGATCATGCGAGCGGTCCTCCTGAGGTGCCTTCGATTCGAATGGTGAGTCCCTGCGAACTCACGGCGCCGACGCTACGACTTGGAGTGCGCTCCAAGTCAACCCGTCAGCGGGAACCGTCGTCGTCGAGCCGCGCGACCAGCACGGCCAGTGCGTCGCCCAGGGTGCGCCGCTGCTGCGCATCGATATCGTCGAGGGCGGCGGCGAAGCGCTGGATGCGGGCCGAGGTGAGGCCGTTGACCAGAGATTTCGCCTGTTCGGTGACGGTCAGCAACTGAGCTCTGCCGTCGGCCGGGTCGGCGGTGCGTTCGAGATATCCGTACTTCTCCAGGCCCGATACGATGCGCGACATCGTGGGGGCGGTGACGTGTTCGGCGGCGGCCAGATCACCCAGGCGCATCGGGCCGCTGCGGACCAGGGTGCCCAGCGCCGCCGCCGAACCGGGACTCAACGAACCCAGGTCACCGGAACGCCGCAGCAGGCGAGTGATCCGGCCGAGCGCGAAGTACAGATCCGCCGCCTCGGCAAGCTCCTCCGCGCTGCGTGCGCGCTCCTGCTGGATCATGGGCGTTGTCGCTCCTACGCGTGTGCTGGGACCGTCGGCAGCCGCACCGTCGGCGATATCCGATTCAGTAAGTATGCCCTGCCCGTCGATCGGGAAGCGTTCGGCCTGCTCATCGGCGCCGCGGTGGGATCGACAGGTGCGCTCGACGCCCTAGGCGGTGCCGGTGCGCCGTGTGGCCGGACCGGGCTTCGGCGCCGCGTCGGTGTCCGCTGCGGAGATTGAAGGCAACGGCCCGGTGGGATGGTCCGTCACCGGACGGAAGGCTCGATCGCCCACCCGAGCCGGGTCGACCATATGCGCGACGAACAGGCGCGCGGCCGGCGTCGGTGTGCCGGTCGTCACCGCATGCCACGGCCGGTCCAGTGGCGTGCCCTCGACCGGGACCACGACCAGATTGCCCTGTGCCACATCGGCTTCCACCGCGTCGCTGTGGATCAGCGTGATCCCCAGCCCCTCTCGGGCGGCGGCGAGGACGGCGCCGTGGGTGCCGAGGGTGAGGGCGGGCGGGCGGATCTGCAGCCGGTCGAACAGTGCCAGCGTGGTGTCGCGAGTGCCCGAGCCGGGACCGCGCAACAACCAGGTGGTGGTGCGCGGATCGTGGGACCGTCCCGGCGCCCCCACGACGACCAGGCGGCTGGGCCGGCGCGCCCGCACCACCAGCCCGGTGTCGCGCGGGGGACGGCCGGCGATCACGAGATCGGTTTCGTGGTGCTGTAATTCGATGAACAGCAGATCGCGCGGATGGATCGAGAGCCCCAGCTCGATCTCGGGATACCGGTCGCGGAACGAGACCAGCAGCCGCAGCAGTACGTATTCCCCGGCGGTCGCCACCACGCCGATCCGCAACCGGCCCGTTTCGGCGCGGCGGACCGCGGCATGCGCCTCTTTCATCAAACCCAGGATGCTGCGGCAGTATTCGGCATAGACCCGCCCTGCCTCGGTGAGTGCGATACCGCGTCCGGATTTCGCGATCAATTTCGCGCCGAGCTGCTTTTCGATATGCGCCACCGCCGCCGACGCGGCCGCCTCGGTGATGTGCAGTTGCGCAGCCGCGCGCCGAATGCTGTTGTGCCGGGCCACAACCAGAAACGTTTCCATTCGGACCGCACTCACCGTTCCCATCTACAGACGGTAGCAAACTCAACGATTCGGTTGAGCGAGACCGGAAACAATCGAATTGTCCCCGCCGGGCGGTGCCCGCATCCTGAATCTGCGCACTCGCCGCACCGGCCCGGGAGGTGTGGCGGACGAGAATCGCGCAGCGGCTCGCGACGCCGAACGGTTGCGGGTGTCCCGCAAGATACAGGAGGACCGATGACCGACGAATCCACTCGTGACCGCTGGGATCCGGGCGTGCACTCGTACGCGTCGATGGGTTATTACGACGCGGATTACCAACCGTGCGATACCGATGTGCTGGCGGTGTTCCGGGTGACGCCGCAACCGGGGGTGGACCCGATCGAGGCGGCTGCCGCAGTGGCCGGCGAATCCTCCACTGCCACATGGACTGTCGTGTGGACCGACCGGCTCACCGCGCACGACCGCTACCGTGCCAAGTGCTACCGGGTCGAGGAGGTGCCGGGGCGGCCGGGGGAGTATTTCGCCTATATCGCCTACGACCTGGACCTTTTCGAAGAGGGCTCGATCACCAATCTCACCTCCTCGGTGATCGGAAATGTCTTCGGTTTCAAACCGCTGCAGGCGTTGCGGCTCGAGGACATGCGTATTCCGGTGGCCTATGTCAAGACCTTTCAGGGCCCGCCGCACGGAATCGTTATGGAACGCGAGTATCTGAACAAGTACGGCCGGCCGTTGCTGGGCGCGACCGTGAAGCCGAAACTCGGACTCTCGGCGCGCAACTACGGGCGGGTGGTGTACGAGGCGTGTAAAGGCGGCCTGGATTTCACCAAGGACGACGAGAACATCAACTCGCAACCGTTCATGCGATGGCGCGATCGCTATCTGTTCGCCATGGAGGGCGTGAATCGCGCGACCGCCGAAACGGGAGAATTGAAGGGTCATTATCTCAATATCACGGCCGCCACCATGGAGGATATGTACGAGCGCGCGGAGTTCGCGAAATCGCTCGGCAGCGTGATCGTGATGATGGACCTCACCGTCGGCTACACGGCGATGCAGTCGATGTCGAAGTGGGCGCGGCGCAACGGCATGCTGTTGCATCTGCACAGGGCCGGGCATTCGACCTTCACCCGCCAGAAGACCCACGGCGTCAGCTTCCGGGTGCTGGCCAAGTGGTGCCGGCTCATCGGTGTCGACCACCTGCACGCGGGCACCGTCATCGGCAAGCTCGAAGGCGACCCGCACACCGTCAAGGGTTTCTACGATACGTTGCGCGACAACCACATTCCCGCCAATCCGCGCAACGGTATCTTCTTCGACCAGGACTGGGCGAGCCTGCCCGGAGTGATGCCGGTGGCATCCGGGGGAATCCACGCGGGCCAGATGCATCAACTGCTGGATCTCTTCGGTGACGACGCGATCCTGCAGTTCGGCGGCGGCACCATCGGACATCCGATGGGTATCGCCGCGGGCGCCGAGGCCAATCGGGTCGCGCTGGAGGCGATGGTCAAGGCGCGCAACGAAGGCCGCGATCTGCTGAAGGAGGGCCCCGACGCGCTGCGTGCCGCGGCCCGGATCTGCCCGGCGCTCGATGTGGCGCTCGCGACCTGGGGTGATGTCACATTCGACTACACCTCCACCGACGCCCCCGACGCGGTACCGACGGTCACCGCCTGACCACCCGCCCCGACGACACACAAGGAGACGCAATGCATCTGCGGCAAGGGACGTTCTCCCATCTGCCCGACCTGTCCGATACCGAAATCGGCGCTCAGATCCGCTACGCGCTGCTCAACAACTGGCCGGTCTCGATCGAATACACCGACGATCCGCATCCACGCAACGTCTACTGGGAGATGTGGGGGCTGCCGCTGTTCGACCTCGACGAACCCGACGGCGTGCTCGCCGAGGTGAACGCCTGCCGTTCGACGTTCCCGCACCACTACATCCGCGTCAACGCCTACGACGCGAGCTACGGCCGGCAGACGACCGCGCTGAGTTTCCTGGTGCAGCGGCCCGCCGACGAACCGGGCTTCCTGGTGGTGCGCACCGAGACCGAGGATCGACGGCAGCACTACGGCCTGCGGTCCTACGCCACCGATGTGCGCGCGGGCGCGCGCTACCGGGACTGACGCGATGGTGGACGGGAGGCAGGCGATGTCCGGCGGCACACAGGGCAGCGGATCGGGGTTCCGGATGTACCGGCCGGGAGCGGGTGGCGCCGCGGGTTCGGGATCGAATCACACCGAGGCGCACGCGGATTCCGATCCGTCGGAGATCGCGCTGCCCGACGACGCGACGGTCGATCTGTCGACGGATCTGGCCGGCAAGAACGTCGAGGACACCCTGGCCCGGCTCGATGCGGAGCTGATCGGACTGGCCACGGTCAAGAAGCGGGTGCGCGAGATCGCGGCGCTGCTGCTGATCGACCGGGCCCGGCAGCGGTTCGGATTGCAGGCCGACCGTCCCACCATGCATATGAGTTTCACCGGCGGACCCGGCACCGGTAAGACGACGGTCGCGCTGCGGATGGCGGAGATGTTGCACGCCCTCGGCTACATCCGGAAACCGAAGGTGCACACGGTGACCCGCGACGACCTGGTCGGCCAGTTCATCGGCCACACCGCGCCCAAGACCAAGGAGGCGCTGGCCAAGGCCGCGGGCGGAGTGTTGTTCATCGACGAGGCGTACTACCTGTTCCGGCCCGAGAACGAGCGGGACTACGGACAGGAGGTGATCGAGATCCTGCTGCAGGAGATGGAGACCGAACGTTCCAGTCTGGTGGTGATCTTCGCCGGATATCCGGACCGGATGGAGACGTTCTTCTCCGCCAATCCCGGGTTGTCCTCGCGAGTGGCCCACCACATCGAATTCCCGGACTACACGCGCGAGGAACTGCTGGCCATCGCGGAAGTCATGGTGACACAGCAGAATTTCGGTTTCGGCGATTCGGCGGCGGCGGCCTTCGACGAATATCTGGCGGTGCGGATGACGCGGCCGCGTTTCGCGAATGCGCGCAGTGTCCGCAATGCCGTGGACCGGTGCCGGCTGCGCCAGGCGAATCGCCTGGTGCAGGAGCATCGCCCGCTCGGCAAGGCCGATCTGATGACGCTGACGACCGAGGACATCTACGGCAGCAGCGTTTTCGGCGACCGCGTCCGCGCCGCGGAGGAGGCGCCGGCATGCCCGACGGAATGAAAACCCTCACCCGCTACACGATCGAACAGGAACATCGGCATCCCGGTTCCTCGGGAGAGTTCTCCGCACTGCTCAATGTGGTGTCCACCGCGGCGAAGATCATCGCCAATCAGGTGACCCGCGGTCGCATCGTGGGGGCGCTGGGTGAATCGGACGGCGCCGATCCACCGCTGAGCCTGCATCGGCGCATGGACGCCATCGCCAACGACATCATGGTGGAGCAATCCGAATCCAGCGGGCCGCTGTCGGCACTGCTGTCGGAGCAGATGAACGGATTTCATCCGGTGGCGGGGGAGGTGCGGCGTGGCAAATACATGCTGGCCTTCGATCCGCTGGACGGCTCCTCGAATATCGATGTGAATCTGCCCGTCGGCACGATATTCAGTGTGTTGCGCGCACCGGAGGACGGGCGGGCGCCGCAGGCGGCGGATTTCCTGCAGCCGGGGGTGCGGCAGGTCTGTGCGGGATTCACCCTCTACGGCCCGGCGACGATGCTGGTCCTCACCACCGGCAGCGGGGTCGACGGGTTCACCCTCGATCGAGAGATCGGCGCGTTCGTCCTCACCCACCCCCGTATGCGCATTCCCGAGGACACCTCGGGATTCGCGATCAATGCCGCCAACGAGCGGTTCTGGCAGCGCCCGGTGCGGCGTTATGTGCACGAATGTCTCGACGGGGTCGAAGGGCCGCGCTCGCGCGATTTCAATATGCGCTGGGTGGCGTCACTGGTCGCCGACGCCTTTCACATCCTCACCCGCGGCGGGGTCTATCTGTATCCGTACGACACCCGTGATCCCGGCCGGCCGGGCCGGGTGTCGCTGCTGTACGGCGCCAATCCCATCGCCTTCGTGATCGAACAGGCCGGCGGCGCCGCGACCACCGGCCACGAACGGGTGCTCGAGGTGGTTCCCGAGCATCCGCATCAACAGATCCCGCTGGTTTTCGGATCGCGCAACGAGGTGCGCCGGATCGAGCGCTATCACCGTGAACCCGATGCCGGTCCGCCGTTCGACGCGTCGTTGTTCGGTACCCGCACCCTGTTCCGACCGGCGCGCCATTGAACGCCGGCTGATCGAATCGAGATGTCATGTCGCGCAAACATCCCGTGGTCGCCATCACCGGTTCCTCCGGCGCCGGAACGACCAGCGTCACCCGGACCTTCCAGGAAATCTTCCGGCGGGAGGGCATCAATGCCGCGATCGTGGAGGGGGATTCGTTCCACCGCTACGATCGCGGCGGCATGCAGGTGGCGATGGCCGAAGCCGAAGCCGATCTGAATCTGCATTTCTCACACTTCGGCCCGGAGGCCAATCTGCTCACCGAACTGGAGAGCCTGTTCCGCGATTACGGGCAATCCGGGGTCGGGCTGGTGCGCAAATATCTGCACGACGAGACCGAGGCCAAACCCTACGGACTGGAACCGGGCACCTTCACGCCGTGGGAAGAACTCGCCCCCGGCAGCGACCTGCTGTTCTACGAGGGGCTGCACGGCGCCGCGGTCACCGGCACGGTCGATGTGGCGCGCTATGCGGATCTGCTGGTGGGCGTGGTGCCGATCGTGAATCTGGAATGGATTCAGAAGGTCATCCGCGACAAGACCGAGCGCGGCTATTCCAGCGAAGCGGTGATCGATACGATCCTGCGGCGCATGCCCGACTACGTGAAGTACATCTGCCCGCAGTTCTCGCGCACCTACGTCAATTTCCAGCGGGTGCCGACGGTGGATACCTCTAATCCGTTCACCGCCCGCAGCATTCCGACCGCCGACGAAAGCTTCGTCGTGATCCGCTTCGCCGATCCGAAGGTGATCGATTTCCCGTATCTGCTGTCGATGCTGCACGATTCGTTCATGTCGCGTCCGAACTGCATCGTGGTGCCGGGCGGCAAGATGGATCTGGCGATGCAGCTGATCTTCACACCGCTCATTCTGCGGTTGATGGACAAACGGCCCGGCCCGCGCGCATAACCGTCACCAGAACGGTGTTTCGACGCTCGCGCACGGCGATTTCGCGGAGTTGAATCGACGCTATGTGGTCGATGAATGTGAGCGCCACGTGGGCCGCGGCGCGCCGGAATGCACCTGATGCCGGATCCGGGCCGCTCCGGCAGGTACTCCAGGAATTCGCCGATATCGAAATCGTGGACCGCTCGATGACGCTGGCGGCCAAGATCTTCACCTGCGTACTGCCCGTGATCATCGCCGGGTCCGTGTTCTCCCAGCTCGATCTCGCGACCCGCGCCATCGACGATCAGCTCGGGCTGAACCGGGCGACGTTCCGGTCCGCCTTCGGAGTCGTCGCGTCGACCGATCCGACATTCGCGGCGTTCGGGGTCGTCGGGCTGCTGATGGTCGTGATCAGTGGCGCGTCGTTCGCCAAAACACTCGCGCGGATCTACGGCAAGCTCTGGGACGTGCCGGCGATCGGCCTGCGCGACGCATGGCGCTGGCCGGTGGTTCTGCTCGTCGTCGCATTCTCGGCCGCGACGATCGGGGCCGTGCGCGAACTGGCCGGGCTCCGCTATTTCGGACTGCCGCTCACCCTGGCCGGCGAGTTGCTGGTGTGGATGATCGTATGGACCCTCTGCGCGTACTTGCTCACGATGGGCAAGCTGCGCGGGCGGGCACTGTGGGTGACCGGAGCGCTGACGGCTGTCGGATTGACCTCGGTCCGGGCCGGAGGACGCCTGGTGCTGCCGAAGATCACCGCCTCCGCGCAGGCGAAGTTCGGGCTGCTCGGCCCGGTGTTCACCGCGATCAGTTGGCTTTTCGTGCTGTCGGTCGTGGTGGTCGGGGCGGCGACGATCGCCAAGGTGCTGGTCCCCGGCCCGGCGCCCACCGCGGCGGAGGGCGCCGAACGGTGACGGGTGATCCCCGCCCGCCACTGCGCTACTTCACGGTGACCGAGATCGTCGCCTGGTCGATCTGCACGTTGGACTCGATCGGATTGCCCTCCGCGTGGACGGTGATGCGTGCCTTGTCGATCCCCTCGTCCTGCAGCGCCGTGGCGACGTTGTTGCCCCGTGCCTCGGCAAGCGAGTTGGCCGCCCCGGAGTTCGAGTCGACGGCGTAGGTTTCGATCTTGACCGCGGTGTCGTTGCCCTTGAGCGGGAGCGCCACCGCCTTGATGGTGGCGACATCGGTCGGGCTCAGGTCGGAGCTGTTCTTGTCGAAGGTGATCGGCGCCGCCGACAGCACACTGTTGATCGCGTTCTGCACGGCCTGCTGCGCGGAGTTGAGGGCCGAACCCACCACCGACGACGCCGTGGTGGCGAGACTGCTTCGCATATCGGTGTGCTCGCCACCGTGCGCCGTGGTCGTCGTGACCACGGCCGGACCACTGTTGTTGTCCGAGGAACATGCGGCGATCGGAATCAGCGCTGCCGCACCGGTCGCCAGCACCGCTACCGCCTTGACGAGTTTCATGCTGCTTCTCCTGATCTCCGTCCGGATGCGCCCGGTGGTCACGACGCGAGAATGCGCGCCTTCTCCGATTCGAATTCCTGCTCGGTGAGCACCCCCTGAGCTTTCAACTCGCCCAACTGTTTCAGTGCCGCGATGCGGTCGGTTCCCCCGCCGGCCGGGGCGGGCGGCGGGGGTTGCTGCTCGTACTGGTACTCCTCCTGCGCGGCCCAGCGCTGGCCCTGGCGTCGTGAGACGCGATTGGATACGGCCGTGGCCGTTCCGGCGACCACCGCGGTACGGGCGACGCCCCGTAGTAACCCGGGCATGGTGCTTCTCCTTAGGTGTCGGCCTCGAGGCTGTCGAGGGTCGAGAGGATGGCTTGAACCGGAATGCGACCGGATGCGACGAGTTCGGCGCCGTTGCGCCGCAACGCGACCGCCAGCGGGGCCGCCCACGTGTTCTCGTAGAGGAGGACGGCGGCGGAATGGCCGGGCTCCAAGGCGCCCCCGGCCTCGCGCAGATCCCCCTCGTCGAGCAGCCCGGTCGCCGCCTCGGCGAACAGGGTCACATCCAGGTCGCCGGTCAACCCGACATCGGCGATGTCGATCCCGGTCAGCGATCCGTCCGCATCCTTGTGCACGAAGGCCAGATCCAGGACGCGGATGATGCCGCGGTCCACCAGATCCCGCAGCATCGGCAACGCCGAGCCGTCCGGTTGGCGGTCGGCGGGGAATTCGATGACGAGATAGTCGATCGGTCCCATCTCGTCGATATCGGCAGCACTGTTCACCCGGCACCCCTTTTCTCCGACGCCTGACCCTCTGATAGGAACATCCACCGCAACCCAGGCCGGGGCGGGTCGGCGACAGCGCGAACGCGGCCGACGAGACGACCTGACACCTTATGATTCGGT
Source organism: Nocardia sp. MDA0666 (assembly GCF_003023875.1). NCBI lineage: Bacteria > Bacillati > Actinomycetota > Actinomycetes > Mycobacteriales > Nocardiaceae > Nocardia > Nocardia sp. MDA0666. The sequence continues at coordinate 78,983 of NZ_PYHT01000011.1, forward strand.
GCCGCCGGTCCCGCAGATATCACCGCCGCCGGTCGGAGTGAATTGCCCGGCGCTCCGGATCGAGCCGAACGGTCTCGCCACCGCCCTCCGCACAAGATGATTGCTGAAATTTCGCCAGAGCGGTCCGCGAGATTCTCGGCGCAGCGCACAATGAGAAACGACCGCGCCTCATGTGCACCGGCCTCCAGGATCCGGCCGGATGCGTCGCCAGATGGGTCCGCCACCTCCGGGAGTGCCGATGAACCCCTACCCGCCCATCGCCGAGCACGGCATTGTCGGTGATCTGCAAACCGCGGCGTTGGTGTCGTCGGCCGGAACGGTGGATTGGTGGTGCACACCGCGATTCGATTCCCCGAGCGTTTTCGGGTCGCTGCTGGACCACGAACGGGGCGGGTACTGCCGTGTCGCGGCCGATTTGCCGGAGGGTTCGGTGACCATCCGCCAGTTGTATCTGCCGGATACCGCGGTGCTGGTCACTCGTTTCATGGCACCGGACGGAGTCGGGGAGGTCGCCGACTTCATGCCGCCGATCGACGACGACGCGCCTACCGATCGGCATCGCCTGGTTCGCATCGTGCGTGTGGTGCGCGGCAGTCTGCCGTTCGCGCTCGCCTGCCGGCCGCGTTTCGACTACGGCCGCGCCGAGCACACGACGGTGGCGCACGACAACGAATGGATCATGTTCGAGGGTCCGAAAACCACCCTGCACCTGCAGGCGTCCGACCCGGTCGTATTGAGCGTCGACGACGGCGACGCGATCGGCCACTTCACTCTGGACGAGGGGGAGACGGCCGTCATCGTGCTGACCACCACCGCGGCGGGTGGGGAATTTCCGGCGCCACCGCAGCGCGGCGAGGTCGCGGCCGAATTCGCGGACTGCCGGGAATGGTGGCAGGGGTGGCTGCGGAACTCGACCTATCGCGGCCGCTGGCGCGATATGGTCAACCGCTCCGCGATCACGTTGAAACTGCTCACCTACCTACCGACGGGCGCCCCCATCGCGGCGGCCACCATGGGCCTTCCCGAACAAGTCGGCGGGGAACGTAATTGGGACTATCGCTACACGTGGTTGCGCGACGGTTCCCTGTCGGTCCGGGCGCTGCTGAATCTGGGGTTCACCGCCGAGGCCTACGCGTTTCGCCGCTGGCTGCGTGAGCGGCTGCCGGGCAGCACCCCCTCGGGTGAGCCGTTGCAGATCATGTATCGCATCGACGGTGACCCGCGACTGGACGAGGAGATCCTCGACCACTGGGAGGGATATCGCGGATCGGCGCCGGTGCGGGTCGGCAATGCCGCTGCGGATCAGTTGCAACTCGACATCTACGGCGAAGTCGCCGATGCGCTGGCACAGACCTCCGATATCGGCGGTATCTCGGGGTGGCGGGTGTTCGCCGAGTTGCTGGACTGGCTGGTCGACAAGTGGGATCGGCCCGACGAAGGCGTGTGGGAAACCCGCGGGGGCCAACAGGATTTCACCTACAGCAGGTTGATGACGTGGGTCGCGTTCGATCGCGGCATTCGCCTCGCGATCGACCATGCCCGGCCGGCCGACCTACAGCGTTGGACCGATGCGCGTGACGCGGTCTTCGCTCAGATCCTGGAACGTGGCTGGAGTGAGGACCGCCGCGCATTCGTCCAGCATTTCCGCACCGACGTCTTGGATGCCGCTTTGCTGCTGATGCCGCGCATGGGCTTTCTGTCCCCCCGCGACCCGGACTGGCTGAGCACACTCGACGCGATGGACGAGGAACTGGTCAGCGACAGCCTGGTCTATCGATACGATCCCGCCGCATCGCCGGACGGACTGCGCGGCTCCGAGGGCACCTTCAATCTGTGCAGCTTCCTCTACGTCGAGGCACTGGCACGGGCGGGGCGAGTTCACCACGCCCGCTACGCATTCGACAAGATGCTGACCTACGCCAACCACGTGGGACTGTTCGCCGAGGAGATCGGTCCTTCGGGTGAGCAGCTGGGCAACTTCCCGCAGGCGTTCACGCATCTGGCCCTGGTGGCGGCGGCGATGGCACTCGACGACGAGCTCGATCGCCTCGAGTCCGGAAAGCCCTCGTGATGAGCGAGCCCCGTGCTCCGGCCCGCCCGCGCGGCGTGCTGGTGCCGCTCGCGCTGGCGCAGTTCATCTGCAGTTTCGCCGGTACGAATATGGCGGTGATGATCACCGACATCAGTACCGATCTGGACGCCGACGTGGCCGGGGTGCAACTGGTCATCACCCTGTTCCTGCTGATCATGGCGGCATTGATGATTCCGGGCGGCAAGCTCACCGACCGCTACGGCCGCAAGCGCTGTTTCGTCGTGGGACTTTCGGTCTACGGGCTCGGCGCGATACTCAGCGCGCTCGCACCGGGACTGGGCGTGCTGGCCCTCGGCAACTCCGTGCTGGAGGGGGTGGGTACCGCGCTGCTGATTCCGCCGGTCTACATCCTGACCACGCTGCTGTTCACCGACACTACTTCGCGCGCACGGGCTTTCGGTGTGGTGATGGCGATGGGCGGGATCGGCGCGGCGGCCGGACCGCTGCTGGGCGGACTGATCGCCTCCGGGCTGGGCTGGCGGGCGGCGTTCGCCTTTCAGGCGTTGGTGGTGGCGGCCATCCTGATCTCCACGCGCCGGGTCCGTGACCCGCTTCCGCCCGATCCGCACCGCACCCTGGATCTGACCGGAAGCGTGCTCTCGGCGGCCGGTCTCGTGCTGCTCGTGCTCGGAATTCTGGCCGCCGACAACGATATACGGTGGTGTGTGGTGCTGATCGTGCTGGCGGTGGTGGTGCTCGCCGGGTTCTTCTGGCACGTGCGCACCACCGAACGAGCCGGCGGCGAACCTCTGGTGTCGCTGAGCTTGTTCCGCAGCCGCATCTCGAATTTCGGCTTGGCCACCCAATTGTTGCAGTGGCTGATCCTGATGGGGACCTCGTTCGTGGTCTCGGCGTATCTGCAGGTGGTGCGCGGCTACGATCCGATCCGCACCGGCGTGATCTTCACGGCCGCCACCGCCGGACTGCTGGTGTCGTCGCTGACGGCCGCGCGGCTGGCCCGGATGTTCACTCAGCGAACCCTCATCATGGCCGGCTTCGTCGTCGTGGTCGCCGGCATCGTGGTACTCATCGCCCTGGCCGGGCGCACGCTGAACCCGTGGGCGTTCGCGCCCGGACTGCTGCTGATCGGACTGGGACTCGGCTCCATGCTGACTCCGTCGGTGAACGTCGTGCAGTCGACGTTCAGTGAGGAGCGCCAAGGCGAGATCTCGGGACTGTCGCGGTGTGTGTCCAATCTCGGATCGTCGCTGGGCACCGCGATCGCCGGCACCATCCTCGTCGCCGGACTCAGCAGCCATGCCTACGCGGTCGCGATGCTCGCGCTCGGCGTGGCCGGTGTGATCGGGTTGTTCGCGGCCGCCGGACTACCGCATCGAACGCCGATCGCGCAGCCGTAACCCGCTACTCCGAGGAGGAAGGGCGCTGCACCCAGCTGAGGTCGGCGCGCCAGGTGTAGGCGGCCACGATGGCGGAGGCGATGACGGCGGTGTAGAGCATGTCGCCGCCCTCGACGACCAAGGAGACCAGGCCGCCGATCAGGGCGCCGGCGGCGAACGACAGCCATTGCACCGCGTAGCCCAGCCATTCGCGATGGGTGCCGCCGGCCATATGCCGTTCCACGCCCTGCGCGAATTTCACCAGCGTTCCGGTGATGTAGGTGACCGGGATGGATACCTCACCCTTCTTGACGAAGGAGGTGTTGAGCGAACCCATCGCGAACGAGACGAGCAGGATCGGCACCAGGCCCAGATCCGCGTCGTGCCGATAGAGAATCGTGTCGAGGACGGCGGCGACGGTGAGAGCGGCGGTGGCGAGCATGGTCGCGCCGTGCGGGTGATTGCGCCACCAGTGCCGACGACAGAGCGAGGCCACCAGCACGCCGGCGAGAAAGAACACGATCAGGGCGAAGGCGCCGGCCGCGAGGGTGTAGTCGCCGAGGAATCCGCCGATGACGGCGCGCTCGGTATTGCCGGTCATGAAGGTGACGAAGTAGCCCTCGGAGTGCGTGTAGGCGGCGGCGCCCACGAACCCGGCCAGGATGAGCAGGGCCGAGGCCAGCCGGGTCTCCAGCGTCCAGAACGGCTCGAGGGAGTCTTCGGATTTCGGAGTCACCGCAACAGACTAGCAATACATGCATGAGTATGCATGTATTGGCCTTGTGGTGTGGGAGCGGTCACCGCCGGGGACGGGGGTTGTCGGTGAGGAGCCGTAAGGTGAGCGCGCGGATCGGCGGGTGTCCGGATACGGGAGGTGCGGTGGAGGTCACATGGGGTCAGGTGTTCGCGTGGCGCCTGCGCAGGGGATTCGTCGAAGGGCGTGACGGCGGCAGCGCGGTGGCGGTGACGCGGCGACTGGCCGGGGTGCAGGCGCAGGTGACGTCCGCGGCGGAGACCGCGGTGGCGGTGCGGCGCGGGGGAGCGCCGGGTGAACTGGTCCGCGCGCTCGACGCCGGTGAACTGATGAAGACGTGGGCGATGCGCGGAACCTTACATGCGATGACGCCCGATACCGCGGCCGCCGCACTGGCCCTGATCGCGTCGGCGCGGACGTGGGAGAAGCCGGCGTGGCAACGCAATTTCGGCGCCGATCCCGGCGAAGTGAAGGCGCTGACCGACGCGGTGGCCGAACTGCTCGACGGTGGTGCCGTGCTGAGCCGGGCGGAACTGGTGGACGAACTACTGCGCGACCGCCGCTTCGCGACCATGGGCGAGCAATTGCGCTCGGGCTGGGGTGCGTTGTTGAAACCGCTGGCCTGGCAGGGAGTGCTGTGCCACGGACCCGCCCGCGGATCATCGGTGACCTTCACCGCTCCCGCGCGTGCGGTGACCGGATGGACCGGCCTGCCGCCGGCCGATGTGGCGGCCGCACACCTGATCCGCGCCTATCTCGGCGTCTACGGCCCGGGCACACCGGAGGCGTTCAATGCCTGGCTCCTGCGTGGCGTGTTGCGCAAAACCACTGTCCGCCAATGGTTCTCCGAGCTGGGGGCCGAAATCACCGAAGTCGATGTCGAGGGCCGCCGCACCTGGATCCGCACCGAGGACGCCGACGAGCTGGCCGCCACCGATCCCACCGACACCGTCCGCCTGCTCGGTCCCTTCGATCACTACGTTCTCGGCCCCGGCACCACCGATCCGGTCCTGCTGCCCCCGGCCCATCGCACCAAGGTCAGCCGGACCGCCGGCTGGATCTCGCCCTTGGTTCTCGTCGGCGGCCGGATCGCCGGGACGTGGGAAACCGTCGACGACACCCTCACGGTCAGCATGTTCGACGACGAGCGCGTCGACCCGGAGCTGCTCCGAGCCGAAGCCGTCCACCTCGCCCGTGCCACCGGGCGAGACCATCTCGACGTCGGCTGAGACCCCCGAGAGTGCGCGCCGAGGCCGGGTCGCTGCACAAGACTCGGTTGCCCTTGCCGCGACAGCCGATTCAGCTCGCGATGTCTCCCGTGGATCGAACGGATTCACCGAGCGCCGCCAGGGTTGCGGCGCGGCCCAGGTCCAGAGCGCGCAACAGCACCGTGGAATCCCGGGCTACCCGGCCGATCGTGGGTGCGCCCAGCGGCGGGCGGATCTGCAGAATCGACGGGTCGCTCGCCATACGGTGTTCGTCGGCGGCGAACTGCGCCGCACGGGCGAACCAGCTCTCGGCCACCGTCGGGCCCGAGGCGCCGAGCACCCGTGCCACCACGCGCCGTTCGAAATCCGAAGGAATGCTGGGGTTTTCATCGACCCGCCGGGTGCGCAACACCACGATGTGGGTGGCACCCTGGGCGCGGGCGGTGGTGACCGGTACCGATTCGGACAGTCCGGCATCGACGTAGCGCCCGCCGCCCACCGCCACCGGACGTCCGGCCAGCACCGGCATGCAGGTGCTGGCGCGCAGCGCACGCTGCAGGGACGGGATATCGCTGATGTGCGGGCGCAGATCGACAGCGCTGCCGTCGGCGATATCGGTGCCGATCGGGTGGAAGGTAACCGAATTGCCGAGGATCGCGGCGAAATCCATCGGCACGATCCGCTCGTAGACGGTGTGCACCAGATATCGGGTGTCCACGACCAGACCGCCACGCAGCGCCCGGGCCGGTGAGATCACCCGTCGCACCACATCCGAATGCCAGGCCCGCCGTGCCCGCGCCGCCCGCCCGCACAGCAGCCACGCGCCGTTCAGCGCGCCGGCCGAGGCGCCGTAGACGGCGTCGAAACAGCGCAGCACGCCGAGTTCTTCCAAGCCGGTGACCATGCCGTGCGAATAGACCCCGCGTGCGGAGCCGCCCTCGATCACCAGCGCCAGCCGGAAATCGTCGCCATGCTCACCGGCGATGCTGCCGCCGTGGAAGCGTTGCGCGATCAGCTCCGCCGGGGTCATCGGCCGCGTACTGTCCGGCATCGCACCACACCTTTCGATCACTGCGTTCAGCTCTGTCTATCACGCCTCGCCCGAGGCTCGGGCGGTCGGAGAGCGCCCGGGTAGGCTGCGCGGATGCGGATCGAATCGTCGCGGCGCCTCATCGACACCGTGGCCTGGGTGCTGATCGAGGACGGACGGATCCTGTGCGCCCGACCGGATGGCAAGGACGAGTTCTATATTCCCGGCGGCAAGCGCGAGGGCGAGGAGACCGATCGGCAGACGCTGATTCGGGAGATCTCCGAAGAGCTCACCGTGGTGCTGATTCCGGAATCGATCGCCCACGTCGGCACCTACGAGGCCGAATTGCCCGGCGCCACCGAGGTTTCGGTGCGCATGAGCTGCTACACCGCCGACTACGCCGGAACGATCGAACCCAGCAGCGAAATCGCCGAGATCGCCTGGTTCAGCTATGCCGACCGGGCCGCGGTGCCGCCCGTCGACCAGGTGCTCTTCGATGATCTGGTGGCGCGCGGACTGCTACCGGCGCACTGACTTCGGACTCGGGCGAATCAGTCGGGGAGTAGCGGCACCGACAGACCTTCACCGCGCCCGAGCAGTGCGGCCCGGGTGACGGTTCCGGCGCCGAAGCGGTCGCGCACCGCATCCAGCGCCGCGTCCAGTGTGGTGTCCGGGCCGGCGTCCAACGGCAGCATCAGCTGTCTCGGGTCCGTATTCTGCAGGTTCGTCAGGGCGAGGCCGATGAGGGTGATGCCGCGCTCCTCGATCAGTGGGCGGGCGGCCGCGAGCAGGGTGCGGGCGGCCTGCAGGATCGTCGCACCGTCGTCGGTGGCGGTGGGCAGAGTGTGCGACCGGGTCGCGCGTCCGAAATCGGCGAAGCGTAAGCGCAGCACCACCGTTCGGCAGATCCGCCGCGCGGCCCGCAAGCGGTGCCCGAGCCGATCCGCCAGGCCGTGCAGGTAGGCCTCGATCTCGGCATCGGTGCGGGGCCGGTTACCCAACGCGCGTTGCGCACCGATCGAGCGGCGGCGGCGACCGGTGTCGACCCGGCGCGGATCGCGGGCCCAGGCCAGGGCGTGCAGATGCCGTCCGGCGGCGCGACCGAGCAGGCCGCACAACTCCATCGGATCGGTGTCGGCCAATTGCCCGATCCGGGTGATGCCGTGTTCGTGCAATGTCCGCGCCGTCACCTCGCCCACGCCCCAGAGCCGTTCGACCGGCAGCGGATGCAGGAAGTCGAGTTCGGCGTCGGGCTGCACGAGCAGCAGGCCGTCGGGTTTGCAGACCGCACTGGCTACCTTGGCGAGGAATTTGCTCCGCGCCACGCCGACCGAGATGGGCAGTCCGACCTCGGTCCGCACCCGAGCCCGCAATCCGGCCGCGATGTCGATCGGCGCGCCCGAAATGCGGTGCAGCCCACCGACATCGAGAAAGGCCTCGTCGATGGAGATGCCCTCCACCTCCGGAGTGGTGTCACGGAAGATCGCGAACACGTCCCGGCTCGCCTGCGCATAAGCCGACATTCGCGGCGGCACCACGACCGCGTGCGGACACAACCGCAACGCTTGCCGCGCGTTCATCGGCGTCCGCACACCGTAGGCCTTGGCCTCGTAACTCGCCGCCAGCACCACCCCACCCCCGACGATCACCGGTTTGCCCCGCAACTCCGGCGCGTCCCGCTGCTCGACCGACGCATAGAACGAATCCAGATCCGCATGCAGAATCGCCGCCCGCCCCCGCCTTTCCGCTGCCGTCGCCCCCTCATCCGATTCGAACACATGTGCGATCTTACCGCGTCGGCCGATCGTGGTGATGCCGGTCAGTCGGCGTGGTCGCCGGATCCGGCCAGCGCGGCGTAGAGCCAGTTGTGGGCTTGTCCGACCGTGACACGGCTGTCGAGGAAATGGCCGGTCAACGCCCAGTAGCGGTGAATCCGGTGATCACCGTCGGTGGCGTCGGCCAGCATGTGCTGGCGGAAACGCGGTGTGTCGTGTTCGCCGCGGGCGCTCGCGTGGGCGATGACGAATCGACTCCGGACGGCCGCGCCAGTACTGCCGCCGTACCACGCCGATCACATCGGGGTCGGCCACGAGAGCGGCCAGTTCGGCATAGGCGACGACGTCGTCGACGGATGGATCGGCAGGCGGTTGCGGGACATTCCAATACACCCACGGATCGCTCGCGGATCGGGGTAGCGGCGCGAGGATGCGCCGCCAGAAGCGGACGAGACAATCGTGGATCGCCACTCCGTCCTGCGCGGCAGCCAGTAACGCCAATCGCGTACTGCGCTGCGCCGGGGCTGCTGTCTCGATGGCTCGCAACGAGGCCCGCCGCCACGCCAGTGACCTCACTTCGACATCCAGTCGCGCGCTTTCGGCGGCGATGGCTTCGGCCAGCGACCGTTCCTCGCGCAACACAGCGGTTATCGATTCGAGGCCGAGCCCCAGAGTGCGGAGCCGTCGTACCAGGAGCAGTCGTTCGGTGGCGCGGTCGCCTACGTCCAGAAGATGGAGGCCGAGCAGCCGCAGCTCGCGGCAGAAATGGAAGCAAAATTCAAGGAAGGCGCGGCGGATTGAGCTGCGGTGGAAAATTTCGAAAAAAAAGATCTCCGCCGATGTCGAGAACGGCGAACCGGCTCCGTCCCAGGGATACGAGCAACCGACAACGGCCCGCTCGCGGACACCGACACAGGAGCGACAGCGATGGAACAGCACACGATCAGCGAAATCCTCAACCGTCCGATCAGCCGGGAATTGCTGGCGCGCGATCTGCTGCGGCTGGCCTACGTCGCCAAGGACGGCACGCCGCGCAACATCCCGATCGCGTTCACCTGGAACGGCTCGCAGATCGTGCTCTGCACCACGAAGAACGCACCGAAACTGCACTCTCTGCGGCACAATCCTCAGGTCGCGCTGACGATCGACACCGAGGTCCACCCGCCGAAGATCCTGCTCCTGCGCGGACATGCCGAGCTGGATGTCGTCGACGGCATCCCGGAGGAATACCTGCAGATGAACGGCAGCTACGAGATGACGCCCGAACAGCGCGTGGAGTGGGAGGCGGAAGTCCGCTCGCTCTACGACGGCATGGTCCGGATCGTCATCACCCCGACCTGGGCCAAGCTCATCGACTTCGACACCACCCTGCCCACCGCGGTCGAGGAGCTGGTCCGGCAGCGGGCCGAACGTCAGCAGGCCTGATCACCAGCCGGTTCCGTGCCGCCGACATCGAGGAGACGACAATGCCGAAATACCTGTTGCTCAAGCACTATCGGGGTGCGCCCGCGGCGGTCAACGACGTGCCGATGGATCAGTGGACACCGGAGGAGATCACCGCCCATGTGCAGTACATGGAGGACTTCGCCGCACGGCTGCAGACCAGCGGCGAGTACGTCGACCATCGGGCGCTCTCGCCGCAGGGCACGTTCGTCCGGTCCGACGGCGAGGGCCGTCCACCGATCACCGACGGTCCGTTCGCGGAGACCAAGGATCTGATCGCGGGCTGGATGCTCATCGATGTCGAGACCTACGAGCGGGCGCTCGAACTGGCAGGTGAGCTGTCCGAGGCGCCCGGTGCGGGCGGGAAACCGATCCGGGAGTGGCTCGAGCTGCGCCCGCTGCTCACGGCGATGCCCACGGTGACCGAGTGAACGAATCGCTGCTGCGGGAGTTGGTGCCCGCGGTGATCGGTGTCCTCGTCCGGCGCGGCGCGGACTTCGCGTCGGCCGAGGATGCGGTGCAGGAGGCTGTGATTCGGGCTCTGCAAACCTGGCCTGACGACCCACCGCGCGATCCGAAAGGCTGGCTCGTCGCGGCCGCGTGGCGAAAGTTCCTCGATGCCACACGAGCCGAGACATCGAGGCGGGAGCGAGAACTCGCGGTCGAGCACGAGCCGCCGACCGGGCCGGTCCCGGGAGCCGACGACTCCTTGTGGCTGTACTTCCTGTGCGCGCATCCGTCGCTGTCACCCGGTTCTGCCGTCGCGTTGACGCTGCGCGCGGTCGGCGGCCTGACGACGCGGCAGATCGCGACGGCCTACCTCGTCCCGGAAGCGACCATGGCGCAACGGATCAGCCGGGCCAAGCGGCGTCTCGCCGGATTGCCGCTGGACCGGCCCGGCGATCCGGCGACCGTGTTGCGGGTTCTCTACCTGGTATTCAACGAGGGCTACGGCGGTGACATCGATCTGGCGGCCGAGGCGATCCGCCTCACCCGACAGCTGGCCGCGGCGAGCGACGAGCCGGAGGTCGCGGGACTGTTGGCCCTCATGCTGCTGCACCATGCCCGCCGCAGCTCCCGCACCGGCCCGGACGGGCGCCTCGTGCCGCTGGCCGAACAGGACCGAACCCGTTGGGACACAACACTTATCTCCGAAGGTGTCACGATCCTGCAAGCGGCGTTGGCTCGTGACCGCCTGGGCGAATACCAGGCGCAGGCGGCGATCGCCGCCCTACACGCCGACGCCCCGACCGCCGCCGAAACGGACTGGGTACAGATCGTGGAGTGGTACGACGAACTGCTGAATCTCACGGGCAGCCCGGTGGTGCAACTCAATCGCGCGGTCGCGGTCGGTGAAGCCGACGGACCCCAGGCCGGCCTGGCGGAATTGAGCAAGGTGGACCCCGAGCTGCCCCGGTACGCGGCGGTCCACGCCTACCTCCTCGAACGCGCCGGCGACCTCGAACAGGCCGCCGACCTGTATGCCGCGGCATCCGGCACCGCCACCAGCATCCCGGAGCGCAACCACCTCACCGGCGAGGCCGCGCGGGTGCGAGGGCTGCTGCGCCGGCGAACCGACCGACCGACGACATTCACCGAGTGAGGTTCTCGCTGCACGCCGAAGCCGGTGACTTGTGAGAAGGTGAAGCCGCACTTGTGAATTCGATGCTGCCCCTGCGGAGTATCGACGTAATCCGGAGGAGAGGCCTTGGTGGAGGCGACGTTCGATGTGACCGGGCTGGTGGGACATCGCTATCGCACGGACGACTTCTACGAGGTGGGGCGGGAGAAGATCCGCGAGTACGCGCGAGCGGTACAGGACTTCCACCCGGCGCACTGGAGTGAGGATGCTGCCGGTGAGCTGGGGTACGCCGGTCTGGTCGCACCGACCACATTCATCTCCACCGTCGCGATGCTGGCCAATCGCAGGCTGTTGGAAACCGTCATGACCGGCTACGACGTCGTCGTGCAGACCGATCAGGTCTTCGAGATGTACAAGCCGGTGCTCACCGGCGACCGGTTGATCAGCGATGTGGAGCTGTCGTCGGTGCGCCGTATCGGCGGCAGGGACCTGCTCACCATCACCAACACGTTCACCGACCGGACCGGTGACGTCGTGCAGATCATGCACACCACCGTCCTCGGCCTCACCGGCGCGGACGTTGACGCCGACATCAGCGACACGATCGAGCGTGTCGTCATGAGCGGCCTCGACACCCCTCCCCGAACCACGGCATCTGCCGCCGAGGCGAACGGGTCGTCGCCGGCAGATGCGGAATACGGCACCACTGCGCGTCTTTCGCCGATCTCCCGCACGCGCACCCCACAGACCACACTCCGATTCGACGACATCACCGTCGGCGACGAACTTCCCGCACGGTCGGTGAACCTGACGCGCGGCGATCTGGTCAACTATGCCGGGGTCTCCGGGGACGTGAATCCGATCCATTGGCATGCCGAGATCGCCGCGCTCGCAGGGCTTCCCGACGTGATCGCCCACGGCATGCTCACGATGGGCTTGGGAGCCGGCTTCGTCACCGGATGGCTTGGGGACCCGGGCGCGATGATCAGATACGGCGTGCGGCTGTCGAACTACACGGTCATCGAAGCCGCCTCCGCGGGAACGGTGGAGTTCACCGGGCGCATCAAGTCTGTCGACCCCGATACCAGGACCGCCGTCGTCGTCATGGTCGCGAAGTCGGCCGGGCGCAAGGTTTTCGGCCTCGCCACGGCGGATGTCCGCCTGGCCTGACCTGCGCCACGACCACCGGGCGAATCAGTACTGGTTCTTGATGACGAAGTAGGAGCCGCGAATTGTTCCCGCCAGCTTCGACTTCTGCCGCGCGAACTTGAACGACGAGAGTTCGGTGGGGATTTCCATCCCGTCGGACAGTTTGAACCCCACGGCCCTCTTACCGGAATCGTCGATCGAATACATCACGTTGATCGACAGGCCGCTCTCGTAGAAGACGTAGGCGAAGCGAATCCCGTCCGCTTCGAAGGCCGTGGCCTCGAGCGGGCGGGAGGAGATGACGATGCCACGCTCGTCCTCGAGGATCAGGCTGACCCAGTCGACCGTCGACTGGGCCTCCTTGGCGGGCTCCACGGTGAAGACGTGGTCGTACTTGTTCTTGAAGTACCGGGCTTCGTTGGCCCGCAGACCGGCCAAAGCCTGCGCGACGGGCGACGATTCGAGGCCTTCGGTCGATACCGTAGTGAAGTCCACGGCGTAGGTCATGGCGAACTCCTCTGCGACTGGGTCGGTCGAACTGTACAACGTCGTGCGTCGCGAATCGGGCAGGCTCGGCCTCACTCCGCGCGCGAGAACACCGCCACCAGAAAGTCCGACTCGTCGGTGAACGGGCGCAGATCCCACGTCGAAAGCCGCAGATCGACCCTGAGTCCGGCGTGTTCGGCGTCGGCGAGGAACTGTGGGAACTCGTAACCCCGGTCGGCACCGAACCCGACCACCACCCGGCCGGCCCGAGCCAGATGGCGGGCGAATCCGGACAGCACCGCGCCGCGGGTGGAGGGCGCCAGGAATGTCATCACGTTGCCCGCGCACACGATCACATCGAAGTCGCCGGCGATCCCGCGGCTCGGCAGATCGAGTTCGGCCAGGTCGCCGACCAGCCAGGTCGGGCCGGGATGGTCCTGTTCCGCCGCGGCGATCAACACCGGATCGACGTCGACGCCGACGACGACATGACCGGCCCGGTACAGGTAGCCACCCAGCCGACCCGGACCGCATCCGGCGTCCAGGATTCGGCTGCCGCGCCCGACCATCGCATCGATCAGGCGCGCCTCGCCGACGATGTCCGCGCCTTCGGCCGCCATCGTCCGGAAGCGCTCGACGTACCACGTCGAATGCGCGGGATCGGCGGCGGTGATCTCTTCCCACTGGCTGGGCGTGCGTCCGCTCATGGCCTGTTCCTCTTCTCTCGGTCCGGTGCGTGTACTTGACCTTGCCATCGTGACAAGGTCTTCACTGACTGCCGGAGGTGGTCCCGATGAACTCGACACACAGGAACCCACAGGACATGCGACTACTCGACGCGCTGGCGGCGAACAACTCGTCGACACGACTCGAGGCGGCGTTGGCGCTCGGCACCCGTCCCGAGCCTGACTTCGCCGATGCGCTGATCGAGCGGTGCGGGATCGAGCCCGACTTCTTCGTGCGCGACATGCTGACCTGGGCGCTCACCCGGCTTCCGGCGCAGGTCACGGTGCCGAAACTGCGTGCTCAATTGGGTTCGGACCGTCCCCAGGCGCGCAGCCAGGCGCTGCACACCCTGTCCAAGATCGGAGACCGCAGCGCGTGGTCCGCGATCACCCGGTCGTTGCTGCACGATGCCGACGACGACGTCGCGCGCAGCGCGTGGCGCGCCGCCGTCGTCCTGGTGCCCGTCGGCGAGAAGGAGGCCCTCGCCGACGCGCTGGCTACCCAATTCGGCCGCGGCGACCGCGAGGTGCGGTTGAGTTTGAGCCGCGCTCTGGTCGCCCTGGGTGAGATCGTCGAGCCGGTCCTGCGGACGGCGATGACGAACCCGGACCCGGTGGTGCGCGCCCATGCACGTGCCACCGACGTGCTGCTGCGCGACCCCGATGCCGGTTTCGACCTCGCGATCGGCGAGGCCAGGCGGGTCCGCGCCCTCGGACCGGAGCGAGAGGAGTCGACCGCGTGCTGATCGGCGAGGTGGCCCGCTACTCGGGAGTGAGCGCCCGGATGCTCCGGCACTACGACTCCCTGGGGTTGGTGCAGCCGACCGGCCGCACCAACGGCGGCTATCGGGAGTATTCCGTCCAGGACATCCGGCGGATCTTCCACGTCGAGGGTCTGCGATCGCTGGGCTTGTCGCTGACCCAGATCGGGCGCGCTCTCGACGATCCGGGCTTCACGCCGTCCGCCCTGGTGGGCGACCTCATACGAGCGACCGAGGAACGGCTGAGCCGGGACCGTGAGCTGCTCGAACGGCTGCGTGCGGTCGAGGCGGCCGAACCCTCCGGCTGGCAGGACGCGCTGCGTATCGTCGAACTCTTGCGCGGACTCGGTTCGTCCAATGCCGCCCGGCGGCAGCAGGCCGTTCTCGCTCCGGCGGAGGAGATGCCGGCCGAACTGCTCGCCGAGGCGGTGCTCGCCGAATCCGATCCGTATGTGGCGGGGGCGCTGCGCTGGGCTCTGGCTCGAGCCGGTGCGGACGGAGTGCTGAACGTGGCCTCCGGCTTGGACTCCGCCGATGTCGAGGTCCGGCGGCGGGCGGCGTCGGCGCTCGCCGAGATTGCCGGGACGGAGTCGAGTGCGGTGCTGCTGGACGCCCTCGGCGACGCGGACGCGACTGTTCGCAGAATCTCCGCGCTCGCCCTCGGCGCCCGCGGGCAGACCCGCGCGGTGCCGGAACTCGTCGCCACCGTGATCGAGGGCCCGAACGATGTCGAGGCGGCCGAATTGCTGGGATCGCTGGCCCGGGACACGCAGTGGGCGGAGCGCATCCTGGGCGCACTCGCCGGCGAGCTGACCGCCCACCCGCCGGGTTCACCGGTGCGGCTCCGGCTGACCCAGGCGTTGGCGGAGCTGCCCGGCTCCCTCGCGCTGAATACGTTGCGGCCCTTGGTAGATGACGACGATCGGGCCGTCGCGCTGCTCGCCGCGGCACTCGTCCGCGCGCTCGAACACGGGCCACCGGAGGATCCCGGGTCCACCGCACCCGCATGATCGCGTCCCGCGCGGGTATCACCCGATGCGCGGGACGAGAGGAGTGACGTGATGCGGTTGCGGCGCAGCACGCCCTACGGTGCCGGAATACGCCGGGTGCGACGAGGCAGAGGCTTTTCCTATGCCGACGAGAACGGCATCCCGGTCACGGATCCCGAAGTGACACAACGCATCGACGCACTGGTGATCCCACCGGCCTGGCGGAAGGTGTGGATCTGCCCGCATGCCCAGGGGCACATACAAGCGGTCGGGGTGGATGCGGCGGGGCGGCGGCAATATCTGTATCACGAACAGTGGCGGCGAGAACGCGGCCGGACCATCGCGGCGGCTTCGCAGCGGGCGCGGCGCGCGCCCAGCGAGGACGAACGCCGAGCCATCGTCGAGCGAGCCGTGCTGCGCCTGCTGCGCTCGACCGCGAACGGAAAGTGATCCGCGCGTCGCACCGCGATCCCGGACCGAGAACAATGTCGGCCGGACAAGTTTGCCCGAGAACGCCGGGGTACTCGGAGCCCATGACCGAGATCGACAACGCGACCCGCATCGAGGCCGACTCGGTGACGGGAAACCTGGACCTCATGACCATCGTGGGCGCGGCGCACACCGCCCAGTCGAGCTGGGCGCGCACGCCCGCGGCGAGCCGAGCCGAGGCGCTGCGTGCCGGGGCGGCCGCATTGCGCGAGCACGCCGACGAACTCGCCGCCACGCTCGAAGCGGAGACCGGCCGCCCGGCCGACTCGGGGCGAGAAGGGGTGCTCGCCGGCGCGGGCACTCTCGAGCAGTACGCCGAGCTGGGGCCGGTCCATCGCGGTCACACCCTGCAGGGCAGTTGGGACGCAACGGATTTCATGATCGCCCAGCCGCGCGGCGTAGTCGTCGCCCTGACGCCGTGGAACGATCCGGTCGCCATCGCGGCGGGACTGGTCGGCGCCGCACTGGCGACCGGAAATGCGGTGGTGCACAAGCCCAGTGAGCGTTGCCCGCGCACCGGCGCGCTGTTCGGGCAGCTCCTCGAACAGCACTGCCCCGAGGGTGTGCTGCAGACCGTGCGCGGCGACGGCCGGGTGGGTGCGGCACTGGCCGGGCTGCCCGGCGTGGACGTGGTGGCGCATGTCGGCGGCACCGCCACCGGGCGCACCATCGCCGCGGCCGGCGCGCGCACCGGCGCCAAGGTGCTGTTGGAGAACGGCGGGAACGATGCGCTGATCGTCGACGCCGACGTGGACCCGGTATGGGCCGCCGAGCAGGCCGCACTGGGCGCCTTCGCCAATGCCGGGCAGGTCTGCGTGTCCGTGGAACGGATCTACGTCCATCGCGAGGTCGCGGACACGTTCGTGTCGGCACTGTGCGAACAGGCGCAGCGGTGGAATCTCGATCCGCAACCGCTGGTGGACGAGCGGCTGCGCACGCAGGTGCACGCCCAGGTGCGGGAGGCGATCTCGGCCGGCGCGAAAGCACTGGTGGGCGGACGGATTCCGGAGGGCCCCGGCACGACGTATCCGGCCACGGTCCTCACCGACTGCCGGCCCGGGATGCGCGTCATCCGCGAGGAGATCTTCGGGCCGGTCGCCCCCGTCCAGGTGGTCTCGGATTTCGCGACGGGACTCGATGCCGCGTGCCGCGACGACTACGGCTTGGCGGCGACTGTACTCACCGGCTCGATGGACCATATGCAGCAGGCGTGGCGCACACTTCCGGTGGGCACGGTGAAGATCAACTCGGTCTTCGGCGGCGCGCCCGGCGGTGCGGCCCAGCCGCGCGGCACATCGGGCACCGGATTCGGTTACGGCCCCGAACTTCTCGACGAGATGACCACCACCAAGGTGGTGCACATGGAGCCCGCGCCGCCGCGGCGCTGATCGTTTCCCAGCACTCGCGGGGTCAGGATCCGGCCTCGTCGAGCACCTCACGCAAGCGGTTCAAGGTGCCACGCCATCCGCGCTCCATCGCATTGCGGGCCATCTTCTGCCGCCGATCGCCGATGTCGAAACCGGTCTGGGTCAACAACACTCGCGTCCCGCGTCCCTGCGCCTCGAGCACCCAGTCGACCACCCACCGGGCCGGGAACTTCGCCCGCAGGTCGATCCACGTATACGTCAGTTGTTCACCCATGCGGGCCGCCAGCACCTCACACGCGATCTCCGCGCTCGGCTCGGTCGGGACGGCGAAGATGAAATGCGTGCCCACCACGGGTTCGAGCCCGATCGACCGCATCAGCCAGCGTTCGACCAGATCCGGTTCGGTCAGCGCCCGCCACAGCAGCGCCGGCGGGTGCGGGAAGAATCCGCCGATCTCCACCGCGGCCGGATCCAATTCCGATTCGTAGGTCACCGGCACACCCCCGGCCCGAATACATCCATGCCGACGAGCATTCCACGTCGCCGGGCGGCGGCGGCGGAACCGGCCGGTCGGCAATGTCACCCGTCGGATATCGCCGTGGGCGAGGCGAATTAGGCCCCGCGGTCAGCTCGACGGCCGGACGGTGACGGTCAGATTCTTCATGATCGGCTGATCGCTCTGCGTGCTGTAGTCGCCGATCGCGCACAGCACGTTCAGTTCGGGCATGTACCCCGCCGCGCAGCCGGGCGGGATGTCGTAGGGGACGACCTTGTAGTTGCGGACCGTCCGGCTCGGGTTCTGGAAGGCGAGGCAGGCGATCCTGCGGTCGATCGCAGCTGCCTGGATGGCTACGGTCGCGCCGAGACTGTGGCCCTACACACCGATCCGCCGCGGGTCGATTTCACGACGTGTTTCCAGATAGGACACAGCGTTGCGGACGTCGTCGACGTAACGCGGACCTGGTCACTGCGGAACATCACGTGCTCGACAGTCATGTCATTCGCCTTTCACCGTGGTGGGGTGTGTGTTGATGGTGGGTGGGGTCCAGTCCCAGAGGTGAGCGGACTTGCGGGCGCCGATACCGCTGCCTGCCAGGCTGGTCAGCCTGGTCATGAGGCTGTAGGTGAAAGGGTTGGTGGACAGGCTGATTCGCGGGTCCTGGCGGGCCATGCGCTCCACCCGTTGGCTTCGGGGCCGGCGCAGCCGGTCGTAGCCCGCCAGGGCAGTGGGGATTTCAGTGTCGCGTGATAGTTGCGCGGCCAGCACGCACGCGTCCTCGAACGCCTGACAAGCACCTTGAGCCAGGAACGGAGTCATCGCGTGGGCGGCGTCGCCGAGTAGCACGACCCGGCGATCGGTGTACGACTCGAGCGGCTCGAGGTCGTAAATATCGTGGCGCAGAATCGATTCCGGCGGTGTCGCGGCCAGTATGGCGGGGATCGGGTCGTGCCAGTCGCCGACGCGGCGGTCGATCTCGGCGAAATCGTCGTCGTGTCGAATGCCGGGCTGGTCGCAGCGGATGGTGAGGAACCAGAACACGCGCTGGCCGGCCAGCGGGTGTGCTCCGAAACGTGCTCCGCGACCCCAGGTCTGGAATCCTTCGACCGGCCACACCGCGCCAGGCGTTGTGACCCCCCGCCAGCACAGAATGCGCTGGAACACCGGTTCGGGCGCAAGCGGGAAGATGTACCGCCGGGTTGTGCTGCGGATACCGTCGGCTCCCACAACCACATCGGCGGTGGCTCGCCGCGATCCGTCCGCAGTGCGATAGGTGACGGTGGCCTCGCTGTCGGATTGTTCGACGCCCGTAACCTCCGCAGCGGGGACTACGCATTCGGCCGGAAGGTGCGCGTGCAGCACACCGTGCAGATCGGCACGATGATTGGCCAGCAGTGCCGCATCACGACCTGGACGGAATCGCATGAGATAGCGGCCGTCCGGGACGCGCAGCGTCGCACCGGCCTGCGTTGGAACCGACACAGAACGCAAGTCGTCACCTACCCCTAGCGCATCCGCAGCGCGGACGGCGTTGGGTGCGAACGACCAGCCAGCCCCGACCTCGCCGATATCGGCACGGCGCTCCAGTACTGTGACCGACCATCCGGCTCGCCGCAGCCCGATCGCTGCGGCGAGCCCGCCGATCCCGCCACCAACTACTATCGCGGTCCGGCCACGCTCTGCAGATTCGGTCATCGCTTACCGTCCTTTCCGAAAGGCAGAGGTTCGTCGGTGAGTCGCTTGGCCATCCAGTCGTAAACGTTGTGCGCGGCCCGTAGCCGCCGGGACCGGGCCGACCCTGTTCCCGACAGGTCAATTCCCGTGGCGATGACATCACGGAACGCGGCCAGGGAGGCCACCCGGCGACGCACCACGGTTTCCCACGCGTCGTCGTCCATCCGGTAGTAGTTCGTGCGCTCACCCGGTCTCGAGCGGCGCCGTATGAAACCTGCATCGGTCAGCACTCGCATGTTGGTTGCCAGCGACGCCCGGCTCGCACCGATAACCCCGCAGATCTGCTCGGCGGACTGCTCCGCCGGATCGCAGATCATCAACCAGCCCAGGATCCGGCCCGCGATCGGCGGCACCCCGTACTCCGCCGTGCAGAACATCGTCACCTGCTCGACCCACTCCAGTAACCGTTCGTTGTCGGCACCCGGTTCGCTCATCGCCTCCGACCTCTTACATGTCTAGTAGTTTCAGTTCTTACTGAAACTACTAGAATAATGCAGCGCCGACGGTGTGAACGGACGGGTTGCGCCGCAATCTCGCCCATGACTTTCGATCAGCTCAACCGCCGTTCCACTTCCAAGGAAGTGGAACGATCGACGCCTCGCCCGGTCACGTCACGTCCAGTGATTGGCGACCAGGGCTTGCGCTGTTCGCGGAGATGGAACGCACCTCCACCGCTGAACGCGCCGCCCACGCCCGCGCGGTCGCCGAATCCACGGGCCGCCACATCGGCCTACCCGCCGCCTGGCCCGACGACAAGATCGACTACGCCCGACTGCTTCGTGAACAGGGAAACAGTCTCGGTGAAATCACGAACAAGACCGGCATCCCGAAGACCTCACTGCACCGCTACCTCACGCCGACGCCCGAACAAGAACAGTGATCGCGGCGGCTACCTGGCCAGACAGGGCTTCATGTACCGGGTGACACGATCGTTAACGGCACCCCTGATCACCGGCGTCGGCGCGGGGCTCGCGTGCTCAGCTTCGAGCTCGACGCCGGAATCGGCTACCCCGACGGCATCGATTGCGCGGTGCTCACCGTCACCCCGCAACTGGAGAGCGACTCCGTGGTCGCCCTGCTGGCACACGCGAATACCGGCCGTTGGGCCTGTGTCGTGCCCGAGCCGTGGTTGCAGACACTGCGCCCGGCGCCCGGAGTGCGCGTCCTCGCGCTGCTCGATCCGTCCGTCACCGCCCGGATCGCCGTGATAACCCCCGCCGCCGAACCGGCTCGGTACTGACCCGCGCGGTCCTCGACACCGTCCGTCGGACAGCCATCGACGACACGTTCCGTCGCGCATCGGCTTTCGCGGCGCGGTGATGCGCGCGGCGTTACCGTAGCGATCGTGAAGGTACAGCCGGGTCTGTCGGCGGAATTCAGCGTCGAGGTCGGTGCTGCCGATACCGCGGTCGCCGTCGGTAGCGGTGACGTGGAGGTGCTCGCGACGCCGCGGGTGGTGGCACTGGCCGAACACGCGACCGTGCTGGCATTGCGGGGCAAGCTGTCGTCGGGACAGACATCGGTGGGGATCGAGGTTTCGGTGCGGCACCGGCGGCCGAGCCCGCCGGGAACGGTGCTGACCGTCGCGGCGCGGCTGGCCGAGGTCGACGGTCCGCGGCTGGCCTTCCGTGTCGTCGTGCACGACGGTGATGTGCTCGTGGCCGACGGCACCATCCGGCGCACGATCGTCGACCGCGCATCGTTTCTCGCCCGCGCCGGTGAACGCTGACTCGTCGCGCGCAGGATCTGTCACCGGATCGCCCGTGCCAACTAGAACATGTTGCCCACGCTGATTGGTGAAAATGGGTCGATGCCGCCGTCGGCAGTGATGGTGTGTTACCCCCGTCGACCGGCAATTTCGGCGCTTCTCTCGCTTCCTGACCGTTGAGTCACTAGTCTGAATATGAAACGTGTTCTAGTGTTGTGGCGAAGTTCCAGCGCCGGAAGACCAGAGGAGTCACCCCGCCATGCATACCGAGATCTGCGAACGACTGGGCATCGATGTCCCCATCTTCGCTTTCACCCATTGCCGCGACGTGGCCGCCGCGGTGAGCAACGCCGGCGGGCTCGGCGTCCTGGGTGCGGTCGGTTTCACCGCCGAGGAGCTGGAGGTCGAACTGGCCTGGCTCGATGACCATGTGCACGGCGTGTACGGTGTCGACCTCGTCATCCCGTCCAAGTACGAGGGCAAGGGCATCGACGGCCTGAGCCCCGCGCAGCTGGAAGCCGAACTGGCCAAACTGGTTCCGCAGGGCCACCGCGATTTCGCCGAGAAGATCCTCGCCGACCACGGCGTCCCGAAACTGCCCGAGGACGAACATCACGAGCAACTGCTGGGCTGGACCGCCACCACGGCCGGTCCGCAGGTCGACGTCATCCTGAAGCACCCCAAGGCGAAGCTGGTCGCGAACGCGCTCGGCACTCCGCCCGACGACATCATCAAGAAGGTCCAGGATTCCGGTCGTCTGATCGGCGCACTGTGCGGTTCGGTGAAACATGCGCTCAACCACAAGCGCGCCGGCCTGGACTTCGTGGTCTGCCAGGGCACCGAGGGTGGCGGCCACTGCGGTGAGATCTCCTCGCTGGTGCTGTGGCCGCAGGTGATCGACGCGGTGGGCGATCTGCCGGTGCTCGCCGCCGGTGGTATCGGCAACGGCCGCCAGGTCGCCGCCGCCATGTCGATGGGCGCGGCGGGTGCGTGGACCGGCTCGATCTGGCTGACCGTCGAGGAGGCCAATGTGCCGCCCGCGCAGATGCAGACCTACATCGACGCCACCAGCCACGACACCGTGCGTTCGCGGGCGTGGACGGGTAAGCCCGCCCGCATGCTGCGCAACGACTGGACCGAGGCGTGGGAGCGTCCGGACACCCCGGATCCGCTGGGTATGCCGCTGCAGATGATGGTCGCCCTCGACGGCGTCAAGCGCGGCCACCGCTATCCCGAGGCGGCCAAGGACGTCAACTTCAACCCGGTCGGCCAGGTCGTCGGCATGATGAACAAGGTCGAGCGGACCTCCGACGTCATGCAGCGCCTGATGGAGGAGTACCTCGAGGCCTGCGAGCGGCTGAACAAGCTCAACAGCTGACATCACCTGTCCGGCAGGGCCGTCGCGCCCTGCCGGACAGTTCTGTCCAGGTATCGAAGCGGATACGGAAGCGGCTGGTGCACTTGCGGTTTGCCGGTGCCGGTTGACACTCTGTATTCGCGATGAGAAGTACATATGGTGAACGGCCCGAATGCGGCCGGCAAGTTGATCAGTACCCCGCCGTCCGGATGTTTGCTCGGATTGCGCTCGAAGGCACCGGATTCCGGTCTCGGGCATTCCGCGGTCCCCGGCGCGTGCCCGACGACACGATCGGGGCGCGGCGGTGAAGATTTCCTCTCCCGGCATGCGCCGGTTGGTCGCGATAGTGGCGCCCGTCCTCCTCGCCGTCGTGCTCGCGGTGGTGTACAGCTTCATCGACGAAGGGGGCAAGAAGAACGATCCGAAACCCGATTCCGCTGCCGCCGCGACCTTTTCCGGTAAAGAAGTCAACGCGCTGCTGGGGAAACTCGTGGTCGCACCGGAAGCGCCGATGACCGGGTACAGCCGCGAACAATTCCCGCATTGGGATCAGAACACTCCCGACCACGGATTCGGCGACAAATTCGCTCAGTATGCGAAATGCACCACCCGCGATGTGATGATGCTGCGCGACGCCACCGGCTCGGTGACACTCGATGCCGCGACCTGCAAACTGAGTCTCGGCAAGGACGGCGGCTGGCGCGACCGCTACGGCGTACTCGACGCCAAGACCGGAAAACTCAAGCCCTACAAATGGATCACCGATCCCGCCGGAGTCGACGCCGAACATATCGTCCCGCTGGCCGAGGCCTGGCGTTCCGGCGCGCAATCCGCCGACACCGATACGCGCCGCAATATCGCCAACGACGCGATCAATCTGGTCGCCTCCGACCCGTCGGCCAACCGGTCCAAGGGTGATCAGGATGCGGCGAATTATCTGCCGCCCGGCGTGTTCCGGTGCGAGTACGTTCAGCGCTACATTCGCATCAAGGTAAAATACGGTTTGACCATCGACACGGCGGAACAGACCGCATTGCGCACCGCGGTCGACGACTGCCTCCACCGAGGAGAGTTCACATAGGCGACATCATCGAAATCACCGGTAAGGCCGCCGTCATGACCGACGAGGAAGGGACGGTGTCCGGCGAACTCGATGTCACCGTCGACGAGCAGGGCCGGGGACTGGTTCGCTATCGGGATACCGAAACCTGGTATCACATCGGCAATCTCGATGGCGAACCCGCCCGCACCTGGACCGACGTCGCCGAACTCGTCAGCGCGATCGAGGCCGGTCGCGGCAACCGCGACGCCGCGGGGAACGTGATCCCGTTCGAGGCCTGAGCGCCGGCATGCGGCGCCGCGTTGCTCAGCGCAACGATTCCGCGCGCTCCTTGACCGCCGCGGTCATGGCGCCGAAGCCGGAATGCAGTGCCTTGCCGAGCGCCAGCGTCACGACCGGCCGCAGCAGGCCTCCCAGTTCGAAATGCGACCGGTACCGAGTGCGGCCGTTGTCGAGGGGCGTCACGGTGTGCGAGCGCAGGCTGTGCAGGATCCCCAGCGGCACCGGCTTCATGCTGTAGCTGAATTCGGTTCCGGGCGTGTGGGTCCGAATGTATTCGACCTGCTTGCGCGGTTTCGGCGAACCCAACCGCACATGCATCTCGATCGGATCGCCGGGTTCGAGCGTGCTGCGGCATTCGGCGACGAACGGATTCCACTCACCATAGGTGCCCAGGTCGGTCAGCACCTTCCACACCACCTCGGCGGGTGCGTCGATCTCTACGGTGTCATCGATCACGAAAGCCATGGCGGCAACAATACTGAAACTTGTTCCATCAGCGATACCGCGGGCCCGCTCATCGGCCGACGCCGGGCTCGGGCAGCGTGAGCGATTGCGTGATCAGCAACCGCGCCGCGCGCGAGACGCGGGCGGTGTCGCCGGTGACGAACCGATCCTGCAGCAACCCGCGCACACCCGAAACGAGCAGGGTGGCGGTCGATTCCGGATCGGCGACGGTGGGATCGAAGCTCTTCAGCACATCGGTGAGGGCGGTGACCAGGACGTGCACGGCGTCCTCGCCGTAGGAACGGAACGGACTTCCGGGCACCGCGGCCACCCCCATCACCTGCAACAGCACGCGCGTGCTCGACACCCACTCCGTGGTGATGTTGACGCTGAACGATTCGATGAGACGGCGGCGAAGAGCCGGGAGGTCGGGAACGTCGGCGAACATGCCCGGGATGTCGGGGCGCTGGGTCTCGAGCGCCGCGATCAGCATCTGCTCCTTGGTTCCGAAATAGTGGATCAACATGCGCGAGCTGGTTCCGAGATACTCCGCCAGCGGACGCAGCGACAGTTCGGTCAATCCGTATTCGCCGATGTAGGCGATCACCCCGGCGAGTAGTTCCGCGCGCCGGGCCTGGTCGAGTGGTCGAGGCACGTGTTGACTGTAGCGGTCGCTACGGGTATCCATATCCGCATGAGTGTAACGCCTGCTACACAAACCTCGCGGAATGTCGTCGTCACCGCCATGGCAGCCACCACCTGCCTCGGCCCCGATCTCGACAGCACCTGGTCGGCGCTGCTGGCGGGCAAGAGCGGGATCGGGCCCCTCACCGACGAGTTCGTGACTCGCTACGACCTGCCCGTGCGGATCGGCGGGCGGCTGACCGAACACCCGGGCGCTCACCTGACCCGCATCGAACAGCGTCGGCACTCCTATGTGCAGCAGTTGGCGCTGGTGCTGGGCCGCCAGGTGTGGTCGCAGGCGGGGGTACCGGAGGTCGACGACGAACGGCTCGCGGTGGCGATCGGCACCGGACTCGGCGGCGGCGACGCCTTCCTCACCGCGGTCGACGCGATGCGCGAGGGGGGTTATCGCAAGGTGCCGCCGCTGACGGTGCCGATGGTGATGCCGAACGGTCCGGCCGCCCGGGTGGGACTCGAATTCGGCGCGAAGGCAGGTGTTTACGCGCCGACCTCGGCGTGTTCCTCGGGTGCCGAAGCGATCGCGCACGCGTGGCGGCTGATCCGCACGGGGGAGGCCGACGTGGTGATCGCCGGTGGCGTGGAGGGATATATCGAAGCCATCCCGATCGCCAGTTTCGCCATGATGCGGGCGATGAGCACCCGCAACGACGAACCGGGGCTGGCCTCACGGCCTTTCGACCGCGACCGCGACGGGTTCGTCTTCGGCGAGGCGGGTGCGCTGTTGGTGCTGGAATCGGAGGAGTTCGCCCGCGCCCGCGGGGCCGCCGTGCACGGCCGGATCCTCGGCGCGGGAATCACTTCCGACGGCTACCACATCACCGGTACCGATCCCGACGGCGCGGGCGCCGCCCGGGCGATGCGCAAGGCCATCGACGCCGCGGATCTGACCGCCGCCGATATCGACCACATCGACGCGCACGCCACCTCGACCCCGATCGGTGACGCCTCGGAGGCCAATGCCATTGCGGCCGTGGCGAAGCACGCCTCGGTGTACGCGCCGAAATCCGCGCTCGGCCATTCCATCGGTGCGGTGGGCGCGCTCGAGGCCATCCTCACCCTGTGCACACTGCGCGATCAGACCGTGCCTCCCACACTGAATTTCGACAATCCGGACCCGGGTGCCGACCTCGACATCGTGCACGGGATCGCACGTCCACAGCGAATCTCACAGGCGCTCAGCAATTCCTTCGGCTTCGGAGGACACAACGTCACACTCGCATTCGGGCGAGCCTGAGGTCTTCTTCCCCAGCTGTCTCCGGGGATGTGGAACAACCGCTGTTCACGCTTGTCCACCGGTCGCTGTGGATGACACGCCGACTGTGGAAAACATCGTGGAACTGCGGTAATGACAGGACATTTCACCCATACGGCGACGGAAAACTCTGACCGGCAGCATCTTCGAGCGAGTGTCGAGCAAACGGACGGCACCCGAGGCCGCGCCCGGCGAGTCGGCTGTACACACCTGTCCGCTCGCAACGAGGGGCGCCTCTGCGGAGTAGTACCGCCGTCTGCCGTTGTGTGGTGATCTACGGCCTCACCGCGCAGCGCCGCGCCCAGGCCGCGCAACGCTGCGCGCGGTGCATGTGTGCGCACACTGCCGTTTCAGGAGGTATCCACCACCATCGGCCACACGTGCGGGATCGGATCCCGGCGAGGGTAAACCTGGTGCGAGCCGGTGACCTCTGATTCGCTACCGTTTGAGATGAGGGGTCAGCAGGGTCGAGTGGTGAGGGTTGTGCGCGCAATGGGTGAAAGTTCGATCACGTGGGTCGACGGCGCCGTGGTGACGATCGATCAGCGCGCGCTGCCGCACGAGGTGCGCACGCTGCGGCTGACGACGGTCGATCAGGTGATCGACGCGATCGCCACCCTGGCCGTGCGCGGCGCCCCCGCGATCGGCGTGACCGGGGCCTTCGGGGTCGCTCTGGCCGCGCTCGCCCATCCCGGCGAACCGGCGCGGGTCGAGGCCGAGGCCGCCCGCATCGAGGCCGCCCGGCCCACCGCGGTGAATCTGTCCTGGGGCGTGCGGCGAGCCCTGGCGAAATTCGCCGACGGCGGTGCGCCGGGGGTGCTGGCCGAGGCCCAGGCACTGCTCGCCGAGGACGGCCGGGTCAACCGGGCCGCCGCCGAACACGCGGCCGACCTGGTTCAGCGGCTGTGTCCGGGGCGGCCGTTGCGGATGCTCACCCACTGCAATACCGGCCGCTTGGCCACCACCGCCTTCGGCACGGCGATCGGGGCACTGCGCGTCCTGCACGCCCGCGGCGTGATCGACAGCGTTCTGGTCGACGAAACCCGCCCGCTGCTGCAGGGCGCCCGCCTGACGGCGTGGGAACTGGCCGAGGCCGGCATTCCGCATCGGCTCACCGTCGATTCCGCCGCCGCCTGGGCGATGGCGACCGGGCAGGTGGACTGCGTGATCGTCGGCGCGGACCGCATCACCGCCGACGGTTCGGTGGCCAACAAGATCGGCACGTACGGACTGGCACTGGCCGCCCGCCACCACGGCATCCCGTTCATCGTGGTGGCGCCCGAATCCACGCGCGATGCGGCGACCGCGACCGGCGCCGATATCGTCGTCGAACAGCGCGGGTCGGCCGAGATCACGCACTTCGGCGACTATGCGGCCGCCCCCGAGGGCACCGCGGTCTTCAACCCGGCCTTCGATGTCACACCGCCGGAACTGGTGACGGCGGTGGTGACCGAGAACGGGTTGATCGACGAGGCGAATCCGCTTGCGGCGCAGGCGATCGCCGGCCTGGCCCGGGACCTCTACGGCCGCGGCTGGATGCCGGGGACCGCCGGCAACATCTCCGTGCGTGACGGCGCCTTCCGGGCGGCATCGGACAACGGCTCGGTCACCGCGGGGCCCACCGCAGTGGTCACCGGCAGCGGTCTGTCCAAGGGTGAGCTGACCGCCGCCGATATGGTCCGGGTGCGGATCGAGAACTCCGAACCCGTGGCCGGAGACCGGCGCCCCTCCGCGGAGACCGCGATCCACACCGCGATCTACCGCACCACCGAGGCCGCGGCGGTGGTGCACGTGCATTCGCCGCGGGCCACCGCGGCCTCCGTCGGCGCCCCGAATCCGCTGCGGTTCATCGGCTTCGAATTGATCAAGGGTCTGCGCTCCGGCGATACCATCGACGTTCCGGTCTTTCCCAATCACGCCGATGTGTCGCTGATCGGCGCGGAGATCGAACAATATCTGCGCGCGCATCCGGCGGCCCCGCCGGCGCTGTTCATCGCCGGGCACGGCATCACCGCCTGGGGCGCCGACCTGGCGCAGGCCCGCGACCGTGCGGAATGCCTGGAGGCCCTGTGCGAACTGGTGTCGCTCACCGGACGCCGCGACATCTCCACCGACCACATTCTCGAGGAGCAACCGCAGTGACCCTGTTGCATATCGCGGCCGATGCCGATCCGGCCGACGTGCGTCTGCGCACCACCGATCCGGAGCGCATCGCGGCCGAACTGGCCACGCGCGGCATCGTATTCGACCGCTGGCCCGCCGAGACCGTGACCGCGGACATCGCGTCCGAGCAGATCCTCGGCCGATACCGGGACCGGATCGGCGACCTCAACGCCGACGGCCGCTACCGCCATATCGATCTGGCCCGGCTGCATCCCGACGACAACGATCCGCACTGGCCCGAGCAGGCGAGCGCGGCGCGGCAGAAGTTCCTGTCCGAACACCGCCACGCCGAGGACGAGGTGCGCTTCTTCGTCTCCGGCCGCGGCTGCTTCTACCTGCACCTGGAACCGGAGGTCGTCGCGGTGGTCTGCGAGGGCGGCGATCTGGTGTCGGTGCCCGCGGGGACGCGGCACTGGTTCGATATGGGCACCCGCCCGGACTTCGTGGCCATCCGGTTCTTCGAAGAGGCCGACGGCTGGATCGGCGATTTCACCGGCGACCCCATCGCGCAGGGCTTTCCGACGCTGGACGAGCTCGTCGCCGCATGAGCGACCTACGAGATGGCGAAGCCCTGACGGTCCGCGCAATCGTCGTGGATATCGAGGGCACCACCAGCCCCACCAGTTCGGTCCGCGAAGATCTCTACGGCTACACCCGCCGACGGCTGCCGCAGTGGCTGGCCGACGAGACCGACGACGCCGCGAGGACCGTGATCGAGCAGACGCGCGAACTGGCCGGGCGGCCCGACGCCGATCTCGACGAGATCGCCGAGATCTTGCGTGGCTGGCTGGATTCCGACGTCAAGGCGGCACCGCTGAAGACCGCGCAGGGCGTGATCTGCGCTCAGGGCTTTCGCGAGGGCGCCCTGTTCGGCGAATTCTTTCCCGACGCGCCCGAGGCTCTGCGTGCCTGGCATGCCGCCGGACTCACCCTGTGGGTGTATTCGTCGGGTTCGGTTCGCAATCAACAGGATTGGTTCGCCCACGCGCGTGGAGGCGAGCTGGCATCGCTGATCGGGGGGTGGTTCGACCTGGTCAATGCCGGACCCAAGCGCGAGGAGCAGTCGTATCGCCGCATCGCGGCCGAGATCGGCGTGCCGGCGGGAGAGATCCTGTTCCTGTCCGACCATCCCGACGAACTGGACGCCGCGGTGGCCGCGGGCTGGCAGGCCGTCGGCGTCACCCGCGCCGGTGAGCCGAATTCGCCGCGACCACCGCACCGGTGGATCGGCAGCTTCGCCGAGCTGGATCCGGTCGCGGCCGCCCGCTGAGCGGCCGCGCCGAATCCTCTGCTCAGGACATCGGCGGTCAGGCCACCGAGCTGGTGGCGCGGGCGATGAGATGTTCGACCAGCGTCATCAGCACCGTCTTGCAGGAGCTGCGGTCGCGCGCATCGCAGAGCACCACCGGGATGTGGGCGTCGAGGTCGAGCGCCTCGCGTACTTCCTCGGTGGTGTAGACCGGGGCGTTGTCGAAGCAGTTCACCGCGACCGCGAACGAGAGTCCGCGCCGTTCGAAGAAGTCGATGGCGGCGAAGGAGTTCTCCAGCCGGCGGGTGTCGGCGATGACCACCGCTCCGAGGGCGCCGCGCGCCAATTCGTCCCACAGGAACCAGAATCTGTCCTGGCCGGGCGTGCCGAACAGGTACAGCACCAGGTTCTGGTCGATGGTGATGCGACCGAAGTCCAGCGCCACGGTGGTGGTGGTCTTGCCCTCCACGCCCGACAGATCGTCGATGCCGGTGGACAATTCGGTGATCAGTTCCTCGGTGCGCAGCGGCGTGATCTCGCTGATCGAGGACACCATCGTGGTCTTCCCGACGCCGAAACCGCCGGCTACGAGGATTTTGACCGAGGCAGCCAGGTCGGCCGAGGACGAAATATCAGGCACGGTGTTCTACAGCTTTCGGATTCCATCGAGTACTGCTCGCAAGATGTTCAGTTCGCCGGTCCCGCCGGTATCGGTGTCGGTCCGGGCGGGAGCCCGGAAGTTCAGCAGACCCTCGCCGATCAGATCACCGACGAGGATCTTGGTCACCGCCAACGGTAGCTTGAGTCTCGCCGAGACCTCGGCCACCGATTGCGGGGTCCGGCACAGCCGAACGATTTCCGCGTATTCGGGTTCGACGCGCCGCAGCGGCGGACCCGGTGACACGGTCACCACCAGGGTGAGCATGTCCAGATCGTGTCCCGCCCCCATCGTGCGGCCCCGAGTTACGGCGTACGGACGGACCAGGGGACCGGCCGCATCGTCGAACCACGGTTGACCGAAGCGCGTCATGACAATCTATGCTCCACGTGCTCGGCCAGACCGTTACGCGGATCGGTGGACAGGTAGCCGCCGACTCGCTGCACGGTCAGGTTCATTTCGTAGGCCACCATACCCAGATTCGCGTTCTCGTTGGCCTGCAATGCGATACATGCGTTGTCACCGGCCGCGGTGACGAACAATACCGCACGGTCGAGTTCGATGACCGCCTGGCGCACGCCACCACCGTCGAATCGGTTCCCGGCACTGCGCGCCAGCCCGTAGAGGGTGGCCGACATGGCGCCGAAGTGTTCGGCGTCCTCGCGGCTCATCGATGTGGAGCGGCCCAGCAGCAGCCCGTCGGTGGAATGCACCACCGCGTAGCGCACCCCGGCCAGGCGATCGACCAGATCGTCGAGCAGCCAGTTCAGATCACCTGCGTTGGAAGAAGTCACCTTCGCCTTCCTGTTCGTCCGGGGTGTGGCCGGGCTGCGATCGCCGCCCCTGCCTGGTTCCGTTCTCGATGGCGGACATCAGGTCTCGTGCCTGTTCCGCCGAGCGCGGCCGCTGCGGGGACGCAGCGTCGGGTTGGGGGTCGTGCGCCAATTCCGGTGCCAGACTGGCCTGTCGGCGACGGCGGGGCAACGGTGGGCGAGCATCGCTGCCAGTGTAGGACGGACGCTGCGGGCTGCGACGCGCCGGTTGGTCGGTGGGTGTCGCGGGCAGCTCCTGGCGCGGCGGCGCTTCGCGCCGAGCCGGGGTGTCGGCCCAGCTCCGCTCGTCGGTGCGCGGCGCGCTGTCGGTGCGCGGGTAATCGGACCAGGCCTGCGGTTGCGGCGAGGTCAGGGTCGCCAGCGACGTTGCCGCCGAGGTCGTCTCGGCCGCCGGGATGGCCGGCATCTCACCGGTCATCGCGGGTTCGGGGCGGCGGCCGCCGAACCGTTCGGGCAGGTGGTCGGCCAGCGGCGCATCGGCGGCGACGACGGCGGTCGGCACCAGCACGATGGCGCGGATGCCGCCGTAGTCGGATTCCGACAGCCGCACCGAGATGCCGTGGCGCGCGCCCAGCTGGGCGACCACGAACAGGCCCAGACGCGAATTGGCCGACAGGGTGGCTACACCGAAATCCGGTGGGTTGCGCAGCATCTCGTTGGCGCGTTCGAGTTCGTCGGCGGGCATGCCCATGCCCTGATCGCTGATCTCGATCGCCACACCCTTGCCGACCACGTTACTGGTCACCTCGACCCGCGACTGCGGCGGAGAGAAGGAGGTGGCGTTGTCGACCAGTTCGGCGAGCAGGTGGATGAGGTCGGCGACGACGTTGCCGACGATGAACACCTGCGGCATGCGATGCGCGCGAACCCGTGCGTAGTCGAGGGTTTCACCGATCGCGCTGCGCACCAGCTCGACCAGCGGCACCGGGCGCCGCCACTGCCGGCCCGGTTCGCCGCCGCCGAGGATGATCAGGTTCTCGGCGTTGCGGCGTTCGCGGGTGGCCAGGTGGTCGAGCCGGAAGAAGGTCTCGAGCAGGGCCGGATCCTCCTGGCGCTGTTCGGCTTCGTCGAGAATCTCGAGCTGGCGGTGCACCACGATCTGGCTGCGGTGCGCGATGTTGAGGAATACCGCGCGCACACCCTCGCGGGTGCGTGCCTCGGTGACCGCGGCGGAGACGGCCGCGGTGTGAGCGCGGTTGAACGCGTTGGCCACCGAACCGATCTCGTCGTGACCGAAGTCCAGCCGGGCCGCCTCGGTCTCGGCGTCGATGTTCTCGCCCTCGCTCAGGCGGCGCATCGTCTCGGGCAGGCGGACCTCGGCCAGTGCGAGGGTTTCGGTGCGCAGCCGCTTGAGCCGCCCGATCAACCGGTTGGCCAGCCACAGCGACAGCAGGAAGGCGAGGATCGCGATCGCCAGTACGCCGGCGCCGGCCCACAGCGAATTGGTCGCGGTGCGGTCGCCGTCGTCGACGGCGGTCTGGTTGGCGTGGTCGTTCTGGTACTGCCAGGCGGCGAGCAGCTGGTCGCCGAGCTGTTCGGCCGAGGTGCGCCAGTCGGTGAAACTCATGGGAGGCGGCGGCAATTCGCCGTTCTTGCCCGGCGCGGGCGGATGGATGAGGTAGTCCTCCATCGCGGCCAGCTGTTGCCAGGCCGGGGAGGCGAGCACGGTCTTGATCTTGTCCGCCGGGGGACCGGTGAGATCGGCGGCGAGCTGGGGGAGTTCGGTGCGGTAGTAGCCGACCAGGTTGCGGTAGTCGTCGCGCATCTGCCCGGCGAGGATCTGGCCGTTGAGTTCGGCGGCGGTCAGGGCGGCGCTGCGCGACATGCCCTCCATCGCGTGCAGGGTGCGCAGACCGCCGGCCAGTTGCTGGGCGACCGCCGCGTCGGGCGCGGTCGGAATGGTGAGATTGGTGCCGACGACAACCGCATCCAGAATGCGGTTGTAGATGGCGTAGGTTTCGGGAATCGGCAGCGCGCCCGCATCGATGCCGCCGCGAATGGCCGGAAGTTGCTTTTTGAGGGTTTCGAATCCGCCGGTGTCGTCACCCATCGGATTCGAACCGCTGGTCATCAGTTTGTTCTCGGTGGCGGCCAGGGCCTGCAGGGCATTGTCCACTCGCGTGCGGGCCGCGCCGAGAGCGGCCGGGTCGCCGTGCTCACCGGCCAGATGCCACAGCGACAGCATCCGCTCCTGTTCCACCGCGGCGATCATCTCGCGAGTGTGCACATTGGCGTTGCCCAGGATCGATGCCCAGTCCTTGGCGTGTTGCCCCTCCCGTACCAGATAGCCCGCTGTGCCCACACCGATTCCGAGCAACGTCAGACTTGGAATCACTGCGATGGCCAGGATGCGGGTCCGGATACCGAGCCTCGCTCTCAACATCGGCACAACATAACGGGCGATGTTTCAAACTTCAGGTCTGATGCCACTGAGCGAGACCCGTATTGACTTTCCTTGTCCGATATGAGCTTGCAGGTCAGAGCGTGATTGGCGAATGTGGTGAAGGTGACGGCCACCGAACGATTGTGGCAAGTCACACGTTTGAACAGTGTTAGGTATAGTTGGGATCGAATCCTGCTGTGAGGCAGCGCGTTCGGTCACCGCCCGTTCGGTGTGTGCCCGCGCGCGGCGAGGACGAACAGGACGACCACGGCCGCACACTCGACCGCCACCACCGTGGCGACCAGTGCCGAATACGATGTGTCGGACAGAAATCCGGTGATCGCGCCGCCGGCGGCGGTCGCGGCGCCGAGAACAGCGGCGTAGATGCCGTAGGCGGTGGCGCGGCGATCGCCCGGCACCAGGTCGGCCACCACGGCACGCAGCGTGGATTCCTGCACACCGACCGTCGCACCCCACAGCAGCGCCCCTGCCAGTACCGCGCCGATGCCGCCGGCGAAACCGAAGACCGGCACCAGTGCCGTCGAAACCGGTAGGACGAGGAGCGTTTTCGCGCCTACGCGGTCGTACAGCCAGCCGGATGCGAGCGCGGCCAGGGCGTCGGCGGCCATGGCCGCGGCATAGACCACCGGCACCGTCGCCGTCGTGAACACCCCGGCCGCCACCATATGCAGCGACAGCACGCCGTAGGTGGTCGCGCCGACCATCGAGACTGCGGTGAACAGGCAATACAGCCAGAACCGTCGGGGCAGGGGAACTCTCGCGATTCCGGGCCGAGGTGCCGCGGCCGGTTCGTATCGCACCGGATCGGGGACGCGAATGCGGATGCGCACCAACAACAGCAGCGTCGCCGCGCCCGGTATCGCGAGCATCGTGAGGGCGGGAGTGAAATCGTCGCCGGTGGCGGCGAGAACCGCCGCGACGGTCAGCGGCCCGGCGACCGCGCCGAC
Source organism: Nocardia sp. MDA0666 (assembly GCF_003023875.1). Taxonomy (NCBI): domain Bacteria; kingdom Bacillati; phylum Actinomycetota; class Actinomycetes; order Mycobacteriales; family Nocardiaceae; genus Nocardia; species Nocardia sp. MDA0666. The sequence goes on from NZ_PYHT01000011.1 coordinate 113,465, forward strand.
CTGATCGAGCGCCTCGTGGACGGCGAAGCCCCGACCACGCCCGGTGACCGCGGTCGCATGCGAGAGCAACGTGTCCTTGGCCGGGCTGCGCACCGCCTTGCCGACCCGTTCGGCGATCACCAAGGCGGCCGCCACCCACAACACCCCCGCCACACCCAGCAGCGGGACGCTGACCACGGTGAGCACATACCCCGAGATGGTCCACGCCCAGAACCGCCTGGTCCGGTCGGTGAGCGGGCCGGACACCAGACGCAGCACCAGCGCCGCCGCCTCGCCCACCCCGGTCACCACACCCACGACGAATCCGGACGCCCCCAGCGACCCGAGGAGGGGTCCGGTGATCGACCGCGCCCCCTCGTACACGAAATCCGCCAGCAAGCTGACGATGCCGAACCGGACGACGAAACCCCAGGCGCTGAGCGGCGGAGCCGCCTCTCGTGCCGCCCGCCGAGTCGCCATGAACCGCCTCCGGTCGTCGCCGATCTGCCGCCGCCCCGAACGGCTCCATGATCGCATCGGAATGCGGCCGGAGCAGGCGAACGCCCGCTGAAACGCGCCGAGCCGGCGACTCCGCCGCAGCGTGGCACATCCTGGCGGAACTCGGCGGCAATATCCGCCCCAGGGCGGAGATATGCCCGCGCGACGCGCGGTAGATTATGTGTATCGGAGGGTTACATTACTCACAAGTAGGAGGCGACGATGCCCGTACCGGAAGCTGCGGTGTTCGAGCGTCTGCGGGCGTTCGCGTCCGTCGACGGTTCCCGTGAGCACGCGAACAAGACCATCGCCGAGACGTTCACCGGGCGGCCGCTGGGCGAGGTGCCGGTGGGAACCGCCGACGATGTGAGCGCCGCGTTCATCCGCGCCCGCGCCGCCCAGGCAGAGTGGGCGAAACGCACGCCGAAGCAGCGGGCGGCGGTGCTGGAACGCTTCCGCGAACTGATCATCAGCGAACGCGACTACCTGATGGACGTCATCCAGGCCGAAACCGGCAAGGCCCGGTGGGCGGCGCAGGAAGAGATCCTGGGCATGATGTTCGCGGCCCGCTACTTCTCGCGCGTGGCGCCGAAGCTGCTGGCGCCGCATTCGGTGCCGGGCGCGTTCCCGGTGCTGAATCGCGCGCAGGTGCGCACCCAGCCCAAGGGCGTGGTCGGCGTCATCGCGCCGTGGAACTACCCGATGGTGCTGTCGATCGGCGATGCGATCCCGGCGCTGCTGGCCGGCAACGCGGTCGTCGTCAAACCCGACAGCCAGACCCCGTTCTCGTCGCTGGCGAGCGTGGAATTGCTGCTGCGCGCGGGTCTGCCCCGCGATGTGCTGCAGGTGATCCCGGGCCCGGGCGGCGTGGTCGGCACCGCGATCGTCGACCAGTGCGACTACCTGATGTTCACCGGCTCCTCGGCCACCGGGCGCGAGCTGGCCCAGCAGTGCGGTAAGCGGCTGATCGGATTCTCGGCCGAACTCGGCGGCAAGAATCCGATGATCGTGACTCGCGGCGCGAATCTGGACAAGGTCGCCAAGGCCGCCGTGCGCGCCTGCTTCTCCAACGCCGGCCAGCTGTGTATCTCGATCGAGCGGATCTACGTCGAGCAGTCGATCGCGGCGGAGTTCAGCGAGAAGTTCGTGAAGGCGGTCGGCGCCGCGAAACTCGGTGCGGCCTACGACTTCTCGACCGATATCGGCAGCCTGATCTCACCGGCGCAGCTCGAGACGGTCACCAAGCACGTCGCCGACGCCACGTCCAAGGGCGCCGAAATTCTCGCCGGCGGCAACGCCCGGCCCGATCTGGGGCCGCTGTTCTTCGAGCCGACCGTGCTGAGCAAGGTCACCGACGAGATGGAATGCGGCCGCAACGAAACCTTCGGCCCGCTGGTGTCGATCTATCCGGTCGCCGACGTCGAGGAGGCGATCGCCCGCGCCAACGACACCGAATACGGGCTCAACGCCAGCGTGTGGGCGAGCAGCGCGTCCGAGGGGCAGGCCATCGCGGCCCGGCTGCGGACCGGAACCGTCTGTGTCGACGAGGGTTACGCACCGGCGTGGGGGAGCACCGGCGCCCCGATGGGCGGGATGGGGATCTCCGGGGTCGGTCGCCGCCACGGTCCCGACGGCCTGCTGAAGTTCACCGAACCGCAGACGGTGGTCGTCACCCGCGGAATGAATCTGGATGCGCCGCTGGGCATTCCGCAGTCGAAGTGGCAGGCGTTGCTGATGACGCTGGCACGCAGCTTCCGCTTCCTGCCCGGACGCTGAGCCGGACGGGTCGGTCACCGGCAGCGGTGACCGACCCGCGCGCTCACTGATTGAAGAAGATTCCGGTCAGATTCGCGTTCTTGATCGGAGTATCGGCGTTGCGCTGGTTGGCGCACAGGAAATCGACCGCCGCCATGGTGGCGTCGACCTGGGTGCCGGCGGGTTCGTGGTCGTTGTTCGTCTGCTGTTTCACGAATTTGGTGATCGTGACCCGCTTGGTGTCGGCGTCCTGTTTGACATAGTCGCTGCACGGGGTGTCGCCACCCTTGTTGATCGCGCGCTGCACGTCCGAGCATCCACTCAGCAGGCCCGCGGTCACCGTGGCCGCTGCGATGGTGCCGAACAGCGCGGCGATGCTGCGATGGGCCCTGGATGTCATCTGTTCTCCTCGTCGAGGCCGCGTGCCGGGCCGATCCCGGCAATTCGACCGCAAGCCTAAGCGTTCACCGGCCGAATACCCCGTCGTATCCGGCCGAATCGGGCGGACCGCTACCCTACGGCGGTGCAGCTGTCTCGAACGGCCGATGCGGTGTCGTCGGTAACCGATAAATTGACGACGATATCCCCGCAGCCGCCGGTATGGGTGGTGCTGGCCACGGCAGCGGCGGCAGCGGCGGTGGTGCTCTACCGGCCGGTGTGGCGAGTGCTGCGGACATGTGTGACGATCGCCCACGAGATCGGCCACGCGGTGATCGCGATCTGCACGGGCCGCACCCTGAGCGGTATCCGGCTGCATTCGGACACCTCGGGTGTGACCGTATCCCGCGGCAAGCCACGCGGTTTCGGGATGGTGCTGACCACCCTGGCGGGTTATCCGGCTCCCTCGGCGGTCGGCCTCGGGTTCGCGATCCTGCTCGGCACCGGACGGCAGACGATGATGCTGTGGATCCTCATCGCGGCGCTGGTGGTGCTGATCGTGGTGATCCGCAACGTGTTCGGCTTTCTCGCGGTGATCTGCGCGGGCGGGGCCGCCTTCGCCGTGTCCTGGTACGGAACGGCGGTGTGGCAGGGCGTCTTCGGCTATGTGGTGACCTGGTTCCTGCTGTTCGGCGGGGTACGCGCCGTGATCGAACTGTGGCAGGTGTCGGTACGCGGCGACGGGTCCGATGCCGACCAGCTGGCCTGGCTCACGCGCATTCCGGCGCGGCTGTGGGTCGTCGTGTTCGGCCTGCTCACCCTCGCGGCACTGGTCGTGGGGGCCGGTGAGCTGCTCGGAATTCAGCTCGGCGGCACGGCCGCCTGAAGGGTTCGGGGTAGCGCCGCACGTGCGGCGGCGGTTTCTGCGGTGGTGATGGTCTGCCGCAGAACGTCTCTGGCTGTGTTGATCTCGGCCGATCGCTGGTCGAGGACGCGCAGCTGGGCGCGGAGCGCGTCCAAGACGCCGGGACAGGGCAGTACCGCGGCCGCAGCGTCGGTGCAGGGAAGTATGTGGCGGATGATGCGGGTCGGGAGGCCGGCCGCGAGCAGAGCCCGAATCCGCAGGACCGTCGTGGTGGCGGTCTCGTCATAGGTCCGGTACCCGTTGGACCGGCGCTCGGACCGGAGCAGCCCCGCCCGTTCGTAATAGCGCAGGAGGCGTTCGCTGGTTCCGGTCCGCTTGGCGAGTTCTCCGATGAGCACCGTCTTTCCTCTCGGGCTTGACCTTCCAACAGTGTCAAGGAGCAACAGTGTGTCTGCCCTGCCGCATTCCAGCGGCCCGCTCTCTCCTGGAGGAACCTTTGATCATCGATGCCCACAGTCATGTCCACGACCCGGTCGAAAGCCACCTCGCCGCTCTGGACGACGCGGGAGTGGATCGCGCTGTGCTCTTCGGGACCAGACCGCATCCGGAGCGGGCCGTCGACCTTGTATCACTACGTCGTGAGATGGGCGTTCTCGACAGCGCTCTGGCAGGCGGTGAGAACAGCCTCGACAGCTATCGCACCGCCTGGGCAGAGCTTCACGAGGCCCTGGCCGCGCACCCGAGCCGGTTCATCGGGTTCGGCTCCATACCGGTGGACCTGCCCGAGGAGGACATCGCGGTTCTGATCGACCGTGAGGTGGTGGGACGCGGACTGCGCGGCATCGGGGAACTTACACCTCCCGCGGGTGGGGCAGCCCGGATCGAGCCCGTGCTGGCCGCGGCGCACGACCACGGCGGGCTGCCGGTCGTGGTCCACGGATCTGCCCCCACCACTGGCGAAGACCTGCGCACGTTGTCCCGTCTCGCGGCGCGATACCCGGCGGTTCCGTTGGTGATCAGCCAACTCGGCGGGACGAACTGGATGGCGGCGATCGAAATGGTGAAGGACACATCGAATATGTATGTGGAATTGTCTACAGCCAACATCATTTTCGCGGTGCGGCTGGCCATCCGCGAAATTCCGGAGCGAACGTTGTTCGGCTCGGACGCTCCCTACGGCGATCCGGTGCTCGCCCGCACGACCGTAGAACGCGTCACCTCTCCCGGTGAGGTGCGTGACTTGGTGCTCGGAGGAAACCTGGGACAGCTCTTGGGCATTCTCTGAACCGCCCAGCCGCCCGGCGACCGTGCGGGGCACCGACCAGGTGTCGGGCGGCGGCGCGGCGTTCGACGGCTCAATGCTCCTGAGCCTGCGCACGCCATCTCCGGGCCGCATCCGAATCCCCCCGGCGCTCCAGGACTTCGGCGAGACCGGCCATCGCGCGTGAATCGCCCTGTTCGGCCGCCAGGCGCCACCAGCGTTGCGCCTCGTCGAATTCGCGTGTCCGATAACCGAGTACGCCCAGATCGTAGGCCGCTGCGGTATGTCCGAGATCGGCCGCCTGCCGCCACATCCGCCGGGCCTGGTCGAGGTCGCCGCGAGTGTGCGCCTCCACTCCGAGGTGGTAGAGCGTGGAGCGGATGCGGTCCTGCTCGCCGTCGGCGTCGCCGGTGACGGTCATCGCGACCACCAATTCATCGAAATCGGGTTCCCCCACCCCTGTGCTGCAGCGCAGCAGCATCGAACCGGCCGCGCCGCGTTCGATGACGAGTCCGTAGTTGCCCGTCCAGGATTCGATCGTGCCAGCGGCCGTCATCCAGACCGGGGTGAGGGTGTACGCGGCGGCCGGGCCGGTTCCCGCCAGGTGGAGATCGGACCCCTCGGCGAGGGCATCGCTCCACACGTCGACACCCGGCAACCGCTGCCCGCGCAACGTCACATATCCGTCGATCACCGATACCCCGATGCCCAGTCCGAGCAATCCCGGCGGCGGTGCCGCGGCGTGCAGCACCAACCGCACCACCGTCGTTTCGGCGCCCAGGCGCTGCGAGTACATCGGGTGGACCGTGACACCACGCCAGCCGACCGGCTCGGTGCCCGGATATCGCTCGGCCAGGGGACGATTCGCCTCACCGGTATCGGCCATCGCGCCGCCTTTCGCCGTAGCTGTAGGGGAATCGATGCGTTGCCGCGCACACCGTAGTCCCTGCGACCGGAAAATGGTGCCGAACTGTCGGTTTCATTCCTCGCTGCCCGCGCGCTGCCCCACGAACGCCCGCAAGGCGGGATCCGCGGAGACGATGCGGTCGACCTCGTCGCCGCCGGTGCATTCGAACAGTCCGATGGTCACGTGCGCGCCGCGCCGGCCCAGCACTCGCCAGACGCCACCGCTGTCGTGCCAGCGGATCAACGCGGCGACGGCGGGCGAGGTGGGCGAATCGGGCACCTCACCATTGTGACGGCCGAAACCGGTCAGGCGAATTCGTGGTACAGCTCGGGCAGGAAGCGAGCGAGGTGGTTCATCTCCTGCCCGCAATGCAACAGCAGATCGCGCGCGAGGTCGAGTCCGGGTAGGAGGTCGCCGACGTCGGCGGCGGCACCGCGCTGCACCGCACGCGCGGCGTGCACCGGATCCAAGGTGTGGACTCCGTAGATGCGCAGGTAGAAGCGACTGCGCATCTCGCATCCACCGGGAATCGGGCGGACCTGGTGGGCCAGCCAGCCCAGATCGACCGGCGCGATGCTGCTGCCGACCCGGCCGAACACCACGGTGTGATCGTCGGGCACGGTGAATCCGTAGGCGACCGGATCGTGGAAGGCGATGGCGAGTTGCTGCAACTTCGGGCCGATGTATTCGTCGACGTAGGAGATGTTGCCGATATACCGCTGCCGGTCCGGCATCGCCCCATCGGTCCGATCGGCCGCCACCTCCGCGTACCGGTGTGCGTCCGGATGCCACAGCTTGTACCGGGCCGATTCGACCAGATGCCACCCGAACCACCAGTCCCACATGGCGGCCGTCACCCGCGCCATCTCGGTCCGCACCGCCACCCAGACGATTCCGGAATCGGTCTGCCCGTAGCCGGTTTCGATCGGCGCGTAGCCGGACGGCCCCAGCTCCGCGGGGAGTGCGGAAAAGGGAGGGATGCGATTCGCCGGGGTGGGCGGACTCGCGTACGCCGTCGCGACCGCCGACTGCGGCGGGGCGGTGTGTTCGGTCATGAAATGGGCATACGGCGCGGCGCGGTCCTGCGCGGAATATCCGCCGTAGCGTGCGTTGTCGGGCCCGTCGGCGCGAGCCAGTGGCGATCGGGCCGCGGCGAACACGCCCGCGCCGGCGGCCGCGAGCGTCAGCGCCCGGCGCCGCGACAGTGCCGAAGGTCTCACCATGCGACGAGGCTACTGCCCGGTGCGGCGAGCAGATGCGCGGATGTGGTGGCTCCCAACAGCATTCGCCAACGGCGGCGGGTGTCCGGGTGCGACGAACGCAACGATGATGACTTTTCCCAGTGCGGCCGCACATCGAGATCATGCGGCCCACCGCGGGCCGTGCGGGTTCGCCGGGCGAGGGTCCGCACGGCCGCGCGAGGTACCGGCTACGGGGTGGAGTAGCCGATCAGGGCTCCGATCCCGGCGCCGATCGGGATGGTGATCAGGGCGCCGACGCCACCGAGGAAGAAGCCCAGGACCGCACCGATTCCGGCGCCGACCAGCGCACCGACACCCGCGTTGTACTGCTTGCGGGCGAGGGTGTCGGAGGCTTCGTCGATGGCCTGCGCGGTGCGCTCGGTCGCCGACTGCGGCGTCAGCGTCAGCGTGCGGCCGGCGTTCTCGATGCGCGGGGTGAGGCCGACGGTCCCCGAGGCCGTGCGCAGGCCGAGCGGAACCGAGGTGACGGCACGACCGGCGGCGTCGGTGAGCGTGACCGAATCACCAGTGACGGTGAAGGATCCGGCCTCCACGGTGGTGGTCAGACCGGTGTGATCGGCGGTCGGCGCGGTGACGAAGCCGACGCCCTGTTCGACACCGCGCACCGCGATCTCGGAGGCCGTGGCCGGTGCGGCCTGCACGACGCCGGCGGCCGCGGTGGTGGCGCCGACGGCCAGAAGCGCGGTGGCGGCGAATTTCTTGGCTCTCATGATCTTTCCCCACAATCCGTCGGCCCGGCCGGGCCGACATGTCCCCTGTGGCCGGATCTCGGCCGCTCCCATTCTTACCCAGATACCGCGCCGGTGTTCGGTTTCCGATTCGTGAGCGCCGAAACATGCTCCCGCGCAATGGGTTTGCCTGCCGTTCGCCGAGAAGGGCACGCTGTCGATGGTGGTTTCGGGCGGCGACGGCGCAGGGTCCGATTGCCGGCCGGATACTGCGATATTCCCGACCGCCGATCGCCACCGCCTTCCCCATCGACTCGACCGACTTCGCCCGCACCTGCCGGACCGACTCGTCATTGCCCGGGGCGTCGTCGAGAAGGCCTCGGAACTGCGCCGACGGTGACCTTCCGACTCGGCGGCCGGACCGCGACCACCACCGTTTCCACCTCCGCTCCCCGTATCGTCGACCGATGTGAGCGACGACGACGGTGCGACGCGCCCGCGATTGCGGCCCTCAGCGATCGGCGATCCCGGCGCCTTCGCCGAACACGTCTGCACCCGGCTCCAGCGCGAGATTCCGGCGTACCGGGGGATTGCCGCATCGGCCCTGGTGCCCTCGATCGCGGATGCGGTGGATCGTCTGATCAGCGCCACTTCGGCCGATCGGCCACTCGACGGACAAGAACTCGCCGACTTCCGTGAGTACGGCGCACTACGCGCCGAACTGGGTGTGCCGCTCGATGCGATGCTGCGCGGATGGCAGATCGTGGTGGGGGAGGTGATCGAACGTATCGGCACCTCCGAACACTGGGCGACCCGGCCGGGCGCGGCACTGATGTCGGTGCTGGCGGCCCTGTTGCGCGCCTCGGACGCCGCCACGGTCGCCTACAGCTCCGGCCATCGCGAGGCCGAGGCACAGATCACCCGCCGTCTCGACACCAGGCGCGACGATATGGTGCGCGCACTGGCCGAGGGCGCCCTTCCCGCCGGGGAACTGCGCCGCCGCGCGCAATACATCGGGTTGCGCCTCGACGGCGCGTACGCGGCCTTCCGCGCGATCACCGATGAACCGGAGCACACCGAATGGGAGTTGCGGCAGCGGCCGGGGTTCCGTCCGCCGCGCGGCGTGGTGGCGATCCTGGACCGCGATGTGGTCGGCATCTGCGATCCGCACGACGATTCGGCGCCCTCGGCCGGAGTATTCCTCGGCGTCGGCCCCGCCTGTCCGCTCGAAGGGGTTCCCCATTCCCTGCGTATCGCCGGCCGGGTCGCCGAGACCGCCCGGCTGTTCGGTCGGCCGGGCCGTCACACCCTCACCGAGCTGGGCGTCCTACCGGCCGTGGTCGGCGACAGCGATGTGGGCAGTGCCCTGCTGCTTCGCTACGTCACTCCGCTCGACGACGCCGAGGCCGGCTCGATACTCGACACCGTCGACGCGTATCTCGCGGCGGGCCTCAATGCGAGCGAAACCGGACATCGGCTGTATCTGCACCACAACACCGTCCGCTATCGGTTGTCCCGATTCGAGGAGTTGACCGGGGCGTCGCTGAAGGATCCGCACGTGGCGCAGCAGGTGTGGTGGGCGCTGCGCTATCGGGAGCTGAATTCCGGCGCCGCGGAATCCTGAGCACAAGGTCACAAGTGCGCGCCCTGCGATTTTGTGAACTATTACGAAACTAACCGGCCGTGCCGGCGGTTGATCGATACAGGGACTCGATATGGCGGCCGATATCCGCCGGTCACCGTCCCGGCATGTCCGTGCGACGCTCGAAAGGCAGAACCGGCATCATGACATTCGCCGATCCGTTCACCGCGGTTTTCGCCGACGCCGTGGGGATGGCCGTGCGCGCCCCCTCGGTGCACAACACCCAGCCGTGGCGGTGGTCGCTGCGGGAGGAGACCATCCACCTGCACGCCGACGAGACCCGGCAGCTGACCGTGACCGATCCGGCCCAGCGCGCACTGCTGCTGAGCTGTGGCGCGGCGCTGCACCACATGCGGGTGGCGCTGGCGATGCTCGGCTGGTCCGCGCAGGTCACCTATCTTCCCGACGACACCGATCCCGACCACCTCGCAGCCATCACGATGAGCCCGCGCACCCCGTCGGCGCGCGATATCGACCTGGCCGCGGCGATCGCCCATCGGCAGTCCGATCGCCGCCGCTACAGCACCCGCCCGGTGCCGCAGGCGTTCGTGCGTGAGGTGTCCGCCGATGCCCGCACCCACGGCGCCGCGGCGCGGCAGGTGCCGCCGGAGTTGCGCCCGGAACTGGCCGATGCCGCCCGGATCGCGACGCTGCGGCACGCCGCCGACCCCGCCTATCTGCACGAACTGGCGGTCTGGAGTGGGCGGCACGGGACCTCCGACGGTGTCCCGGCCGCGAACACCCCCGCGCCACGGCCCGACGACGAGATCGCCAAACGCCGGTTCGAGTCGCCGGAGCTGGCAGATCCGGCCACCGAGCCCGAGGCCGCCGAATGGCTGGTCGTGTGCACGACCGGCGACGACCGCCTCGCGCGGCTGCGCGCGGGGGAGGCCGTGAGCGCGCTGCTGTTGTCGGCGACCACGCTGGGTCTGTCGTCGAGTCTGCAGTCCGAACCGCTGGCCATGCCGGATCTGCGCGCCGAGATACGCCGCAACGTGCTCGCCGAATGCGCGTATCCGCAGACGATGGTGCGGCTGGGCTGGCTGCCCTCCGGCGCCGCACCGCTGCCGCATACGCCACGGCGGCCGGTCACCGAGGTGATCGCGGCCGCCGTCGCGTACTGATCGACGCCCGTCAGAGGCCGGCCTCGGCGGCGATCTCACGGGCGTGGGCGATGATCGCGTCGATGCGTTCGACGGTCGGTGTGCCCGCGGCGGCCTTGTTGCCCGGCGTATCGGCCGCGCGCCGCATGACACCCTCGGCGATGATCGCGAGTTTCCACAATCCGAGCACATGCCAGAAGGTGAGAGCGTCGCGGTCGCGTCCGGTCTCGTCGAGGTAGGCGCCCGCCATCTCGGCTCGATTCGGGAAACCCGGCAGTGCCGAGGCCGGGAAGTCGCCACCGAGGTCCTCGCCGGGCTCGACCCAGTAGGCGAGCAGACTCCCCATATCCGCGAGCGGATCACCGAGGGTGGACAGTTCCCAGTCCAGTGCGGCCACCACCGCGCCGCTGTCTCGCGAGGTGATCACGTTGCGCAAATGGAAGTCACCGTGCACCAGCGTCGTTTCCCGTTGCGGCGGAACCGATTCGGCGAGCCGGCGGGTGAGGTCGTCGAGTTCGGGCACCTCGCGGGTGCGCGACTGCTCCCACTGCCGCGACCACCGATTCAGCTGCCGCTGCGCATACGGTTTGTGACTGGCCAGATCCGCCAGCCCCACCGCCTCGAGATCGACCGCGTGGATGCGCGCCAGGGTGTGGGTCAGGGATTCGGCGATGGCCAGGCGTCGCCGCGGGGTCAGCGACTCCGCGACCTCCATTGTGTCCACGACCTGTCCGTCGACGTATTCCATCAGCACCACCGGTGCGTCACAGACCTCGGAATCGGTGGTGACAGAGACGATTTCGGGCACCGGGACATCGGTACCGGCCAGCGCGGACATGATCCGCGACTCGCGCACCACATCATGGGCGGAGGCCAGCAGCCGGCCGAGCGGGGGGCGCCGCAGCACCCAGCGGTGCCCGGCGTCGTCGCGCACCAGATAGGTGAGATTGGACTGGCCGAGACCGATCCGGGTGAAGGTCGGGGCGCCGGTCAGCCCGACGCCCAGCCCGTCGATCCACCGGGTGATCGCCGCGGTGTCGATTCCACGGGGCTGCTCCGGCGTCACGGTGCCGTCCGGAATGCCGCCGGGTGGCCGAGTCGCTGCCCACCGTCGATGACCATCACCTCGCCGGTGATCCAGTGCGCCGCGTCGGATACCAGGAATGCGATGGCCGACCCGATATCGTCGGGTTCGCCGATCCGGTCCAGGGCGGTCGCCTCCGCCACCAGATTCTCGTGTTCACGCCACAGCGCCTCGGCGAGCTTGGTCCGCACCACGCCGGGCGCGACGGCATTGACCCGCACCCGTGGGGACAGCTCCAGCGCCATCTGTTTGGTGAGGTGGATGAGCGCCGCCTTGGAGGCGTTGTAGAGGCCGAGATTCGCCTCGAAACCCATACCGCCGATCGAGGCGGTGTTCACGACCGCGCCGCCGTGTTCACCCATCCACGCCTTGGTCGCCAGCGAGGTCCACAGGATCGGGGCCCACAGGTTGACGTCGAAGATCTTGGCGAACCGGCCGTGGTCCTGATCGATCACCGGGCCGAACGCCGGATTCGTGCCGGCGTTGTTGACCAGGATGTCGACGCTGCCGAACCGCTCGAGGGTGCGGTCGATGCAGGCGCGTGCGGCATCCTCGTCGACGGCGTGCGCGGCGATACCGAGCGCGCTGCCCAGTACCTGCGCGGCCGCGGCGTCGGCCGATTCCTGATCCCGCGAGGTCAGGACCACATTGGCCCCGGCCGCGGCGAGAGCCTGCGCGGTCGCGAGGCCGATACCGCGCGAGGCGCCGGTGACGATCGCGGTGCGGCCGGTCAGATCCGCATTCGCCATATCAGTTGTCCGCCTTCACATCTCGATACTTGCGCAGTTCCTGCCGGGCCAGCGTGCGCTTGTGCACCTCGTCGGGCCCGTCGGCCAGCCGCAGCGTGCGCAGGTGCGCCCAGGCCATGGCGAGCGGGAAGTCGTCGGTGACACCGGCGCCGCCGTGGACCTGGATGGCCCGGTCGACGATCTTCAGCGCGATATTGGGCGCGGCCACCTTGATCGCGGCGATCTCGGTGCGCGCCTCCTTGTTGCCGACGGTGTCCATCAGATAGGCCGCCTTCAGGGTCAGCAGCCGGATCATCTCGATATCGATGCGCGCCTCGGCGATCCAGTCCTGGATATTGGCGTTGGCGGCGATCGGCTTGCCGAAGGTGATGCGGGTGCTCGCTCGCCGGCACATCAGTTCCAGTGCGCGCTCGGCCATTCCGATGGCCCGCATGCAGTGGTGGATGCGGCCGGGTCCGAGCCGGGCCTGGCTGATCGCGAAGCCTTCGCCCTCGCCTTTCAGCACGTCTTTCAGCGGAACCCGGACATTCTCGAAATCGATTTCGGCATGCCCTTCGCGGTCCTGATAGCCGAAGACCGGCAGGCCGCGCAGCACGGTCACACCGGGCGCGTCGATGGGGACCACCATCATCGACTGCTGGCGGTGCGGCGCGGCGCCGGGATCGGTCTTGCCCATCACGATCAGCACGGTGCAGTTCGGATGCAGCGCGTTGGAGGCGAACCACTTGCGGCCGTTGAGGACGTACTCGTCGCCGTCGCGCACCATCGACAGTTCCACATTGGTGGCGTCGGAACTGGCGACCGCGGGTTCGGTCATCGCGAACGCCGAGCGGATCGTGCCGGCCAGCAACGGCTTCAGGTACTTTTCCTTGTGCTCGTCGGTGCCGAAGAGCGTGAAGACCTCCATATTTCCGGTATCCGGCGCATTGCAGTTGCACGCCTCCGGCGCCAGGTGGCTGCGGCCCATGATCTCGGCCAGCGGTGCGTACTCGAGGTTGGTCAGGCCCGGACCCCATTCCGCGTAGGGGTGGAACAGATTCCACAGACCGCGCCGCTGCGCCTCGGCCTTCAGTTCTTCGAGGATCGGCGGCTGGAAGTGCGGATCACCGGCGGCGCGCATCTGCTCGTCGTAGACGGCCTCGGCGGGGTAGACGTGTGAATCCATGAACTCCAGCAGCTGGGCGCGATACTTCTCGGCCCGCTCGGAGATGTCGAACATCGACATGTGATCTCCTGATCGTTGTGAAATCTGGTGGCCAGCTTCAGTTCTCGTCGAGCAGAGTGTGCTGGTAGCGGCGCATGCCGGCCAGCCAGCGGTCGTAGTCGGATCCCTTGCGCCGGTACATCTCGAGCACGCTCGGATGCGGCAGGATCAGGAACTGCTCGGTGTCGATCGCGGCCAGCACCGCGTCGGCGACCTGCGCGGGTTCGAGGACCTCGCCCGCGGCGGTCACCGCCCGGGTCGAGGCCGCGCCGAGCCGGTCGCCGGACTCGCGGCCGGCGTACAGCAGGGGCGTATCGACCCCCATGGGGCACAGGCAGCTGACTCGAATTCCCTTGTCGCCGTAGGTGACCGACAACCATTCGGCGAAACCGACGGCGGCGTGCTTGGTCACCGAGTAGGTGGCCGACCCGATCTGGGTGAGCAGTCCGGCCGCCGAGGCGGTGCTGACGAAATATCCCTCGCCGCGCTCGAGCCACTGGGGCACGAGTTGAGTGGCGGCGCGGATATGCGCGCGCACGTTGACGTCGAAGGAGCGGTCCCAGTCGGCCTCGGCGACCTCGAGCCCGACCGCACCGGCGATGCCGGCGTTCGCGAAATACAGGTCGACCGGGCCGAACGTCTTCTCCGCCAGCGCGATCAGGCTTGCGATCGCCTCCGGATCGCTGACGTCGGCACCCGCGCTCACGCAGGCGCCGGGATGCTCGGCCGCCACCGCGTCGGCGACGCTCTTCGCGGCGGCCTCGTCGAGATCGGCGACGACGACTCGCGCGCCCGCGGCGGCGAGGCGGGCGGCGAGCGCACCACCGATACCGCCTCCGCCGCCGGTCACGATGGCCACCTTCTGCGCAACCTGCACTGCCGTACCCCTGTCCCTGTCCGTGATGTCACCCCACCGTAGTTGAGGTCGACGTCAAGTTCAATTGCGGGTGTGCGCGGACGCCGCACTCCGCTGTTGTAGCAGGTCTGCGCCGTGCCGAAAGGCGAAACGGCGAGTCAGGACTTGGCCGGGATGCGCAGCGCGTTGACCCACAACCGCGTCGCGGTGTAGGTCAGCTCGTCCAGGTCGACCGGACGGCCGGTATCGTCGCCGCCCACGAAATGCCCGAAGGCCAGACGGCTCACCATCCCGGAGAGGGCGCGCGAGGCGAGGAGGGGATCCAGCTCCGGATCGGCCAGTCCCCGGTGTTGCAGCGATTCGATACTGCGCGCGTTGCGGTCGATGAACGCCTCGGCGCGGCGCTGGCGCAGCACTCGGAATTCGGGGTCGATATTGGCGACCTGTTCCAGCAGGCCCATCAGTTTGGCGTTGCGTTGATAGGCCTCGAAATAGGCGCGGTTGCTCGCGGCGACGACCGCGGCCGGATCGTCGGCCTCGGGCACATGCGGCATCCCCGGATGCAACATGTCCTCCTGGGCGATCTCCAGGACGGCCGCGAAGATCTCCTCCTTGCTGGAGAAATAGGTGTAGAACGTGCCGGAGGAGCAATGGGCCGCGGTCGTGATGTCGACCAGCCGGGTGTCGAGATAGCCACTGGTCTCGAAGACCCGGCGGGCGGCGGCGATCAGCGCCGAGCGGGTGCGCAGCCCGCGTTCGGTGGTGGGCAATTCCCGCAGCAGGGAAGTTCGGGCCATCGACGGCGCCGTGTCCGTACTGCGACCATCCTCGCCGAACTTTCCCATGCAGCAGTTATAGCCGACGCGGCCGATTCGGTAGCAGGCAGCCGGATTTGTCGTATTAGGGTCTGTTGATCTTGGAAGTCATCGGAGTGGAGAGTATGTCGAGATTGAGGAAGCTGCTGACGCTCGGGGCGGCAGCGGCAGCGGTTGTGC
Organism: Nocardia sp. MDA0666; assembly: GCF_003023875.1. NCBI lineage: Bacteria > Bacillati > Actinomycetota > Actinomycetes > Mycobacteriales > Nocardiaceae > Nocardia > Nocardia sp. MDA0666. The sequence continues at coordinate 128,671 of NZ_PYHT01000011.1, forward strand.
TCACCGCGGTGCCGGTGCACGCGCAGCAGCAACCCGAGTACGCGCCCACCATGCTGGTGCTGGACGCTTCGGGATCCATGCGGGCCCCGGATCCGGGCGGCGGTACGAAACTGGATGCGGCCAAGGCCGCTGTACACAGTTTCGTCGCCGCGGCCCCACCGCGGTCGAGAGTGGGACTGACGGTGTACGGGACCGGAACCGGATCCTCGGATGCGGAGAAGACCGCCGGATGTGCGGATGTGCGCACGCTGCGCGGCGCCGACATCATCGACAGAGCCGCCGTGAACACCGCCGTCGACGGTATCGAGGCCAGCGGATACACGCCGATCGGCGCCGCGCTGCGGGCGGCGGCCGAGGCGCTTCCGAAGGAGGGCCCGCGCTCGATCGTCCTCGTCTCCGACGGCGAAGACACCTGCGCACCACCGGATCCCTGTGAGGTCGCCCGGGAACTCGAGCGCCAGGGCGCCAGGATCGTGGTGCACGCCATCGGATTCGGTGTGGACGGGCCCGCGCGCAAACAGCTCACGTGCATCGCGCAGCAGACCGGCGGTACGTACACCGACGCCGCCGACGGCACCTCGCTCGAACGCGTTCTGCCCAGGGTGAGCCAGGCGGCGTTGCGCACCTATACGCCGATCGGCGCACCGATTTCCGGCGCCGCGGCCTATCGAGACGCGCCGGTCGCGGCGCCGGGTCAATATCTGGACACGATCGCCCAGCACGAGACGAAGTACTACGCCCTGGACGTGCCGCAGGGGGCGATGGCGTACTTCAGTGCGACGGTTGCCTTCCCGCATGTGCGGCAGAAACAGTCCGGCAACGACAACAGCGTGTTGTACCTGCGGGTCTACGGCGAGGACGGCAAGGACTGCAACGTCTTCGGGTTCGAGCAGGTCGTGAACACCAGTGACGGTGTGGCCCTGACCGTCACCAAGGCGTGGGACGGCGCGACGAAGACCGATTCCGGGTCCGACAACGCCGCGAACGCGTGCCGCGGCGGCGGTCGCTACTACTTCGCACCCGAATGGCACGGCGTCGCCGACAACATGCCGCAGCAGATGCCGATGGAGTTGCTGTTCGGAATCGAGCCCGCGGCCGGCGACCCCGGCCCGCCCGCGTCGACCACACCGACGGCATTCACGCCACCGGCCGGCAGTACCGTCGCGGTGACGGGAGGTGGATCGTTCAATGCCGCAACCACATTGGAAGGTTCCGGCAGCTATTCCGACACCCTGCAGCGTGGCGAGTCGGTGTTCTATCGGGTACCGCTCGGATGGGGGCAGGGTCTCGCCTACCGGGTGAATTTCCTGGATTCCGACAAGCATGGACTCGACGGGCTGTCACGGGTCACGACCACGCTGTACTCGCCGATTCGCACCGAGATCGATCACGACTTCGCCAGCTACAACGGAGAATCCGCGACGATGCCGGCCGGCGATCCGCTGGCCACGCTGCCGGTGCGCTACAGCAATCGCACGGCCGGGCCCGGCAAGAGCACCGAACAGAGTGTGGCCGGTTGGTACTACATCGCCGTCTCCGTCAGCGCCTCGAATGTCGAAGGACTCGGTGCGCCGGTCCCGATTCGCCTGGATGTGACGGTCGGCGGGGCTCCCGAACCCGGTCCGCATTACGAATCCGCCACGGCAGAGGGCATATTCGGTGAGCATGCGACGAAGTCACCGGACGCCTCGTCCTCGGCGAACAGCGGCGGCCGATCGCCGGCATCGGCCGCCTCGGAATCCGGCGACGGGGTTTCGCCGACGGTCCTCGTCGCCGTCATCGCCGGTGTCGTCCTCCTCGGACTGCTTCTCGGCGCGTTGGTGGTGATACGGAGCCGCCGCAAGAACTCGCGCCCCTAGGGCACCGCTACCGAGGAACCGCCGGAAGTCGAGGGCCGGTCCGTGATCGCTTGCGAGTGATCACGGACCGGCTCACCTGTTTCGCCGGACCACCACATGTGCCAGGGTTTCGAGATCACCCCGGGCGACACCTGACGGCAGCCCGGCCAGTGCGGAACGCAACGCCCGGTCGGCGTAATCGCGGGTGAGTTCCCGGCCACCGGCGGCAGCGACCAGTTCCGCCGCGCGCGCTACGTCGGCCGTCGTCATCGGCCGTGGCTCGCGGTACAGGCGGGCCAATTCGCGGCCCGCGTCGGTATCGGAGGCCAGTGCGCACACCACCGGAAACGACCGCTTCCGTGCGGCGAGGTCGCTGAGCGCGGGTTTACCGGTCACCGCCGGATCGCCCCAGATGTCGATGGCGTCGTCGACCAGCTGGAACGCGAGCCCCAGATTGCGGCCGAAGGTGTTGAACGCGGCCACCGTCCGCGAATCCGCACCCGCGCACAACGCGCCCAGGGCGCACGAACAGCCCAGCAGCACAGCGGTTTTGCCCGCCGCCATGGACAGATAGTCCTCGACGCTCACATCCGGGCGGGTCTCGAAATCACAGTCCTGGTATTGGCCGTGGCACAGCGTCGCGGCGGTGCGGGCCAGCCGGATCACCGCGGCGGCGCCGGTCTCTTCCGGAACTCCACCGTCGGAGAGCACGGCGAACGCCAACGCCTGCAACGCATCTCCGAGCAGCGTGGCATTGGTGGTGCCCCACACCCGCCAGACCGTGGGCCGGCCGTGGCGCAACGGGTCGGCGTCCATCACATCGTCGTGCACGAGGGAGAAGTTGTGCAGCAGTTCGACCGCGGCACCGGCGTGGACGGCATCGGCGACCGGTGCGCCGCAGGCGGCCGCGGCGGCCAGGGTCAATGCCGGGCGCAGACCCTTGCCGTGCGCACCGGTGCGCGGATTGCCCTCGGCGTCGCACCAGCCGAAGTGGTAACCGGCCATCCGGTCCAGGGGGTGACCGAGCGTCGCGACAGCGGCCCGCAGGACCGGTGCGATCGCCGTGTGGGCATCGGCGAGCAAGGCCCCCGCAGAGCGCGTACCCGGTGTGGCATCGCTGGTGGCGCGGGGGCGGCGCCCGGGTTCGCGGGGGAGCGCGCAGTCCTTGCGGTCCGCTGCCGGAAGACGTTGTTCCGGAGGACAGGTGGTGGGTTTGGATAATCGCATTACCGGCCCCGCTCGCTAGGGCACAGCCGCCGCGCCCGCTCCGCGTCGCGGTCGGCGGTGCGTGAAGTATTCATCGTCGCACCGGAACCCGTGGGCCGGGCGGTGGCCCGGGTTGCGTTTGCGCAACGCCCGCGGGTTCGCCGTCAGGTCAGGGGTGCGCCGTGCTCGAGTGCCTCGCGCGGCGCACTGGTGTAGCGCGCGGCCTGATAGTGGTAGTCGAAGTTGGCTCGCACATAACGGGTGTAACAGGTTGCGGTACTGAGGATATCGGCGCGCTCGTGGCCGGACAGGCCCGCCGCGTCGAGTTCGGCGGGCAGCGCGTCGATGCCCGTCAGCATCCGGCGCACACATCCGGTGAGCATCCGGTCGACCACCTCCACCGCCTGTTTCCGGTCGAGGCCCTGCTGCCGTTCGGCCAGCAGCACCGAGTTGTACAGGTACTCCGAGGCCTCGTCGGAGTCGATGGACAGGATGTCGTTGAACAGTCCCATATGTTCGACCGACGCCTCCCGTATCGCATGCAACGCCGGCAGGGCGCGCGCTGCCGCGCAGAGGTCGACGCCCTCCGCGATCTCGCTGATATCGAGAAATACGTACAGTGCCACGGAATCGCGCCGGTGGGCCCGATAGTCGTCCAGATCGGGATAGCGATCGGTGAGCCGCCCGATGCTCTCGGTGTAGTAGGTCCACAGCCACGCCGAGAGTTCGGTGCGCACGGCATGGCGCCAGTGGCGGGAACGTCCAGCGCACAGTTCGCGCCAGAGTTCGGCGAAGGCCACCGCGAGCACCCCGCGCGGGTGCGCACCGTCTTCGAACACCTCCTCCAGTTCGGTGATGGTCGCCAAGGTCCGTGCCGGGTCGGGAATTTCGATGTCGAACTGATCGTCGACGATGAAAGCCCACGCGGTGAAACGGCTCAGCAATCCCAGCGCGTCCACCCCGGCATACGGGCACCACAGCGCGTACATACGAGCCGGCCGGGTCCGGCGCATGCGCCGGCGAGTCGGCTCCGAGGGAACCAGATCACATCGTTCGAGCCAGGCCCACATGACCTGCTCGGCCTCCGATTCGGCGGGATTGGCCCCCTCCGAATCGAACGGCATGAAGAACTCAGTTACATGCATCGAAACCGCCTATCTCGCAAGCAGTTTAACGTGAAGGCGGCAATCCGGGCATTCGGTTTGCGATATCGGGTCGAACCGATGTGACGACAAGACGAAGTGCCACAACGGATTCGGATCGATATCGCTCCTGCCGGTGGTGGAGCTACCGATTCGACCGCGCAGGCGCCGCACCGTCGGATATCCATGGCGGGGCGACATCCGTTACGGGAGCATTCGTCGGGCGATCGCCGCAGGCGGCGCGGAATGCCATCGGTGCCCGCGGCCGAGATCGGCCCGTCGGGCGGCTGTGGCGAGTAGGCAGCGGGCAGGTAGGGCAGCTCCGGCCTGTAGGCCGTCGCATGTCGCAGGGCTCAGCGGCGATCCGCCGCGGCCACCACGTCAGCACGATCATGGCAACCAGGAAGCGCCTGCCGCCGGCAACAGCCGCTCGATGCGGGCGCGGACTCACGAGTCCATTTCATGCGTCCTGGAGTGCCAGCATGCCGGCCAGCAGCGGGTCCCAGGTCGAGGCTGGAAGTTCATGCCCGATACCCGGCAGCGGGAGCAGTTCGGCGCCCGGGATCTCACGAGCCATGGCCTGCCCATTGCCGTACGGGAAGAACGGGTCGTCGGTGCCGTGGACGACGAGGGTCGGCACGGTGATCTCGCCCAGCCGCTCCCGCCAGCGCTCGCCCGCCTCGACGAACGCCAGATTGAGCACGCTCGAGCCCATGTCGGTGGTGCGGTCGACCGTGTGCTTCGCCTGGCGCCGTGCCTGCTGTTCGTCGAATCCGTGTGCGCCGGAGAATGTCCGGGCTTGTTCGACGCGATAGTCGATCACCGCGGCTCGGTCGGACCAGTCCGGAGCGGGTGTCGCGGCGAAGAAGCCCATGATCCGGTCGGAATGTTCCGGCAGATCCGGATCCGCCGGGCCGGGCGCGGTCGGCCGGGTATTGATCAGGGTCAGGGCCGACACACGGTCGCCGTGATCGAGCGCGGCGAGCTGACAGATCCATCCGGCCACGGAGAAGCCCGCCAGGTGGGCACGCGGCAGTCCGAAGACGTCCATCAGTCCGACGATGTCGGAGACCAGGTCCCGGAGGTCGTATCCCGGCGAGCCGGTCGGATAGGCAGTCGACCGGCCGGTGTCGCGAATGTCGTAGCGAAGCACGAACCGGCCGGCCCCGGCCAACCGATCGCAGAACTCGTCTTCCCAGAAGAGTCCCGACGTGGACGGCAGCACCACCGGAGTCCGCCGGCGGTCTCCGAAGGTGGTCACACACAGGTCGGCGTCACCGACGGTGACGAGGTGTTCGGGCGAGCGTTGACCATGAAGGGGCACGGCGACTCCTCTGCGTTTGCGTTTGCTGAGGAGACCCCTTCCACGGCCGAAACTCATCGGTCGCGCAGTAGGGTCTGGCGTTCGTCGCCGCGCTGGGTCTGTCGGCGGCGTCAGGTTCTCGCCGCGAGTAGATCCTAGGCGGCGCGGCTCTGCGGTAATCCCCATTCGGCGGCGAGCAGTTCGTGTGAGCGCAGCCGGTCCTCGTGCCCGTAGGTGACGCTGGTGACGACGAGTTCGTCGGCGCCGGTCAACTGCTGCAGCGCGGAGAGCCGTTCGGCCACCGACCCCGGGGCGCCCACGAACTGGGTGGTGACGCGATCGTGCACCAGGCGCTGTTGCTGTTCGGTCAGCGCGGGCGCGGTGTCGGGGTCGAGGTATTCGGCGGCGCCGGCGCCGCTGCGGATGCTGTAGACCCAATGGCCGTAGGTCGAGGCCAGGTGGGCGGCGGTCGCGTCGTCGTCGGCCACGACCACATCCGCCGACACCACCAGATACGGCCGGTCGAGAACCGCCGACGGCCGGAAGGCGGCGCGATACGCCTCCACCGTCTCCACGATCGTGCCGGGGGAGACGTGATAGTTGGCCGCGAACGGCAGTCCGAGCCGGCCCGCGAGCTGAGCGCTCTCACCGCCGGAACTACCGAACAGCCACAGCTGAACCTCGGCGCCCTCACCCGGAACAGCATGCAGGGCAATACCTTCCGAGCTGCGGTAGTTCCCGGTCAGCAGGTCGCGGATCTCGCGGACCTGACGGCCGTAGTCCAGCGGCTGGGTCCCGGGCAGTTGCAGCGCCTCGAAACTCGCCGCCAGCCGGGCGGTATCGAGCAGCCGTCCGGAACTGAACGGCGGCGGGATCACCACACCGTCGCGTACCCGGGTCGGACGGTCGGGCGCGGGCACCGGTTTCACCCCCGCCGAGCGCACCTCGGCGATCCGATGTGCCGAGCGCCCCAGGCCCAGATCCAGCCGTCCCGGATACAGCGCGTCGATGGTGCCGAACGCCTCGACCACCGCCGCGGAGGTGTGGTGGCCGACCTGCACGGCGGCCGAACCGACCCGGATGGTGTCGGTGGCGGCCGCGATCAACGCGATGAGCGTGGTCGGTGCGGAGGAGGCCACCGCGACGAAATGGTGTTCGGCGACCCAGAATCGGCGGTAACCCCACGACTCGGCGTGGCGGGCCAAATCGACGGTGTTGCGCAGCGCCTGCCGTGGTGTGGACCCGGCACTGATGGGGGAGAGATCCAGAATCGACAACGGCACGGTCATGACGCTCGCACTCCTTCGCTGCCGCGATGCGGATGGCGCAGCCCCAGATGTTCGCGCAGGGTCACACCGGTGTATTCGGTTCGGAAACTGCCCAGGTCCTGGAGCTCGGGAACGACCTTGTCCACGAATTCGTCGAGTCCCGCGGGCGTGAGATGGGGGACGAGCACGAAGCCGTCGGCGGCGTCGGACTGGACGTACCGATCGATCTCCGCGGCGACCTGAGCGGGCGTGCCGACGAACTGCTGGCGCGCGGTCACCTCGATGATCAGTTCCCGGATGCTCAGCTTCTCGGCCTCCGCCTTGGCGCGCCAGGCCTCGGCGATCGCGCGCGGGTCCTTGGCGTGCCGGACGCGTCCACGGGTGATGTTCGCGTTGTCGACCGGATCGATCTCCGGTAGCGGGCCGTCGGGGTCGTAGCCGGAAAGGTCACGGCCCCAGACCTGTTCGAGGAAGGCGATCGCGGTCTGCGGTCCGACCTGCTGCAACCGGATCTCCCGCGCCCGCTCCTGCGCGTCGGCGTCGCTGTCACCGAGCACGAATGTCGCGGCGGGCAGGATCTTCAGATCGTCGCGCCGGCGGCCGTACTTCGCGAGCCGGGTTTTGATGTCGGTATAGAACTGGCGCCCGTCCTCGAGTTCGCCGTGGCGGCTGAAGATCGCATCGGCCTTCGCGGCGGCGAATTCCCGCCCCTCCTCGGAATCACCGGCCTGGATCTGCACCGGATATCCCTGCGGGCTCGCCGGTAATCCGTAGACGCCCTCGATATCGAATTGCGTTCCGCGATACCTGAATCGGGGCGCCGGGCCGCCGAACACGCCGCGTTCGCGGTCGACGACCGGCGCCCCGCCGGCGCGACTGTCCCAGATCGCGCGGGTCGCGTCGACCACTTCCGCCGCGCGCACGTAGCGCTGCGAGTGGTCGAGATAGCCACCACGCCGGAAATTCTCACCGGTGAACGCGTCGGACGAGGTGACGGCGTTCCAGGCGGCACGCCCACCCGACAGGTGGTCCAGGCTGGCGAATTGCCGTGCGAGTTCGAAGGGTTCGTTGAATGTGGTGTTGATCGTGCCGGCCAAGCCGAGATGGGACGTGACCCCGGCGAGCGCGTCGAGCACGGTGAAGGTGTCGGGACGACCGACCACGTCGAGGTCGAAGATCCGGCCGCGGTGTTCGCGCAGGCGCAGCCCCTCGGCGAGGAAGAAGAAGTCGAACAATCCGCGCTCGGCGGTGCGCGCCAGGTGGACGAAGGAGTCGAACTCGATCTGGCTGCCCGATTCCGGCACGCTCCAGACCGTGGTGTTGTTCACCCCCGGGAAGTGCGCGGCCAGATGAATCTGCTTGCGTACCTGTTGTTTCGGCATCCTCATCCTCGGGCGAGTGCGTAGCGGTTGTCGGGCCGCGTCAAGCCGATGCGGCCGCGCAGGCTGCGTGCCGGCCGGTCGAGCGCAGCGGTGAACGCGGGCACCGCCAGGGGCCGCAACACCAGACCGTCGGCGGCGCACTCGCGCTGGGTCCGGTCGAGCAGCGCGCGCAGTCCGTCGGCGGTGCCGAGATGGCGCACGGTCGCGGGCGGGGCCGGCGGACCCCAGTCGTCCAGTTGGTCGAGTTCGGCGTGTGCCCGGTCCTCGGTGGCGGCCAGATGCACTTCGACGTCGAGCAGGATCCGCACCTCGTCGGGGGACCGCCCGGCCGCGGCGACCGCGGAGCGCAGCCGGGTGCGCAGGGCGGCGGCTTCGTCGAGGTCGGCGGCGCCGACCCGGATCAGATCGGCGCGATGGACCGCGAGGCGGGTGCTCGCGGGCGACTCGGCGCGCACCGCGATCGGCGGCTGCCCCTGCGGCGGCCGAGGCGTGATCGAAGGACCCTTGACCGAGAAGTTCTCGCCCTCGAAATCGATGTAGTGCAATCGGTCGCGGTCGATGAAGCGGCCGGTCGCGAGATCGCGGATCTCGGCGTCGTCCTCCCAGCTGTCCCACAGCCGGGTCACCACCTCGATCGCCTCGTCGGCCTCGCGCCACAGCGAGGCGTCGTCCTGTGGCTGTTTGCGGCCGAACAGCGCCGTCTGCTCGGGCTCTGCGGAGACCCCGACCTCCCAACCGGCCCGGCCGTAGGTGGCGTAGTCGAGGGCGGCGATCGCCTTGGACACGTGGAACGGTTCGGTGTGGGTGACCGTCGCCTGCGGGATCAGCCCGATGCTCCGGGTGGAGGCGGCGGCGCGGGCGGCGAGCGCGATCGCGTCGAGCGGGCCGTAACCATGCGCGTCCACACCGAAGGAGTCCGGCAGGAAGACGAAGTCGAGTCCGGCCCGGTCGGCGGCGGTGATCGCGTCGAGCCAGTAGCCGGGTGTGAACAGCTCTTCGGCGCGGGAGTCGGCCCGCCGCCACGACGCCGGATGGGTACCCGTGCCGGACAATTCCACCCCGAGCAGAGGCGGGAACGACGACATGCGAAGGCGTCCTTTCGATCGACAGGAGAGACACCGCCGAATCGCGGTTCGCAGGAAGCGGAGATGTCCCGCGAACGCCGGATGGGCAGAAGCTCAAACTATGAGAAATCGCCTGCGGCGTCAGCACTCTCGATCGCGGTGAATTCTATTCTTGCGGCGGGCGGTATCGGCGGGCAGCCGCGACGGCGAGGACGGCTCGGAGGTTGCGGGCCGCCGGTCCTGCTCGCCTCCGGAATTCCGGGGCCGCGGGCTCCTATGGTGGCGGCATGTCCGATAGCGAGCGGAACACCCCGGTCGCGGTGCCGGTGGCCCCGACCGGATGGCGGGGCCGCCTGCACCGATTCCGGCACTCGCCGTATCTGCCGGCGACGGTGCTGGTGTTCATTCTGGCGATCGCGGCCGGACTGTTCGCCGGCTCCTACACCTATATCCTCGCCAATCCGACACCGCACCGGATCCCCGTCGCGGTGGTCGATGCGGGCACCGCGGTGCCGGCGCCCGACCAGCGCTTCCTCGACACCATGGATCAGGCTCTGAACGGCTCCCTGCATCCGCTGCACTACGACACTCCAGCGGAGGCGCGCGGGGCCGTCGAATCGCAGCGGGTGTTCGCCATCCTCGATGTGCGTTCCGCAGAGCGGATCCCCGTCGATATTTCGGGTGCGTCCGGATCGTCGGTGGCCCAGGTGGTCGTCACCGCGGCCGCCGAGGCGAGCCGCCAGACCCGGATACCGATCGCGGTGACCGATATCAATCCGCTGCAGCCCGGCGATCCACGCGGATTGGCGATCTTCTACATCACGCTGGCGGCGGTGATCATCGGCTTCGTCGGCGCCATCCAGCTCGGTGTGCACGCCGGTGCGTTGAGCGCGGTGCAGCGGATCGCGTTCACCGTCGCCTACGCCCTGCTGGGCGGGTTCGCGATCGCCGCCGTGGTGGATTGGTGGCTGGGCGCGCTGACGCTGCCGTTCCCGCAGTCGTGGGGAATTCTGGCGTTCACGATGTTCACCTCGGGCATGATCTTCTCGATGTTCAGCGCGCTGTTCGGACGCTGGGCGATGATCCCGACCTGGGGTGTGATGGTGCTGTTGGGCAATCCGTCCTCCGGCGGCGCGGTGTCGTGGCCGCTGCTGCCGTCGGTCCTCGGCGCGATCGGCCGCTGGCTACCGCCGGGCGCCTCGGTCAACGCCCAGCACACCGCGGTGTATTTCTCTGGCCACCAGCACATATTCCCGTATCTGGTGCTCGCCGGGTGGGCGCTGGTCGCCTCCACAGTGTTCTGGGTGTGGCGGGGCCGGCAGGCCGGCGCGGGCGAGCCCGACCCGGCCGATTCCGACGAATAGTCCGCGACCTCAGGCGGACCGTTCGATCACCGGCCGCGCGAACCCGCCCGGCACCGCGGCGAGCAACTCGCGCGTGTATTCGTGCCTCGGGTTGTCGAAAAGCGTTGCAGTGGTCGCTGTTTCGACGATCCGCCCCTGCCGCATCACCGCGACGCGATCGCTGATGCGGCGCACCACGGCCAGATCGTGGGAGATGAACAGATAGCTCAGCTCCAGCTCGGACTGCAGTCGCTCCAGCAGCGCCAGGATCTGCGCCTGCACCCCGACGTCGAGTGCCGACACCGGCTCGTCCAGCACCAGCACGTCCGGGCGCAGTGCCAGCGCCCGCGCGATCGCGACACGCTGCCGCTGCCCACCCGACAGCCGCTCCGGGCGCCGGTCCGCGACCTCGCCGGGAAGCGCGACCTGCTCGAGCAGTTCGGCGACCCGGGCGCGGCGTTCACTGCGATCGCCGATCCCGAAGGCCTGCAACGGTTCTCCGAGGATCTTCGCGACGCTGAGGGTGGGATTCAGCGATGTGTACGGGTTCTGGTACACCACCTGGACGCGGCGGCGAAACTCCCGCAGTCCGGCGCCGCGCAACCCGGAGACATCGCGCCCGTCGAAGCGGATACTGCCCGCATCGGGTGCCGACAGCCTCGCGAGGATTCGAGCGGTGGTGGTCTTGCCGGAGCCGGATTCGCCGACCAGCGCGAGTGTCTCGCCGCGATCGAGATCCAACGACACGTCGTCGACCGCATCCGTGCGCACACCCCGCGCGATCCGGAAACTCTTGCGCAGACCGGTCGCCACCACCAGCGGTTGTTCGGCACGCGGGCGCGCCCGGCGCACCGGTGTCTCGGCGCTCGGCGCGGCGGCGAGCAGCTCGGCGGTGTATTCGTGCTGCGGATCGGTCAGAACGGCCGTGGTGGTTCCGGTTTCGACGATCCGGCCGTGCCGCATCACCACGATCCGATCGGCCCGGTCGGCGGCCACCGCCAGGTCGTGGGTGATCAGCAGCACCGCGGTGCCGAGTTGTGCGGTGCGATCGGCGAGGTGGTCGAGGATGCGGCGCTGCACGGTGACGTCCAGGGCGCTCGTCGGCTCGTCGGCGATCACCAGTTCCGGTTCGCAGGCCAGCGCGATCGCGATCAGCACCCGCTGACGCTGCCCGCCGGACAGATCCTGCGGATACTGCCGTGCCCGCACGTCCGGACGGTCCAGGCCCGCCTCGGTGAGCAACCGCACCGCCTCCAGTCGCGCCGTGCGACGGTCGGCCCGCCGATGGATGCGCAACACCTCCGCCACCTGATCGCCGATGTGCTGCACCGGGTTCAGCGATGTTCCGGGGTCCTGCGGGACGAGTCCGATGCGCGCACCCCGCAGGCCGCGCAGGGTGCGTTCGGACGCGGTGTCGAGCCGGTGCCCGTCGAAAACGATTCCGCCGCCGGACACCTCCGCCGACTGGGGCAGCAGGCCGATGAGGGCATGGGCGAGTGTGGATTTGCCCGAACCCGATTCGCCGACCAGCGCGACGGTCTCCCCGCGCGCGATCTCCAGCGTCGCACCGGACACCGCGTCCGCCGACGTGCCGCTGTAGCGGACGTGCAGGTCGTCGACCCGCAACAAGGTCTCATTGCTCATGGTCGAACCTCCTGTGTCTCATCGGTCCTCCGGGGTCCCGATCGCGCGGCCGATGCGCTGGGCGGCGAGCACCACCGCGACGATCACCAGGCCGGGCAGGGTGGTCATCCACCAGGCGAGCACGAGGTAGTTGCGGCCCTCGGAGATCAGCGAACCCCATTCCGGGGTGGGTGGCGCGGCACCGTAGCCGAGAAAGCTGAGCGACGAAATCGCCAGCACCGCAACGCCGAATTCGACCGCGGCCAGCGCGGCGACCGGCGCGTACGCGGTGCGCAGGATATGGCGTATGAGCACGGTGTGCCAGCGCACCCCGGACGCGAACGCCGCCTCCACGTAGGGCGCGCGACGCACCCGCAGCACTTCCGCGCGCATCACCCGCGCGAACCGGGCGATCAGCGCCACTCCCACCGCGATGGCCACATTCCGGGTGCCCAGACCGAGCACGGTGATGAGTACCAGTGCCGACAACAGCTCCGGAATCGCCAGCAGTACGTCGACTCCGCGCATGACGACGGCATCGACGGTCCCGCCCAAGGTACCCGAGACGAGACCGATCGCCGACCCGATCACCAGTCCCAGCAGCACGGCACAGACGGTCGCCGACAGTGTCAGCGCCGCCCCGTGCGCCACCCTGGTGTACAGGTCGCGGCCGAGGTTGTCGGTGCCGAACCAGTGCTGCATGCTGGGGCCGCGGAATTTCTCCTCCGGCACTCCCGCGCGTGGATCGTCGCCGGCGAGAAGTGAGGGCGCGACCGCCCAGCCGAGGACCACGATCAGCACGAGAACCGACACCGCCAGCCCGGCGGAGGCACGAAGGCGTTTCGGCGCCAGCGCGCGCCGCGCTTCCGTGATCCGTGCGGCCGCGGGTTCGGCGATGAGCAGAGTGTCAGACATGAGCGCCCACCTTCTCCCGGGCGACGGCGACGCGGGGATCGAGGAGTGGATAGATCAGATCCACCGCCAGGTTCACCACCACGAAGGCCAGCGCGGCGATCAATACGATGCCCTGCACCACCGGAATGTCTTGATGCAGCACCGCGTTCTGGGTGAGCCGGCCCAGGCCGCCGCGCGAGAACACGGTTTCGACCACCACGGAACCCGCCAGCACCGTACCGACCCACAGTCCCGCGACGGTGAGCGCCGGTCCGGCCGCCGCGCGCAGCACATGCCGCCACTGCACCCACAGCCGCGAGGCGCCCTTGGCGAAGGCCACATCGACGAACGGCTGCCGCCACGTGGTGGCCAGACCGCTGTAGAACACCTGCGCGATCACCGCGCCGACCGGCACCGCCAGCGTGATCGCCGGCAGGATCGTGCCGCCGAAGCCGGTCCCGCCGAATGCGGGCACGAGGCGCAGCCGGAACGAGAACAGTTGCAGCAGAAGCAGTCCCACCCAGAACGTCGGCATCGCGGCACCGATCGGCGGCAACGCCGTCAGCAGATTCCGCAACCACGGCCGCCGGGTATAGGACGCGGCCACGGCCAGCGCGGTGCCGAAGACGATCGCCAGCAGCAGCGCCAGACCGGCCAGCGCCAGCGTCGAGGGAATCGACTGCGCCAGCGCGGCGGTGACGGACTGCCCGGTGTTCAGGGAGCGTCCGAGATCACCGCGGACGGCGTGGGTGAGCGCGGTCCAATACTGTTCCGGCACCGAGCGATCCAGTCCGTATCTGGCCCTCAGTTCCGCGATGGCGGCAGGATCCGGAGGTACGCCCGGATCCGCGTCGACGGCCATCTGCACCGGATCCGAGGGCAGCAGGAACAACACGGCGAAGGAGATGGTGAACGCCGCCCACAGCACCCCGATCGCCTGCAGCACCCGCACGATCACATACCGGGTCATCGGAGTCATCGCTTGCTCAGCCAGGTGTCGTAGAACTGCAGCCGCGCCGAGGCCTCGAACTTCAGATCGTGCACCGCGCCGGACACCCCGATCGCCTGCGATAGTTCGATGGTCGGCAACCACAGTCCGTTCTCGATCACCGATCGCTGCGCCTGACCGATGATCCCCGCCCGCGCCGCCGGATCGGTGGTCGAGAGCTGGTCGGCGAGCGCCTGGTCCAGCGCGGGAATCGGCCCGCGCTGGTTGAGGTTTCGCTGCCCGCGCCCGAACGTGGTGCGCAGGATGTCGCCGTCGGCGCGGGTGGTGTTGAAGTAGGTGGCGTCGAAATCTCCGGAGTTCTGCCGCGCGGTGTAGTCGGCGACGGGCGTCAACTCCAGCCGGATGTCCACCCCGATCTTGCGCAATTGCTGCTGCACCAGTTCCAAGGTCGCCTGATTCGCGGCGAACTGCGCACCGAACAGGACACCGAACGACAGCCGCCGCCCGTCCTTCACGCGGATCCCGTCGCCGCCGGGCACCCATCCGGCCTGATCCAGAATGCGGCGCGCCTGGTCGGGGTCGTAGGCTATCGACTTCGAAAGGTCCACGTAGCCAGGTGTTTTCGACGCCAGCGGCCCGGTGGCGGGCAGGAACTGCGGCCCCAGCACCGTATCCACCAGCTGCTTGCGGTCGATTCCGTGCAACAGGGCTTGGCGCACGGCGGAATCCGACAGCGGCGCGCGGCTCACATTCGGTTGCAGCCCGAAGGGAACGCCGGGGTTCGAGTCGAACTGCACCTTGGCGCCTGCGGCCTCGAGCTGTGGAATGTCCTGGGGCAGCGCGTCACTGACGGCGTCGAGCTGATTCGACGACAGGCTACCGGTGCGCACCCCGGCCTCGGGGACGACCGTGAATTCGATGCGATCCAGATACGCCTCGCCGGAATGAGCGAATACCGCCGAACCCCACCGATATCCGGGGCGCTTCACCAGCGTGGCCGACGCGTCCTGGCGATAGCCGGCGTAGACGAACGGACCGCTGCCGATATTGTCGCCGAGGCAGCGCTGTTCGGCCGGTTTCGCGGTGGTCGCGTCCGCGAGAATGCCCAGCTGCGGTGTCGAGGAGGCCTGCAGGAACTGGGCGTTCGGCGCGTCGAATCGCACCTCGGCGGTGAGCGGATCGACCGCCGTGGTGCCCGCGTAGCCGGCCAGATAGCTCGCTCCCAGCGGCGCTTTCGCCGCTGTGAGCGTGTGCACGATGGCGTCGAAGTTCTTCTGCACCGACGTCACGTTCAGCGGCGTGCCGTCGCTGAACGTGACGTCGGGCCGCAGATGGAAGGTGAATGTCTTCGCGTCCGGGCTCACCTGCCAGGAGGTGGCCAGCCATGGCTCGAGCTCCCCGCTCACGGGATCCTGATCGGTGAGCGAATCCACGATCTGGCGTGCCACGTACAGGGTTTGGTTGGTGCCGGCCTGGGCCGGATCCGAGCAGGTCGGCGCCTGGGACAGGCCGTAGCGCAGGGTGCCGCCCGGCTGCGGGGGACCGGCGTCGCCGCCACCACCGGAGGTGTTCGCGCAGGCGGCGATCGCCAGCGTCGCGGTGAGCGCGAGCGCCGGCGAAAGGATTCGTTTCATTCGGTGACTCCGGGTGGATCGATGCGGTAGCGGTCGCCGCCGAGCGGGCGGCTGGTGATGGCCCGGCGCAACTGGGGCGCCACCTCGGCCTGGAACAGTTCGAGACTTTCGCGGTGCTGCTGGTCGGTGAGCCCGTCGCCGTCGGCGCCGAGATGGATCACCTCGTGGCCCAGCCGCGCGTGATAACGCCCCAGCTTGTCGAGCACCTGCTGCGGGCTGCCGACGACGGCCGAACTGCGCTCGATGAAGTCCTCCACCGACGTGAAGACCTCCGGCGCACCGAATTTCCGGGCGACCGCGCGGCGGGCTTCGTCCAGGTGACGTCGTCGCTGCGCCACAGCTGCCGGAACAGTTCGTAGCCCTCGCGGTTGCGGTCCCATTGGTCGGCGGTGGTGACGTGGAACAGTTTCGCCTGCGCCGCGCCGTTGCCCTTGCCGACGATGAGTTCGAGGCGGCCGCCGGACAGATTGTCCAGCGTCGCATAGTCTTCGGCGGCGCGCACCGGATCGAGCAGGCTCAGCGTGGTGACGCCGGTGAACAACGCGATCCGGGAGGTCAGCGCCGCGATGTGGCTCAGCACCACCGGCGGCGCGGACGACAGGAACGGGTCCTCGTGGCGTTCTCCGACCGCGAACCCGTCGTAGCCGAGCGTCTCGGCGAGCCGGGCGCTGTCCACTACGCGGCCCAGACGGCGCGGGCGATTCGAGTACGCCGGTCACCGGGTCGGGCTGGTGGGTGATCAGCGTCGACAACAAGAATTTCATACGTGGACGGCACCGGCCTCGCCGCGCACCGGCGGATAGCGGAATCCGGACCGCACCGGCGTGTACACACCGGTGCGCTCGCGTCCGAAACGATTGCGCCGCTGCGCTTTTGCCACACGCGTCGGATACTTCTCGAACGGATGCGCGAGCAGACCGGGCTGCACGGACGGAGTGCGTTCGAGCGGGGTGTAGCCCGCCGACAGGTACAGGGCGACCGCTTCGGGTTGCCGCGGACCCGTGGTCAGGAAGATCCGCCGATATCCGCGGCGCAGCGCTTCGGCCTCGAGTTCGGCGAGTACGAAGGTCGCCAGGCCGCGGCGGCGGTGCTCGCGCGCGGTCCAGATGCGTTTCAGTTCGGCGGCCCGCTCGTCGTAGCGGCGGAACGCCCCGCCGGCGACGGGTTCGCCGTCCTCGACCACCACCAGCAGATCGCCGTGCGGGGCCGCGAAATCGGCGGCCGGGTGGTTCACCAGATCGGCGTGCACCTCACCGACGCTCCCGCCGTAGCGGCTGCTGTATTCGATGGCCAGTTCCGCCAGCAGCGGCGCGGCCATCGGATCGTCCTGGCCGACGTGAAAGACGCTGCGTACCATTAGTTCCTCCATCGGTCCCGGCGGTAGCACCCACACCCAGTTGGGGGGTTGCTGCGACGTCGTGGAGCCGGGTCTCTCGATCGCTCTGGATGGGCGAAACGTCACGCTAGGGGAATTCCGGTGCGGGGTCAGCACTCTGGATCGCGCTGAATCCAATCCTTGCCGCGACGCCCGTCCGGCGGTGTGATTACCGGTGTCGCACCGACCCGGCGAGCCCACGCACCGCCACCTCCGGATCCCACACACCCGGCCGCCCGAGGGTCAGCGGATAGCAGGCCAAACCGAGCACCATCGCACTGAAATGCCCTATGTCGGTGAAGGTTCGGCTCGCGAACACCGGAATCGCATAGAAGACGACCACCCCGAGCAGATACAGATACCGCCACGGCTTCGCGATCCGATACACCAGCACGGCGATCACACCCGCCAAGGCGTAGCTCACGCCGTAGTCGAGGGTGTTCACCGCGGATTCGGGTGCGTAACCGTGATGAACAGCCCAATACAGCACACCTTCGCTGAGGTAGGTCGCGCCGATGTGCGCGATGACGACCACCGCCAGCCAGCGCAACGTCCCCAGCCAGCGTTCGGCCTGGGCGTGGAAGATGCTGTAGCTGACCGCATAGCCGAGCCAGCCGCCGCCGGCGAGCCAGAAGGCGCTGGAGATCAGCACGTGCACCGGGTCCTCGCGCAGGTGGTGCAGATTGGTCGAGCGGTTGCCCAGCAGAATCTCGGCCTGATCGGGGGATAGGTGCCGGACCACGAGGGTGGATAAGAGCAGGATGGCCAGCCAGATGTAGGTGCCGGGCGCGTGCCGGATGTAATCGCCGATCGCGGCCGCGGCGGTCCGCCACCGGGAGCCATCTCGCCTGGGCATCGGTCACCTTCCTCGACGGACATCGAAAATCGCTTCACTGTGAGCCCTCGCGCCGCCGCTGCACTCACCCACGGCGGGTGAGCCGGCGCCACACCCCGCCGAATACCCCGAATACGGCAAAACGCCTGGTCCGGCCACGCCGGGCGCGCGCCGAGCGGCGACGACACGTACTCTCTGCTGCGGTGCGACACCGGATTCATGGTGTGGACTGGAGGGTGCTGTGTCCCGGGTGGGCGCTGTGCATGCGAGGGTGCGAGACAGAGGCGGTGAGGACGTGCGCAGGCGTCGATCTCTACTGGTGTTGTCGGCGGTACTGACGGCGGTCGTCGTGCTCGTCGGCGGATGTGGCGGCTCGGGTGCCGGCACCTCCTCGGCGCCGGCGTCCAAGGGGCCCGATATCACCGCGCCCGCGGCGATCGATGTGCCCGCCGCCGGTCACGGACCACTCAATCCGGCGACGCCCCTCGTGGTGAACTCCGCCGACGGCATGCTCACCAAGGTCACCGTCACCGACGGCGACGGCAAAGCGGTCGCCGGTGATTTCGGCGCCGACCATCACAGCTGGACCTCGAAGGATCCGCTGAACTACGGGGCCACCTACCGCGTCGATGCCCAAGCGGTCAACCTCGCCCAGGTCGCGACCGACAAGACCGTCACCGTCACCACGATCGACGCCGGTCACAAGGCATACGCGAACGTGGTGCCCGCGCCGGATCTGGTCGCCCAGACCGGCATCGGGGTGGGGCAGCCGATGGTATTCCAGTTCACCGCGCCGGTGGCGAACAAGGCGGAGGTGCAGAAGCATCTGAAGGTCACCGTCACCCCGCCGCAGCCGGGCGCGTGGTACTGGGTCGACGACAAGGATGTGCACTACCGCGCCGCGCAGTACTGGCAGCCGGGCACCAAGATCCACATCGAAGCCGACGTCTTCGGTGTCGAACTCGGCGACGGCGTGTTCGGCGCCGAGAACAACAGCGCCGACTACACGGTGCACGACTCCTGGATCGCGCAGGCCGACGGCAACACCGAACAGCTGACGATCCTGCACAACGGCGCGCAGGTCAACCAGATGCCGATGAGTCTCGGCTCGCCCGGCTTCCCGTCCCACGAAGGGCCGCACGTCATTTCGGAGAAGTCGCCGTCGATCATCATGGACTCCTGCAGTTACGGGGTCTGCGCCGGCCAGCCCGGGTACTACCGCGAGAAGGTGGACCTGGACGAACGCATCTCCAACGACGGCGAATTCGTCCATTCGGCGCCCTGGTCGGTCGGACAGCAGGGGGCCAGCAACGTGTCGCACGGCTGCGTGAACCTCTCACCCGACAACGCCCAGTGGTTCTTCGACCACTTCGGCGTCGGCGACGTCGTGGAGATCACCAACTCCGGTGGCCAGCCGCTGCCGGTGTGGGACACCTACGGCGACTGGGAGGTCCCGTGGAACGTATGGCAGGCCGGTAACGCGAGCAGCTGATCCGGCCCGCCCGGCCGCTACCATCGGAACATGTCGGCGAATATCCTGCGAATCGTTCCGCTCCTGGCGGTCCTGGTGGCGGGCGTTGCCTGCTCCTCCGGAAGTGATTCCACCCCAACGGATTCCACCCCTGTCGGCCACACCTACATCTCCACCGATGTCCAGGGCCCGCGAATCCCCGGCGACGGCCCCTTGCGCCTGACCTTCACCGAGGGCCGCCTCAGCGCCGCCGCCGGCTGCAACACCCTCATGGGCTCCGCCGCCCTGACCGGGAACACCCTCCACACCGGCCCCCTCGCGAGCACCCGCATGGCCTGCGCCGGCGACCGCGCCGGCGCCGACGAATGGGCGACCTCGCTCCTGCAGGCAAGCCCGGCATGGAGTCTCGACGGCGCGACGTTGACGTTGAAGACCGCCGACCGCACCGTGACACTGCACGAGTCGGAACCCGCCGGCTGAGCTCTGCAGTTGCCAACGGCCACAGGTGACTTCCAGTCGCATAAGCGCGGTTGAATTATGCAGGCAAATACCTGCATAATTACACGATGCTTGACACCACCGCCCTGGGCGACGCCTACCGCACGCTTCTGGAAGCCGCTGACACCGTGGCCGATTCGGATCAGACGATCGCCCTCGCACCAGGCGAATGGAATGCTGATCAGATCCTGGGGCATGTCTGTCTGATCACCGCCGCCACCATCGCCGCCGCGTCAGCCGTCGCCGCGGGCGAGCACACCACCTACGACAATCGCATTGCCCTCGACATCTGGACCATCGACCGTGTCATCGAGTTGGCCGGCGGCAGCACCGGCCTGCGCGACCGCCTGCAGCGGCAAGCCGAGGTCCTCTGCAGCCTCTCCGGCCCGGCCCTCAGCGACACCGAACTCGGCACCCTGGTTCCCACTCGCCTGCTCTCCAACGACGCCGTGTTGGTCGATCAGCCACTGCCTCTGCGCGATCTGATCATCGGCCTGGCCGACGTGGAGCTACCGGGCCACACCCAGCAACTGCTGGCCTTGCTGCACGGTCGAACCGCCGAAGCCACGGTCTGACCGGCGGTGGCGTCGGATGTCGCCCGGACGCCCCGACGAGCCTGGGCGGTGGCACAATCGTGCGATGACGGCCGCCAGAACCGCACGCCACCAATGGATCTCGGCATTGTTGGCCTCTTGCAGCGATTCAGAGCTCACCGAGTCGGTCGGCGCCGGCCGAGTCATCAGCGTGGGTGTGGGTGGTGGCGCGGCGCTTGTCGACGTCGACAGCGTGCCGGTGTTCGCCAAGCGGATCCCGCTGACCGACCGGGAGCTCGCCGATCCGGGCTCCACAGCGAACCTGTTCGACCTGCCGATGTACTGCCAGTACGGCATCGGCGGACCGAGTTTCAACGCATGGCGAGAACTGGCCGCCAACATCATCGTCACCGACGCCGTTCGCGCCGGCGAGACACAATCGTTTCCGATCCTCTACCACTGGCGGGTGCTTCCCGGCCGGTCGCCGGTCGCAGCCGAACACGCCGACATCGACACCGTGGTCGCCGCCCAGGGCGGCAGCTCGGCCGTGCGGGCTCGCCTCGAAGCGCTGGCCGCCGCACCGTGCAGCCTCGTGCTGTTCTGCGAATACATCCATCACCCCATAGCCGGCTGGCTGCGAGAGGACCCGGCGGGTAAGGCGGCCACCGTCGAGCGGCAACTCTCGGAGAGAGTGACGCTGTTGCGGAATCGGGAGTTGCTGCACATGGACGGACACTTCGGCAACATGCGCACCGACACGGAGCGGATCTACCTGACCGACTTCGGGCTTGGAACATCGCCGAAATTCGACCTGTCACCCGCCGAGCACGACTTCGCCGAGCAGCACGTCACTCACGATGCCGCCTACGCCGCCATGCGACTGGTCAACTGGCTGGTGACCGATGCCTGCGGGGTGCCGACACCGCCCACCGGCGGTCCGGCCGCTCGCAACGAGTACGTACTCCGGTGCGCCGCTGGGCACATCCCGGATGACGTGCCACCGCCGGACGCAGCGATCTTGGCCCGGCACGCCCCCACCGCCGCGAAAATGAACGCCTTCTATTGGCGACTGTTCGACGGCGACCTCCACGCGCAGTACCCGGATATCTGAAGCGGATGGGCCGATCCCGGCAACGAACGAACGTTACTGCGCTGCAACGAATCCTGCTCTACAAGGGATTGGGCAGTCCCAGGGCGGTGTTCAGGCGATAAGCCCCGCGGAGTCCGTGGAACACCGCCATAGCCAGCGCACCGACCGACGCGCCGGCGATGCCCGCAAGAGTGTGTGCGCCGAAATCGGCCCAGTATCCGATCATGGCCGCCAGTGCGAGACCGAGGGTTCCGGCCACCGCGTTGCGCAACGCGGAGTTGCCCCACACGTTCGGGAATTGTTCACCGACCATGCCTTTCACGAAATGCGGGACGGCGTTCGCGCCCATTATCCCGGCCAGCGACGCAAGTAGGACTGTAAGCCACACGAGGAATCACCCCTATTCAGTCAACATTGTTGACTGAAGATAGCAGCCGGTACCCGTTCGGTCAACGCCATAGACTGATCAGGTGAGTTCCCGACCAGTCACTCGTGCTCAGCAGCGCCGCGATACCGAAGCGCGCATCTTGCAGGCGGCGCGGAGCCTGTTCGCCGAGGCCGGATACGAAGCGACCACCATCCGCGCGATCGCAGCCGAAGCGGCCACCGATCCCGGACTCGTCATGCGCTATTTCGGTTCGAAGGCAGACCTGTTCGCGCGGGTCGCGGGCATCGAACCGGATGACGAGGTGACGGGCACTCCCGAGCAGGCGGCTGAACAATTGCTGGCCGCTCTGGAACACAAACTCGCCGAGCAGCCGATAGACGCGCTGGCAGCGATCCGCTCCATGTTCACCCACCCCCAAGCGGCCGATGACATCCGATCGGCCATGACCACCCGGCAGCGACAGGCGGCAGACCACATGGCCACCACCGACGCCGACCTGCGGGCCGGGCTCATCGGCGCAATCACCATCGGCGCCGTCATCGGGCGCCACCTGCTCCAACTCGACGGACTGCGCGACGCCGAACCGGAACGGATCACGACCATGCTCCGACACGCCTTCCACGACATCGTCCACGGCACACCGGAATCTCCGCCCGACCATGCCGCACCGGGCACATCGCACGAATAGGGCGTCCATCGCGGTCACCACGAGCGTCGCAACGACGTGAGACACGGTTTCGGCGACGCGTCCGCGCAACCGCCGGCCTGTTACTCTGCCGACGAGTCGCTCCCGCCGTCGATAGTGGACGCCAGACACCATGTCGGTTCGGTCCGAACTCCGTATTCGCCTATAAGACGTCCAGCGCAGAGTTGAACGATGCTGTTAGGTCGCTTCTAAGTGCGCCGCGACTCCAGCGCTTTCCGAATGAGTTCCCGGGCGCCGCATCCTGTCACGGACTGGCCCGCGAGTATGTCGAATGCGCGGCCGTACTGGGCGATTTCCCTCGGTTGCGTGATGGTCAATTCGGCTGTAACGGTTTCCACCACTACACGTTTGTCGTCGAACAGGGCGAAATTGGTCATGGATACGGCATACGGTGCGTCCGCCGGAACGATACCCACGAATACCCGGGGCATACCTATCACGGCCAGCAGGCGGTCCAGCTGACCGATCATGATCCGATTGTCGCCGACCGTGGTCCGCAAAGCTTGTTCCGCGATGACGAAATGGAACCGATGGTTTCGTCGGTACAGAATCTGCTGTCGTTCCATACGTTTCGAGACGCCCGCTTCGATATCGTTCGGCACTCGCTGGAACTCGACGACGCTACGCAGCACGTTCTCGGCGTATTCGGCGGTCTGGAGCAGACCCGGGACGAGAAACGGATGGTAGACCCGCAGGACGTCGGTTTCCGCTTCCCACTTGATCGAAGCTTGCTGACGCAGTTTCGTTCCTGTGCCGAGCACACGTCGCCATTCGAGCCACGCGGCTTCGAGATTGCGGAGTGTGGCGGTCAGTTCCGGTATCTGGTCCTGCGCGGTGGTGAGAACGCACCAGGTACGGATGTCCGTCTCGGTCGGTTTCGTCTTGCCGTATTCGATTTTGGAGACCTTGGTTTGATGCCAGCCCGCCAGGCGCGCCAGCTCTGTTCCGGTTAGGCCGGCATCCGAGCGAAGCTCCCGGAGCCGTGCCCCGAGAGCTTCTTTGGCCTGGTCCAGTGAATCGGTCACGACTCGTCGTAATCCGCCAGCGGCACTGCCAGTGACCACACACGTTCCTTGACCGACCGGATGTAGGCGACCAGTTGCGGATCGGTGGTCACCGCGCCGCCGAGCCACCGGCCGTCGATACCCGGTTCGAAGATCGTGAAGGCCACGACCGAATCATCAAACATCCACCAATCGTCGGTCGTCAGCAGTTCCGGGGCGATCCGGTGTCTGCTCAGGTAACGGACATCCTCGCCCGCCTCGACATTCAGGCGCGCAACGTATTTGGCGTATCTGGTGTAGTCGCTGTGCGGAACGGTCACCACACGCGCCCGGTTGACCGCTACACCTCTGCGTTTTGTGTCCCGAACGTGATCGAGCCACGGCTCGAACCACCGAAAATCATCAAGGGCTCCAGTGAGGAACCGACGCAAAGGCGCGTAGTCGTCCGGATAGTAGTTGTCGCGAACCTCGAGGTGGAAGGCTTCACGCTGCGCCCGGCGGAAGAGGTCGTCGAACGCCTCACCCTGCACTAATTCCATTGCCGTAGAACGTCCTTCCTGGCTTCGGTACTTCGATGCAGGTTTCGTCGGGGCGGATGTCCATCTGAGCGAGGGCTTCGGCATCCGTCACCGCCTCACCGCTCAGGGTGAATGTTCCCCTGCTGTGTCGTGAAGCTTGGCGCCGATGTATGTATCGGGCTCGGCGAAGCCGGCGAGTAGATGAGGTATTTCGACCATTCCGGATGTGCCCGTCTTCCAGCCCTGTACGACGTAGCTTCCTCTGTCGGTCGCGAACAGGGTCGGGCAACCGCCACCCTCCGAGCCGCCCCTGCCGAGAAATGTCAAACGCATGTCTGAGCCTCCGATCGAATTATGCGGATTCATGCTCCGTCAGCGACCATCGTGGCCGAAGAATGAAGGCATGGGCCAGTTTCGATGCATTTCGAGCATACTCGTGCATGGCTCTGGATCGGAGCGCCTGCCGGTTCCTACCGTCGTTTTCAGCCGCCCGGAGCAGGTGTCTCGTCCCGGCTCCGGGTTGCTTACCAATGGCTTCGACCAACGGGTTCGACTCAGGAGGAGCGGTGCGGCACTTTCTGATCAGGGTGCATTGCTGTGGCCCGCGGTGGGTCGTTCATGCACCGAGATTGCGTACGTGGACGGTCGTCGGCGAGAAGCGGAGCATCGCGAGGGTTGCCAGGGAGATGGTTTCGGACGTGGCACGGCTCGAGCCGGCGCGGTTCGAAGTGGAACTCGTTGCGGGACGCGCTCTTCGGGATGAAGGCGAGTTCGTGGCGGTGGAAGAGCTCGCGCGGCGGTGGGTTGGTCCCGTCGGTTCGGGCACCGAATACCCGGAGCGGGTCACGGCGGCGGACAACGCCCGATCGACGGTGTGCCCGTATGTGGTGGACGTGGATGCCGCGAGACCGGACGAGGTTCCTCCACTACTGTTCAACCTTCGGTTGCATGCCGGGCACGGGTGCAGGTCCGAGATCACTTTGGCGAGGATCTGCCGCGAGCGAGGCCATCTGGCCCCGGATTAGTTCGGCGGCGCAAGTTGTCGCTCCGTGACGGCGAGGGCGAAGGCATCGCGGGCTGGTCGATTGCTGGCCACCTGCGGGTAGGGAAACGGAAACGGCGTGCAAGCATGTTCGACATGGCGATTGCTACGGGATCCATTGCTCACGTCCGTCTCACGGTGTGCGATATCGGCCGTTCGCGGGACTTCTACGACAAAGTTTTCGGCTGGCCTGTGGCGCTGGAGGTTCCGGCCGATGCGGATCAGCAGACGCGCGAGCACCTCGGCTTTCTCTACGGCGGAGTGATCTACCGGATGGAACACGGGTTGCTCGGACTGCGGCCCGTGGGCAACGATCGGTTCGACGAGAATCGCGTCGGTCTCGACCACCTCGCTTTCCCGGTTGCCTCACTCGCCGAATTGGAATCCGCCGCAGCGCATCTGGACGCGTGCGGGGTCGCGCATGAGGACATCAAGGACATCGGTGTCAGTTACATACTGGAGTTCCGGGATCCGGACAATATCGCCCTGGAGCTGGTCGCACCCAAGTAGCCGTCAGGTGCGTGGACGGCGGCGACAGCCGGGCTCGGTGTAGTCGGCGTCGCCGCCGCGTGACCGAGCCCGGGCGCCCGGCTCCCTCGATCCGGCGTCGTGCCCGCCGCCCTGACCTACGTGCGCAGGGTGCGGTCGAACAGGGCCAGGAGTTCGCGATAGTGCCGTTCGGCGGCTTCGGGGTCGTAGGCGGAGGTGTCGGCCTGGGTGAACCCGTGGTGGGCGCCCGCGTAGACCTCGGTGCGGTGGCGAACCCCGGCGTCGGCGAGCGCCTTGTCGAACGCGCCGATGTGTTCGGCGGTCATGTGGTCGTCCTCGCCGGCGTGGGCGAAATACAATTCGCCCGTGATGTTTCCGACACTGCGGTGCGGGCTGTCGGCGGTGTCGGTGACGAGCGGTCCGCCGTGGAATCCGGCCGCCGCCGCGACCCGGTCGGGGAACATGGCGGCGGTCAGCACGGCCAGGCGGGCACCCATGCAATAGCCGGTGACGCCGGCCTTGCCCGCGGTGACCTGCGGCGAGGCCGCGAGCCAGTCGAGGTAGGCGCCGGCATCGGAGCGCCAGAGCTCTGGTGTCAGGTCGCGGATCATGGGGAAGATCTGCTGGAAGATCTCGGGGCGCTGCGCCGGGTCGATGAAGTCCGGCAACTCGATCACCGGTGCGCGCCCGTGGCGGTAGTAGGCGTTGGGAAGCAGGACGGTGTAGCCGCCGGCGGCGATCCGGTCGGCCAGCGCCCGCAGGCTGGGCCGCAGCCCGAAACCGTCCTGGATCACCAGCACTCCGGGATGGGCGGCGCCGTCGGCGGGGGAGGTGAGGTAGGCGTCGGCGACACCGTCGGGTGTCCGCACGTCGACCGATACACCGTGCGTTGCAGTCATTGTCGAATCCTTCTGTCGTAGTCGAGTTTTCGTGATCGATACGACGAAGGCGGAGCCCGGGCGACACCACGGCGGGCCCGATCGATACGCGAGCCCGTACCGGCCCGCACGGCGCTCAGCAGAGCACCGGGTAACCCATCCGTGTGTGGCGCGAAGCCGTCCCGGTAGACATCGCCTCACACCATAGCCCGCCGCGCCGCGCCGGTGGAACCGCCGGCACCTGTCGACCGGGCGCGGCACATCCCGGTAGGCGGAAGGCCGGTCCGCCCGGCACCTGCCGATCGGTGTCCAGCTGGTCGCCGCGTTCGGCCGCGAAGATCTGTTGCTGCAGGTCGCGGCGCAACTCGAGCAGGCGCGTCCATGGCGCACGACTCCGGTGTGGCCGCCCGCCGAGTGACCGTGGTGCGATCCCGGTCGTCGTTTCGCTCAGTGGGAGTTGAGGATTGGCAACCCACGGAACCGCCGGTACCGTGCGCACATGCCGGACATGTCTGTCTTTCGTGAGATCGCGGCGCGCGTGAACAACTGGGGGCGCTGGGGCGCCGACGACGAAATCGGCACCCTGAACTTCGTCACCGACGAGGTGGTGCGGGCCGCTGCGGCGACCGTGCGCACAGGCCGACGGGTCGGGCTGGCGCTGCCGCTGCATCAGCGCGGCGTGCAAACCGGGCTCGTGCCCGGGCGCGTGAATCCGCTGCACACCATGGTCGCCCTGAACTGGGAGATGTTCGGCCCCGGCACGATTGCGACCAGCGATGATTCGATCACCATGGGGCTGCAGGCGGGCACGCACTGGGACGGCTTGGGGCATGTCTCCTATGCCGGGCGCCTCTACAACGGCCGTCCCGCCGACTCGATCACCGCCCACCGCGGTGCGCGGTTCAGCGGTATCGAGAAGGTGCCCCACCTGGTATCGCGCGGAGTGCTGCTCGACGTCGCGCACGCCCGCGGAGTCGATCGACTGGCCGCCGATCACGCCGTCTCCCCGGAGGATCTCGACGCCGCCGCCGCGCTGGCGCAGGTGCACATCCGGCCCGGCGATGTGGTGCTCGTGCGCACCGGACAGATGCGGCTCTACCTCGCCGGTGACCGCGAGGGCTACGCGACGCCGTCGCCGGGGTTGTCGGTGCGCTGCCCGGAATGGTTCCACGCCCGTGACGTCGCCGCCGTCGCCACCGACACGCTGACCTTCGAGATCTGCCCGCCCGAGGCGGACGGGCCGTGGCTGGCGGTACATGCCCTGCACCTGGTCGAAATGGGCATGCTGCAGGGGCAGAACTGGAACCTCGAGGACCTGTCGCGGGTGTGCGCCGAGGACGGCCGCTACGAATTCCTGCTCTCGGCGATGCCGGAACCGTTCGTCGGCGCCACCGGGAGTCCGGTCGCCCCGGTCGCGATCTTCTGACCGCTGCGCGGCGCGCCGGGGCGCGATGGTTACGGTTGGGGACGCGGCATCGGGAGCGGTAGGTGAGTGAGGTGGTCATGGGGAACCGCGCGGCGGATTCGATCGTCCCGGGCAGCTTCGCGACCGCTCCGGAGTCCTACACGGATCACTCGATCGGCGACATCGTTCGCCTCTGGGCGCAGCACATCCCGCATCGCACGGCTTTCGTCACCGTGGGCGGGTCGACCAGCTGGAGCGAATACGACCGGCTGGCGGACACGATCCGCGACGAGGTGCGTACTACTCCCGGCGGCCCGCGTTCGCGGGTCGCGCTGCTGTTGCCGGATACCGCCGCCGTTCACGCGGCGCTGTGCGGATGCTCGCGCGCCGGCCGTATCGCCGCGGCTGTCGGAGTGCGGTCGGGCGTGCGCGAGATCGCGCACGTGATGCGCCGGACCGGTTCGTCGACACTGATCACCGTGCCCGAGATTCGCGGCAGAACCTGGCAGACGCTGGTCCGGGAACTGGAGGCCGAGGGGGTGATGCCGGGTGACGTCCTGGTGGCCGACGAGCAGTCGGGCGCCCTCGCACACCATCGCATCGGCGCGCAGCAGCAGACGCACGAGAGCCTTTCTGCCGGTGTGTCTTTCACGCCGTCGCAGGTTTCCGTTCTCAACTCGACCTCGGGGACGACCGGGACACCCAAGATCGTCGCGCACACCGAACGACGATGGACGGCGTTCGCGCGCGAGGCGATGCTGGGCGCCCGGATCGGTCCCCGGGACGTCATCTGCTCGGTGGTTCCGGCGCCGTACGGATTCGGCCTCTGGTCGGCGCATTTCCTGCCCGCACTGCTGGGCATCCCGGTCGTCGTCACCGCCCGCTTCGACGCCGAGGAGACCGCGATGCTCATCGAGCGCGAGCACGTCACCGTATTGTGCTGTGTCAGTACACAATTCAAGATGCTGTTGCGTTCCGGGGCGCTCCAACGCCATGACATGTCCAGCCTGCGGGTGCTGTACACCGGCGGCGAGCCCGTGCCGTATCGCGATGCCCGCGCATTCGAGGAACGAACCGGCGCCAAGGTCCTGCAGTTCTACGGCTCCAACGAGAGCGGCGCGGTGAGCCGGACCACCCTCGACGACGACACCGACACCAGGCTGCGCACCTGCGGCCGCACCCTCCCCATGATGAACGTCCGCGTGCTCGACGAGACCGGCGCCGATGCGGACGGTGAGGTGCGGCGCGGCCGGCCTGCGGTGCGCGGGCCGCTGGTCTCGGCGGGCTACTGGGACGATCCGGCCGCCGATGCCGAGTTGTACACGCCAGACGGGTGGACACTGCTCGGCGACATCGTGGAGATCGACGAGACCGACCGGGTCCGGGTGGTCGGACGGACATCGGATTTCGTCATCCGGGGCGGCAAGAACGTATCGATCACCGAAATCGAGGAACTCGTGCGCGAGCACGAGTCGGTTACCGACGTTGCCGTCGTCGGTGTTCCCGACGACGTCTACGGCGAACGCGTCTGTGCCGTGGTCGTGCTCGCCGACGGCGCGACCCTGGACGCGGCGGACCTGTCGGGCCGGCTCGAATCTCGCGGGGTCACCAAGGAATACACGCCCGAATATGTCGTGGTGGTGGATCGGCTCCGGCTCGGCCCGGGCGGCAAGACCGACCGCGGGGCAGCGCGAGACGCCGCGATGCGCACGCTGGGGCTGCGGTGACCGGGCTCGAACTTCCCGATCTGCCGGTCCGGGCCGTCCTCGACCATCTCGTCGCGACGTTGGCCGACCGGCAGACCGCGGTCCTGGTCGCGCCGCCGGGCACGGGGAAGACGACGCTGGTGCCGTTGGCGCTGGCGCAGAACAACCCCGGCCGGGTGCTCGTAGCCGAGCCACGGCGGCTTGCAGCTCGCGCCGCGGCCGCGCGGATGGCCGCGCTGCTCGGCGAGCAGGTGGGCGAAACCGTGGGCTACTCGGTCCGCGGGGATCGACGAGCCGGGCGGCGGACCCGCATCGAGGTCGTGACCTCCGGCTTGCTGGTCCGCCGCCTGCAGGACGATCCGGAGTTGGCGGGGGTCGACGTGGTCGTGCTCGACGAATGTCACGAACGCCATCTCGACGCCGATCTGCTGTTGGCGCTGCTGCTGGACGCCCGGGCCGGATTACGGCCCGACCTGCGGGTCCTCGCCACCTCGGCCACCGTTGCCGCCGAACGGCTTTCGGCCCTGCTGAGTACCGACGACGCGGCGCCGGTGGTGCGGGTCGAAGCGCAGACCTTTCCCGTGGACACGACATACGTCCCGCCCTTGCCCCGGGAGCGAATCGACGCGCAGGTCGCACGCGCCACCCGAACCGCGCTGGCCGAAACCGCGGGCGACATCCTGGTCTTCCTGCCGGGTGCGGCCGAAATTCGAAGAGTCACAGCACTTCTGAACGACCAGGACGATGTGGATATCGTCGCGCTGCACGGCAGACTGAGCGCGGCGAGCCAGGACACGGCGTTGCGTCCCGGACCGCGACGGCGCGTGGTGCTCGCCACGGCGGTGGCGGAGTCGAGCCTCACGGTGCCCGGCGTGCGTGCCGTGGTCGATTCGGGCCTGGCACGAGTGCCACGCATCGATCGGGCGCGTGGGCTGTCCGGGTTGGCCACGGTCCGTGTCTCGGCGGCCGTCGCCGACCAACGGGCCGGGCGGGCCGGGCGCGAGGCACCGGGCCGGGTGTGGCGATGCTGGCCGGAACATGAGCACGCCACCCTGCCCGCCTATCCCGAGCCGGAGATCCGCACCGCGGATCTGACCCGGCTGGCCTTGGAACTGGCCTGCTGGGGCACGGCGGACGGGCAGGGGCTCAGTTGGTGGGATCCGCCGCCGGCCGGTGGGCTGACCGCGGGCCGGAATGTGCTGCAGGCGTTGGGAGCCGTGAACGCCGATGGCGCGGTGACCGAGCGCGGGCGGCGCATGGCCCGCATCGGATTGCACCCGCGACTGGCACGCGCGTTGCTCGACGGAGCGGCCGAAGTGGGGGCACGAACGGCGGCGGAAGTCGTCGCCGTCCTCGACGACGACACCCTGATCTCGGGCGTCGATCTTACGACCGGCCTGCGTCGGCTCCGCCGCGAGCAGCCGGCGCGCTGGCGACGCGAGGCCGAGCGACTGGCCCGAACGGTCGACGGGCCGGAGGGCACCGACGATCCCGCTTACGTGGTGGCGCTGGCATATCCGGAACGACTCGCGCGGCGGCGCGCCCCGGGCTCGGCGAGCTATCTCATGGCCGGCGGTACCGCAGTCACGCTGCCGCCCGGCTCCGGGACCGGCGATCCGGAATGGCTGGCGGTCGGCGTCGCCACCCGCGACCCCGGTCGTTCCGAGGGCTACATCCGGCTGGCCGCGGTCGCGGACGAACGCCTCGCTCGCCGCGCCGCGGCGGATCTGCTGACGACCGTCGACGAGGTCGAGTGGGCCGACGGCGATGTGGTGGCGCGGCGGATCGAACGGCTGGGTGCGATCACCTTGTCGGAGAAGGCTCTTCGCGACCCGGATCCGAACTTGCTCGCCGCCGCCGTGCGCCGCGGGCTGACCTCGTCCGGACTCGGCCTGCTGTCCTGGCCCGCCGAGGCGACCGCACTGCGTCAGCGCCTCGACTTCCTGCACCGCACCCTCGGCGACCCGTGGCCGGCGGTCGACGACGAGGCATTGCTCGCCACCGCCGACACCTGGCTCGGCCCCGAACTCGCCGGTGCGCGCCGCCGCACCGATCTCGAACGCATCGACACCGCGCAAGCCCTGCGTCGCTTGCTGCCCTGGCCGGATGCGGCGCGCATGGACGAACTGGCACCGGAACGTGTGCCGGTCCCGTCCGGCAGCCGCCCCCGGATCGACTATTCCTCCGATCCGCCGGTGCTGGCGATCAAGGTGCAGGAGCTCTTCGGCTGGACGGACGCGCCGCGCCTGGCCGACGGTCGCGTCCCGATCGTGCTGCATCTGCTCTCACCCGCTCAGCGCCCGGTCGCGGTGACCGCGGATCTCGCCTCGTTCTGGCGCACCGGCTGGCCTCGCGTCCGCGCGGATCTGCGCGGCCGCTATCCCAAACACGCCTGGCCGGAAGACCCCACCACGGTGCCCGCCCACCGGGGGACCGCTCGCAACGCGGGCCGCGGTTAGGCCGGACCCGCGTTCTCGGTGCCGGACGCCTCCGGCACGCGAACCGCGACATCCTCGATGAAGTCGACCACCAGTTCCCGCCGCGAGAACAACCAGCTTTCCCTGGAGCGGGCGAAGGTGTCCTGATAACGGATGGCGACCCGCCGGTCCCGATAACCGTCCGCCCGCCGCGAGATGTGGTGTGCCGTGCAATAGACCTCACCCCGCACGCGGTCGCCCGAAATAGGCTCGAGCACGAGCTGTTCCACGACGTGCCGGGTCAGCACGAAACGCGACACCGAGTTCACCACCGACGAAACCAGGCTCTGCCTGCCCACCAGCTCGACGGCCTGCTCCGTCCCGTTCAGCACGGGGGGTAACACGAGGACCGCGTCGGGAGCGAACAGCGCGGTGAGCGCCGCACTGTCGCGGCGGTCGACGGCGCGCGCATATTCCGCCGCGAGTGCGGTGACGGCAAGTCGGTCCGGGGATTCCACGCTCCCATCCTCGCCGCTCGAGCCGGCGCGGGACCAGAGCTTTCCGGTGGGTGGGACCTCGCCGGCCATCCGACCGGCCGACACCGCTAACGTGCGAACGACGTATCGCGACACCCGCGAACGGCAGAGGAGAACCACGATGGATTCGATGACGTCGGCCGAACCGGAACCGGAAAGCGTTCCCACAGTGCGCAACTCGCCTGCCGACATCGTCCTCACGTCGGAGCAGCAGGACGTCCCGGTCGACCGCGCGACAGCGGCAGCGCGGCGGGTGATCGACGCGCTGCTGCGCACCGATCGGGCGAATGCGAATCTCGATCGGGTCGCCGAGGAACTCGACAGCATCGCCGACCACCTCGAACAGCACGCCCCGGTGGTCGCGGAACGGCTGATCGATATGTGGCGCGGTGAGGGTGTGACCCGCCACGACCCGGTCACCGGACCGGAGAATGCGATCGCACCGCCTCTCGTTCTCACCGGCCGTGCGGACGGATCGGTGGAGGGTGTCGTGACCCTGACGCTTCCGTATCAGGGACCGCCGGGACATGTGCACGGGGGAGTGGCGGCACTGTTGCTCGACCACACGCTCGGGGTGGCGAACGCCTGGTCGGGACGCAGCGGTGCGACGGCGCAACTGAATGTGCGGTATCACCGCCCGACTCCTCTGTTCGCGCCGCTCACGGTCAGCGGCCGGATGGTGTCGGAGGACGGCCGCAAGATCAATTCGGTCGGCGCGATCCACACCGCCGACGGCACGCTCTGCGTCTCGGTGGAGGGTTTGTTCATCGACAAGCGGGTTCCCCGGCCACGCTGACGAGCGACCGGAAACGATCGTCACCGTCCCCGAGTGAGAGATGTCTGTCCATGAAGATCCTGGTCGTCGGCGGCACCGGCATGATCGGCGTGCATGCCGCGCTGCACCTGCGCGAGCACGGTGACGACGTCACCGTCGCGGGTCGCGGTCCGATATCGGCCGATTCACCGGTTTACGAATTTCCGCTGCTGCTGGGCGATTACACGGTGCCCACCTTCGCCCCGGCACAACTGGAACAATTCGACGGGATCGTGTTCGCCGCGGGGCAGGACGTGCGGCACAAGACTCCCGAAGACGACACCCGGCACTTCTGGGAGACCACCCAGAGCGTCGGCGTACCCCGTTTCGCGGCACTGGCCAAGCGGGCCGGCGTACCGCGCTTCGTGCAGGTCGGCAGCTACTACCACCAGCTGCGCCCCGACCTCGCCGAGCACAACCCGTACATCGCGGCCCGCAAAGCCGCCGACGAAGGCGTCCGCGCGCTCGCCGACGACTCGTTCGCCGCGTGCACCCTCAATCCGCCGTCGATCATCGGTGCCGTGCCCGGACCGTCGGCTCGCCGGTATCGGCGAATGGTGTCCTGGGCGGCCGGGAACGAACCCGACATCCCCGACTTCGCACCGCCCGGCGGCACCAACTACATGTCCGCCGCCTCACTCGCACAAGCGATTCGGGGCGCGCTCGTGCGAGGTGAGCCGGGTGCGGCCTATCTCGTCGGCGATCAGAACCTGTCCTATCGGGAGTTCTTCCAGATGCTCGTCGATGCCGCCGGCGGCGGGCGAATCATCGCCGAGCGCGACGAGCAGCATCGATTGCAGCCGGACGCCTCGATCATCCAGGGACGCGGCAACACTCTGGCCTACGAACCGGATGCCGGCGAGGTGCGTCTGCTCGGCTACACCCGCGACGACTGCGCTCGTGCCGTGCAAGCACTCGTGGACGTGGTGTCGGCCGCGCGCTGACCCGGTGCACGGTCCGTTCCGGCGATAGGCGGGAAATCCGCGGCAATTGGCGGCAGGATGGCAGGTATGCGCGCACTCATCCAACTCCGTCCCTCCGCCGATCTGATTGCCGCAGTTGCCGATCCGGCCGTCGCGGTGACCCCCGCCGATGTCGCCGGGGATTTGCCCGGGTTCGACCTCGACCACGACTTCGCCCCGCTGTCCGTCCCGGATACGATGGCCGCCGAGCAGGCGGGCGCGGGTTCGGTGGTGGTGCGCGGACAGATCCCCGACGGCGACCTCGACGCCACGGTGGCGCGACTGACCGGAACCCGCGGCGTGGCAGGCGTTTTCGCCGACCCGCGGATCGAGACGAACCTCACCTGCGGCGGCGATCCGGCGGTCGGCACCTGGCACGACGTCCAAACCCTCTTGCACACCGGCGATCTGGCCGCCGCGGGAATGGACGGAAAATCCGTCGCGGTGGCGATCGTCGACACCGGGATCAACGCCGCCCGCGTCGAGCAGGCACGCGGCGGGCCGGTGACCGTCGATACCGCGCGCAGCTGGAACCCGCCGGGGGTCAGCGGCACGGCCGGACAGTTCCCGGTCGACCACGGATCGATGTGCGCGTTCGACACCCTGATCGGCGCGCCGAACGCCACCCTGCTCGATATACCGGTGCTGCAGAGCAAGACTCGCGGCGGCTCCACCATGGACGGGCTGCTCTCGGACGCGCTGGCCGCCTACGCCCATCTGCGCACCGTGCTCACCGATCAGCCGGAGGCCACCCGCACGCTGGTGATCAGCAACAGCTGGGGCGCGTTCTCACCGGACTGGGACTTCCCGGTGGGACAGCCCGGCAACTACTCCGACAATCCGTCCCATCCGTTCAACGTGATCGTCGGCTCGCTCGAATCGGCCGGTGCCGACATCCTGTTCGCCGCCGGCAACTGCGGCCGCGATTGCCCCGATTCGCGGTGCGCGTACCGGGATCGGCCGATCGGCGGCGCGAACTCGCATCCGAGCGTGCTGAGCGTCGGCGGCGCGGACACCAAGGGGCAACGCGTCGGCTACTCCTCGCAGGGGCCGGGCCGGCTGTCCGATCGCAAACCCGACATCTGCAGCTACACCCACTTCCTCGGGTCCACGGTGTTCGGCGCGAAGGAACCCGACACCGGCACGTCGGCCGCCTGCCCGGTCGCCGCGGGACTGGTCGCGGCGATCCGGACCGTGTACCCGGCGAGCAAACTGGCACCGGCGCAGCTGCGAGATCTGTTGCGGCGCACCGCGACCGCGCAGCCCGGCGGATTCGACTACGACTACGGATTCGGTGTGGTCGACGCCGCTGCCCTGCTGGCGGAGCTGAAGAACACCGAGATCCGCGCGTAGCGTGGAACCATGCCGCTGCTCACCGTCCGGCTCGCTGCCGACCCCACATTGGCGGCGGCGCTGCGCGAACTGCATCTCACGGAGGCCGAGGTCGACCTCGACTACGGCCTCGTCGCGGTGGACCCGGACCAGCACCTGTACGCGTTGCGGGTGAGCGATGCGGCCGCGACGCGGGCGGCGGCGGTCTCGGATACCGCCGAGATCTTCGCCGATCCGCGCATCGGCCCGGCGCACGACGCCGGGCCGGATACGCGGTCGCCCCGGCTTCCGCCCGACGACTCCGCCCCGGCCTGATCGCGCACGAATTACGCGGTCCCGCTGCCGAATTGGCCCGTATGCGCTATATATCGGCGATACGTTCCCAACCCGCGAGGAGCCTTCCCGTGTCCGATCATCCGGTCGACCTCCGCACCGATGTGGCACACCCCGCCCGTATGTACGACTACTTTCTCGGCGGCAAGGACCACTACGAGGCCGACCGCCGTGCCGCCGAGACCGCTCTCGCGAACTTCCCGGCGGTCCGCCTGACCGCGCGCACCAACCGCGAATTCATGCGCACCGCGACGCGTTATCTCGCCGAGCAGGGCGTGCGCCAGTTCCTCGACATCGGCACCGGCATCCCGACCGAACCCAATCTGCACCAGGTCGCGCAGGAACAGGCGTGCGATTCGCGGGTGGTGTACGTCGACAACGATCCGATCGTGCTCGCGCACGCGCGGGCCCTGCTGGTGAGCGCGCCCGAAGGCCGCACCACCTATGTGCAGGCCGACGCCGCGAATCCCGAGGCGATCCTCGGCTCCCGCGAACTGCTCGACACTCTGGATCTGTCGCAGCCGGTGGCGATTTCGCTGATGGCGGTGGTCCATTTCGTCCCCGGCGACGTTTACGCCATGGTGAACACGCTGATGGACGCGCTGGCTCCCGGCTCGTATCTCGCGATGAGTCATGTCACCACGGATTTCGACAACGGCGCCAACGATCCCGACGGGATGGGCCGGCTGCTGCAGGTGTATTCGGATCAGGGCATTCCGGTGCGCCCGCGCAGTCGCGACGAGGTCGCCCGCTTCTTCGACGGCCTCGAACTCGTCGAACCGGGTGTCGAGGTGATTCACCGGTGGCGGCAGAAGGGCATCGAACATCCCGCCGACCACGACAAGAAGGTGTCGCTGTACGGCGCGGTCGGCCGGAAGGCGTGAGCGCCGACCGCGTATTCACCCGCAACGTGTGACGCGCGCCCGCCGCCACCGTCGTTAGCGTCGCTGCCGAGCGGCAACGACGGTCTGTGATCGGGAGACCGGTCCTGCGGACGGGTGGAGGTCGGCGTCCTGCTGTTCGATACGCTGCCCGGCCTGCTGATCGGCATCGGCATCTCCATGCTGCTGCTGGTGTATCGCACGTCCCGCCCACATGTGGCGCCCGTGGTGCGGTCGGGCACGCTGTGGCTGGACGCGGACCGGCATCCGGAGTTGACCCAGCGGCCGGACCTCGTTGTGGTGCGGGTCGAGTCGGGTCTGTTCTTCGCCAACGCCGACTATGTGCGCGGACGTATCGAGCAGTTGTGCACCGACCGGACCCAGCTGGTCGTGCTCGATGCCGAGACCTCGCCGAGTATCGACGTCACGGCCGCGGCGATGCTGGCGGACCTGCGCGACGATCTGGGCCGGCGCCATACCGACTTCCGGATCGCCCGCTCGATCGGCCAGTTCGGTGACGCGCTGGGGACCGCGGAAGCGCAGGCAACGCCGGTCGGGCTGTATCCGACCGTGACGGAGGCGGTCGCGGACCTGCCCGATGTGGACGAACACTCCGACGGCACCGGGCCGACGCGTTAGGCCGGTCGATGTCGGCAGTCGTTGCGGTGCGATGAGTTCCAGTGTGATCCGGCCCCCGTCCGAGCTGTGCGCTCCGGACTCACGTGGTGGAGAGGGCGGAGAGCAGTGCGTAGGCGACCTGAAGGCCGGTGACGTCGGAGTGGCCGGTGATGAAGCGGTCGGCGAGCAGATTGTGCAGGGCGCGGGCCTTCCAGGTGTACTGGCCTCCCGTGTCCAGCAGCTGTGCGGAAATCGCCTCCGGGGTCTTCTGGGCGCCGTTTCGGCCCATGCCGCCGTAGATGTCGTCGGCGTCGCCGACCGCGGCCGCGACCTGACCGGCGATGCGGGAGGCTATGGCGTAGGCGATGCCGACGGCCAGGTCGTTGGCGGTGTCGGTGATCAAGACCGGACCGGCGACCTTCTTGTCGCTGACGACATTGCGGAAGAATCCGGATTGCCCGGGCGTCCAGTTCTCGGCGAATCCGTAGTGCGAGAACGCTGCCTGAAGCAGGGTCAGCGTCGACAAGCTGTCCTCGTCGGGCAGCGCCTTGGCGGTGGCGGAGACCAAGCGGCCACCGAAGCTGTGGCCCACCAGGTGCACGCGTAGTTCGGGACGTGTCCGGTGAGCCTGGGCGATCACCGGGGCGAGACCGTGTTCGCCGATGCGGCCCGATCGGGTCTTCATCTCGTAGTAGGTGGTGAAGTTCAGCAGACTGCGAGCCGCTCCCATGACCCCGCCGAGGAGGCTGCCGAGACCGGCGGCGCCACCGACGGTGCCACGACTGGCGTCGGCGGCCGGGCCCAGCGCGGCGGCTCCACCGGCCGTCTCCCGCGGCGGCGCCAGCGACACCGGGACCGCCAGCCGATCCATGATGGTGCCGCCCTGCTGGGTGAACAGATCGGTGGAGGCGTCCTCGGGATCGGCCGCGGCCCGGTCGAGCAGTGACCGCAGGTGATCGGCGAAGGCCGCACGGGCGCTGCTCTTGTCCTGCAAGGTGGGAACGAGTGCGGAGGCGGCGTCAAGGGTCTGTTGCGCCGCGGCGTCGGGGAACAGATCCCGCAGTTCCTCGATCTGGGCGAGCAGACGTCCGGCATCGATCGGGGAGGCGGCTGCGGCGGCCCCGCCGGGGATGAGGTCGGTCTCGGCGAACTTCTTCGACGGCCAGAGCACCCCCGCGATCCCGATCGAACGACCCGCGAGTCCTGGGACGGCGCCGGAGTCGAGGACGGTCCGCAACGACGCGGCGAGGTTGCTGTAGAGCTGCCGTGCCTCGCTCATATCGTTGTTCCATCCGTGGCTGACGACCATCAGGTCGGTCACCGCCGGGTCGGTGGCGAGGCCGAGCAGGTTGTCGGTGCTGCCGACCACCCCGGCATCGCGGTCGAACTGCAGTTCCGCACTCGGAAAGCCGGATAGTTCGTTCATCGTCGTGCCCCTCCTGCTCTGGCGGTCGCAGGCGATCGGCGCCGCTCGCCGCTACACGGATTGGATGGCCCGCATCAGATCGATCAGGCCGTGACCCTGGAAGTTAGTCACCCGGCCCAGATCGGTGGCAGTGTCGGTGAAGATCGTTTTGATCGCCCCCGGTTCTCCGATGTATTCCCGCCGCACCGACAGGAATGCGGCGACGACTCCGGAGACATGGGCAGCGGCCATGCTGGTTCCGCTGTCCTCGACATAGTCGACAGGTCCGGTGACATCGCCCTTGGCGGCGATATCGGCAAGCGCCCGGCCGGTCGCGCACGAGAGGATCCGCTCGCCCGGTGCGACGACGTCGGGTTTGGCGCGCCCGTCGCCGGTCGGCCCCTTCGAGGAGAAGTACGAGATCCCGTAGCGATGTGGCATATCGCGGTGGGTGGAACCCACCGTGATCGCCGCCTCCGCGTTGCCGGGGTCGTTGATGGTCAGGTCCAGTCCCGCGGCGACATTTCCCTTGACGAAGTCGAGGTTGTATCCGTATCCGGTATTTCCGGCCGCGACGACGACCACGACTCCCGAGTGGACGAGCCGTGTCACCTCCTGGCATACGGGACTTTCGCCGCAGGCGAACCATTTCGGGTCGAACGGGTAGCCGACCGACAGGTTCACGCCGTGGATCTTGATGTCGCGGCCGTGGTTGTTGACCTCCTGAATATCCTTGAGAGCGGCCATGATCGAGCTGGTCTGCCCGTCGCCCCCGTCGTCGAGGACCTTGTAGCCGACCAGCCGGCACAGGGGCGCCATCGCGGCCATACCCGTGACCGGTTCGGCGTGATAATTCACATCACCGTTGTCGTCGATCTCGGCGCGTACCGCGTTCAGCGGTTGCGCGGTGGTTCCGATGCCCTCGCCGGCGATGATGCCCGCGACGTGTGTTCCATGGCCGAACTCGTCGGTCAGCGGCGAATTGCCTCCGGTGCAATCTAAGTGCCGCACCGGCAGCGTCACATCGAGGGTCCCGTGCGTGCGGAAGTGCATGTGGCGCCCGTCGATTCCCGAGTCGACGACCGCCCAGACAATTCCGGCACCGCGTGCGGTGAAGGACGCGTGGGCGGCGTCCGCCTTGACCGTGGCCGCGGACCGATTGATCAGCGGGCCGATCGTGAAATCCGGCCAGATTCGGTAGATGGCACGCCCCGTCCCCGCGTCCGCGGCCGCGCGGTCGAGGCGAACCACCTCCCGGATGGAGTTCGCGGTCAGGCGTGCGAGCACGTACTGGGCGAGCCCGTCGTCCACTCCCTCGTCGTCGGAGGTGTCGGTGGCGCGCTGGATGTAGCCGCGCACGGCCTGTGCCGCCGCCGCCCGGCCCGCCGGATAACCGAAGTGAAGATCGATCACCACCTTGTGAAGGGCAGCGGGAGGTTGCTCGCGCATGTCGTCGAGCAATGGCGCGGCGATCACCGACCCGTAGAGATCCCTCGGATCGAAACGGGCCTGTCCCGGGTCCATCGTCACCACCTCCTCTTTTCGTGTACCGGCCGATCGAACACGCATCCAGAGGCATGAATCTATTCACCCAAGTATGCAATTGCCCGAGTATTCGTCTACTCGAAACCGAGAAACGTCATGGGCGTGATCTGATCAATACTTAGCGCAACGAATCCACACGCCCTCGCGAGCGAAATGCCATGCGCAGCCGAAACTCTGGATTCACTCCACTCTGCGCGAAGCCTCTGCGGACGGCCTACAATAGTGGCTGCGGTCCTCATTTCGAACGAGGATGAGAAGGCAAGTCGGCGACCGAGATCGTCGGACTACCTTTGCGAATTCCGACCGGAAACCGGCCTGTCCAATCCCGTGCCCGACGTATTCCCGGCTGCACACCGAAAACACTGCGGCACGCAATTCCCGCGACGGCACACGACGCATCGGTTTCGATTCAGCTGATCACTCGAGTCGTCGACCCCAACCGTCACTTCTCACGAAGGAGGCCGAGCATGGCTATTGCGCGATGGCAAGGTGTCGTCACCGGTCCGCTCGGGAACCGGATGGCGAAGTTCCTGGAGCGCTATCCCCACGCCGACGATATCTACATCACCAGCGGAATGGACGGTGACCACGGCGCGGTGTCACATCACTACGGTCTGACATACTCCGGTTCGCCCACCGCGGCCCTGGACATCGGCGCCGGTGGTCTATCGCCGGCTGGGGCTGTGAAGATGCGCGACTTCGCCAAATGGCTCTACGACAATTACGCGGACTTCACCGTCGAGTTGATCCATTCGACACCGTTCAGCGACGACAACGGCTTCTACGTCAAGAAACAGGTCAAAAATCCGGGTGGCAGCGTGTACGGCGGTCCCCAGGCCATCGGGCACTTCGACCACGTCCATTGGGCGACCTCGGCCGATCTGATGACACGACTGGAACAGCGAGCGGGCGAATCCGCGCCGGATCGTGTCCACCCGGATGTCGTCGGAGGAGCGGCCGCCACGCCGGTCGGCGTGGCGAACACCGCCCCGGTCTGGGGATGGGATGCCTCGGACTACGACTGGGATCGCGGTCCCATGAACCTCGTTGCCGCTCGCCGCGACGGCATTTCGTTCTTCACCCACAAATCGACCGAAGGCAGTGATTGGCGGGCCGCACACTTCCAGGACGCGCTGGAACGGGCGCGCGGTGCCGAGATCCCCGTCCTCGGCGCGTATCACTTCCTGTGGCCCGACAACATCGAGCGGCAGGTCAACTTCTGGATGGACTACGTCGAAGAGAAGACCCCGTGGTGGAAAGACGTCCCGTGGATCTGGCAGATCGACGCCGAGCGATCCAAGCCGATGCCCCGCCCGCCCAACCCCGATGAGATACGCCGCGCGGTGGAAACACTGCGGGCACGGATGACGGCACACAATGCCGTCGGCTATGTCATCGCCTATGCGCCGAGGTGGCTCTACGGAGACACCCTCACCGGCGATTACGACATCTGGAACAGCAACTACGGCGGATCCGGCGCTCCCCGCCCCTTCAAGGAGCAATACCAGGGCGTGACCGACTTCCAAGCAGGCTGGAAGCCCATGTCCGGGCGGAAGCCGAAGATACTGCAGTTCGCATCGGATGCCGTCGTCGGCACTCAGCACACCTCCTGCGTCGACAAATTCGACGGTGATCTGCACCAGCTCCTCCGGCTGTGCGGCCGCGAACCCACACACGTCGACAACACGCTCACCGCCGCGGACATCGCCGCACTGCGCCCCGCCGAAGCCGGCGCGCCCCTGAGCGTGAGCGCCGGCCAGCCGATCGGCATACCGAGCGGCAGCGGTTCCGACGGAATGTCGGGCGACGCCTCGAAGCCGCTCACCGCCGCCGAACAACGTGAACTACTCGAACTGATGCGCCGGCTGGCTCCGCAGACGGACAAGGCCGCGACGAGTCCGAGGTAGGAGATCGACGAACAGGCGATGTCGCTACGACCGGAGAAATGGAGGATTCCGGTAGCGATGGGGCGGAAGGCAGTGAATCCGTGTAGGTGCTGGTCAGCGCCGCACAGGAACGAGTAGACGCCTACTCTATCCGGATCCTGCGCGACGGTGCAGCCTTGGCCGATAGCCCTTCCCGGGGGCTCGGCCTCGGGCTCACCGTCACGGAGGTACACACGAGATGGCAACTCTCACTTTCGACCGCCCCATCGTCACCCCGCCGGGCACGCCGCTCGGTGGTTCGGTCCACGTAGAAGTCAGCGACAACGGCGATTACTTCGTCAGATTCCACACCCACTCGAGCAGCATTCTCGGGAACTTCGACTTCAACCTGCGCGCCTATCTCACGGCGCCCGGCTTTCCCACGATGGCGTTCATACAGAGCGGACACGTCTCCGGAGTCGACAGCTGGGACCGCGAAGAACACGGCCACAATCCTCTGCTCGCGCTGTACTGGCTCCAGCTACAGGCCGCACCCACCTACAGCGTCGCCAAGGACTACAAGTGGGGCGGCGTCGTCGGAACACTCGAAGACTTGGTCGAAGACGTGGTCGATGTCGCGGCCGGTGTCGCCGGCGCCACGCTCGGTGTCGTGATCGGCGCGACCAGGGAGGCGACCGACTGGCTGGGCGCGACACTCGGACCCGGCGGCACACTCGGTGTCGTCGGAGGGGTCGTCGTGTTCGCGGTCGCGGCCGCTGCCGGTGCCGGGATCGGCGGCGCGATCGTCCTCGGCATCGTTGTGGGCGTCGCCATCGGCGCGGTCACCAACGCGCTCATCGAGTACCGGCCGCTCAACGACGCCGAGATCAGGTTCGCCCGTCAGGTCTACGGCAACTCGATGCCGTACGACAAGGTGCTCATCACCAACCTCGCCGGCCTGGGCGACCGCGCCTTCACCGCGCCCGGCATCGACGGCAAGACCTATTGCAACCTGGGCAAGGGCTACGACAACCCGCTCGGCCCCGGCGGCAAGTCGTACCCGAAGCCGGGGCAGCTCCTCATCCACGAGCTCGCACATGCCTGGCAGATCGCGCACGCCGGCTTCCTGCCGGCACTCATGTGCAGCGGCATGGTCAACCAAGCGCAGTACATCATGGGCGACAACGTCTATCAGTACGGCGCGGCAGGCCCCGACTGGTCGGCGTTCAACGCCGAGCAACAGGGCGCCATCGTGGACCAATGGTTCGGCGGCACCGACCGCAGCGCTCGGTCCATGGCGATGGACCAGCAGAATCCGTACTACCGCTATATCTGGAACGACATACTCGGCCGCAACCCCACCGACGATCCGCCGGCGAACCTTCGGGCTACGGCCTCGTCCGGGCTGAGTGTGCTTGCGCCCGAAGGCAATCGGCTGGACGTGTTCTGGCCGCGCCGTGACGGAGCGGTCGGATGGCAGTGGTGGGATATCGCGCCGCACCAGAGTTGGGGCGACCATGGCGTGGTGAACATCGCGGGGGCGGGTGCCGCGCCGGCGGGGTCGTCCGTCGCGGCAGTATCACGTGAGCCGAACCACCTCGACGCCTTCTGGGGTGGCGCAGACGGCGCCGTCACGACCCAGTGGTCGGCACCCGACGCAGCCTGGGGCAGCCACGGGTCGTCCACGATCACGCCCGCCGGCGCAATGCGGCCCGGCGGTACGGTGGCGGC
The DNA here is from genome assembly GCF_003023875.1 of Nocardia sp. MDA0666. Classification (NCBI taxonomy): domain Bacteria; kingdom Bacillati; phylum Actinomycetota; class Actinomycetes; order Mycobacteriales; family Nocardiaceae; genus Nocardia; species Nocardia sp. MDA0666. The sequence continues at coordinate 172,694 of NZ_PYHT01000011.1, forward strand.
GGTCGCGCGCACTGCCGACAACCTCGACGTATTCTGGGTCGCCCCGGACGGGGCCGTATGCACTCAGTGGTGGCATGCGGCGCCGGGCCACAGCTGGGCCGATCACGGAGCCTTCCCGATCGTGCCGGCCGGCTCGGCAGAGCCCGGGTCGGCTCTGGCGGCCGTCGCTCGCACTCCGGACAACCTCGACGTGTACTGGATCGGCCCGGACGGATCGATTCGCAGCCAGTGGTGGCATGCGGCGCCGGGCCACAGCTGGGCCGATCACGGAGCCTTCGCCGTCGCGCCGGCCGGGTCCGCCCGAGCGGGATCCCCGCTCGCTGTCGTGGCGCGCACTCCGGACAACCTGGATGTGTACTGGGTCGGACCGGATGGATCGGTCCGCAGCCAGTGGTGGCACGCGGCCCCAGGGCACAGCTGGGCCGACCATGGTTCGTTCGGGATCACTTCCGCGGGTGCGGTCGCCGAGGGCGGTATCGCGGCGACGGCGCGCACGCCGATCAACCTCGATGTGTTCTGGGTGGCTCCGGACGGCTCCATCGGAACTCAGTGGTGGCATGGAGCCCCGGCGCACGGTTGGGCCGATCACAGCGCCTTTCCGATCGCACCTCCGGGCTCCGCCGACCCGGCATCACCGATCACCTGCGCCGGTCGTCTCGCTCGCCACCTCGATGTGTTCTGGGTACGCCCGGACGGGGCGATCGCTACCCAGTGGTGGGACGCGGCTCCGGATCAGGGGTGGAATCACGCACCGTTCGCGATCACGGCAGCGGGTGAGGCTTTCGTGCCACACGCGCCCCATCTGATCACGACCCTCGAAGCCGTCGGCGTGGACTTCAGCGTGCCGAGAGACGACCTCGTCCAATGGCTCGAGGATCCGGAGTTCACTCCGTATCCGGCAGTGGCCGCCGCGCTGATTGCTCTGCTCGGCCCCCGCCGTCTACGCAAACCCGTCTACCTCGACGTCATCGTCTTCAACTACGAGAATTCGCCGGGAAATCCGTCGCCCCGCAAGCCGCAGGACGTCGCAACCACCGTGCTCGAGGAGGCCGTGACGAAAGGCTTCGAGATCCGGTACGACGAGGCCGTCGACAAGTTCGACGATGTCCTTCTGCCCGCGGTGTGATCGCGAAAATCCAACGTCGCGTACATCTTTCGGTCGGCAGCCGCCGTGTGGACAGTTCGGGTCCGAGCTTCGCGTCCATCTTCGGCGAGCTCGGCGGGACGGGCCGCAAGGCCCTTGCTGCCGGGAGCGGGCGCGTAGGCGCCGGGGTCAGGGGCGATGGAGTGCGTCGAAGGTGATGGCGAGTGTGACCGGGGTGTCGAGGACCAGGGCGGTGCGGTGGACTTTATGAGGCATGTATCGCAACCCGGACCAGTCCAGGCGATACTCCTCGATGCGGTCGATGGTCTCCCAGCTCTTGTCGAAGTGGACGATCAGGTATGCGGGTATTCCGGAGCGCGCGTAGAGCTTGTGTTTCTCGCTCGTGTCCGTGTCGACGGTGGTCTTGGACACGACTTCGACGATGAGGGCGATGTGGTCACGAACAGTGTTGACGTCGTACGGTTCGCAATCGCGGACGAAGATGTCCGGGTAGCGGACGTTGAGCCGGTGATCGTTTCGCCGATCGTCCGCGTCGGCGAAACGGACGGCGACGTCGGACCCGACACGCAGGCACGGCCCTGCGGGGTCACGAGCGTCGTCCAATGCCGTCGCCAGTCGGCGCACGATTCGGCTGTGCGCCTCGCTCTGGGCCATCAGTCGCACCACGAGGCCGTCGACGATCTCGATGTCGCCGAACGTACTGCTGAAGGCGTCGGGCTCGGTACCCAGAAACTCCTCGGCTGAGATTCGCGGATGCGCGCCGGGATTCGATACCGTCACAGTCAACTCCTCCGGGTGATTCGTCCGCTCGAGCCTACGACACCCGACGCAGTGAAGGACGATGCGCGACGGGAGGCGGCGAGATGAGCGGATCGTGGCACGAAGTCCGTCCGACTCGATAGAATCATGGGAAACAGATAACCCCCGGCCGAAGCCGGGGGTTATCTGTAACTCCGAGTTACACACAGTGTCCGGAGGGGGACTTGAACCCCCACGCCCGTTAATAGGGCACTAGCACCTCAAGCTAGCGCGTCTGCCATTCCGCCACCCGGACCGGTGGTGCTCAGCAAGGTTAACGGATCTCTCCGCGAGGTCCAAATCACGGGTGTCCGTGCAGGTCCCGGACTCGCGGGTGACTGCTGAGCGCCGCCTTCGGGAGGGCTAGTTCGTCAACGCCTCGAGCAGTGCGGCACGCTGACGGGACCCCAGGCCGCCGATACGGCGGTCGACCGGAATATCGGCTTCGTCCATCAGCTTTGCCGCCTTGACCGGCCCGATACCGGGCAGAGCCTTGATGACCGCGGCGACCTTCGTCTTCTTGACCAAGTCCTCCTTGTCGGCACGCTCGAGCACCTGGGCCAACGAGACCGAGCCCTTGCGAATCTGCTCGATCAGTTCCGACCGCGCCTTACGGACCGCGGCCGCCTTGGCCAGCGCTTCGGAGCGTTGCTCGGCGGTCATGGTGGGAAGTGCCATGTCTCTAACCTTTCACTCGTTCGCTGGAACCTCAACGGCACCGATTGAACATCACCGGCAGCCCGGTGATGGGTCGACACACCGCGAGGATAATCCCGGTTCGGCGGTGGTGGCGGGGGTTCGGATACCCGAGATGCGGGAAATTTGCCACGATTCGCCCACGTCGCCGAGGTGCTCGGCGGACGGCTAGCGGCCCGGCGATCGCACCAGGCCGTGCCGGTAGGCGTACACGACGGCCTGAATGCGGTCGCGCACTTGCAGTTTCGCCAGAATCCGGGATACGTGGGTTTTCACGGTCTCCTCGCCGACACCCAGCGCGGCGGCGATTTCGCTGTTGCTGCGGGCATCGGCGAGCAGGAGGAGAACCTGCTGTTCCCGGGCGGTCAGGGCGTGATCGGGCGGCGGCGCCGGGACCAGGGTGTCGGCGAGCCGGGCGGCCAGGCGGCGCGTCATCGACGGGTCGATGATCGCGTCACCGCGCACCGCCACCCGGATCGCCGCGATCAACTCCTCCGGCGGCAGCGTCTTGAGCAGGAATCCGCTGGCACCGGCCTGCAGGGCGCGAGCCAGGCTCGCCTCGCTGTCGTAGGTGGTCAGCACCAGCACGCGGGTGCCGCCAGCGGCCACGATGGCCTCGGTGGCCGCCAGACCGTCGAGTTTCGGCATCCGGATGTCGAGGATCGCCACATCGGGACGTAGCCGCGCGGTCTCGGCGACGGCGGTGCGGCCGTCGCCGGCCTCGCCGACGCATTCGAGGTCCGGAGCCGCATCGAGGACGGCGCGCAGTCCGGATCGGAACATCGCGTGGTCGTCGGCGATCAGGACCCGGACCGGGCCGGTCACGACCGCCCACCCGGGAGCCGGACGAGAACGCGCCAGCGGCCGTCGGCGACGCCGTGGTCCACGCTGCCGCCGAAGAGCTCCGCGCGCCGGCGGATACCGTCGAGTCCCCGATGCACGCCCGTGGCCGCCTCCGGCGCGGCACCGCCCGGCCGGGCGGCGGGGCCGCGTTCTCGCAACGGAGCTCGCCGGCCGGAGCGGAACCTGACCGTGGCCGGTGTGGTGGCGCGGACGGTCACGCGCTCACCCACGGGCAAGCGGACGGCATCGGGTCCGTGCGGAGTCGTCGCTGCCGAATCGAGCGGACCCGTGGCCCTGATCGGCGGTCCGCAAGGTGCGGAAACGTTCGAATCCTCTTCGCCGGCAAGTGGATTGGACTGTTCGATCTCGACCCCGGTGCCGTCGTTTCGGACCGTCAGCCGCGCACTGCCGGCGCCGTGGCGCAGGGCGTTGGTGAGCAATTCCTGCACGATCCGGTAGACGGTGATGTCGAGTGAGCGGGGTAGTTCGGCGCCGCTGGTGGTGACAGCCAGATCCAGGCCGGCGCCGCGCACGCGGTCGACCAGATCGTCGATATCGGCCATACCGGGCTGGCGGGCGGCATCCTCGCGGCCGTGCAGCAGATCGAGCTGACGGCGCAGATCCACCATCGCCGCGCGGCTCTCCGATTCCACGGCCGACAGTGAGCGTGTCGCCGCGGCGGTGGCGGCGCCACTTCCGTGCAGTGCCAAACGCGCCGCGCCCGCATGGATACCGATCGCGCTGACGTGATGGGAGATGACGTCGTGCAGGTCGCGGGCGATCGCCTCACGTTCGTCGGTCAGTGCTCGTTCCAGCGCGGTCCGTTGCTGCTGGCGGGCGATCCGTTCGCGTTGCTCCAGTTCTGCGATGTAGGCGCCGCGACCTGCGGTGTAACGGCCGACCAGCCATGGCACGACGCCACCGGAGATCGCCGAGGTGAGCAGCAGGCGCCAGTCCGCCGCCGGCGCGCCGCCCGCGATCAACGGCGCACCGCACGCACCCAGCACCAGCACGGGCACCGTGACCAGCGACGCCCGGCCAGACAACCAGGCGCCCGCTCGATAGCCGGCGACGAGGAAACCGACGTCTGCCACCCGGACGGGCAGCCCGTGCCGATGCACCAGCACCGTGACCGCCAGCCGGATCGCGACCTGGACCACGGCGACGACCGCGGCCGTTGCCGGTGGCGCGGCGAAAGCCAGATCGGCCGCCACGATGGCCACCAGGACCGCGCTCGCCGGGCCGGGCGCCACGGAGAAGATGCCGGAGAGCGCGAAGACGACCGCGTCCACCAGCGCCGCGACCACCGCGACCGCCACCGATTGCCTGGTCAGCGACCGGCGAACCGCCCGCAGTTCACCGCCCGGCGGCCCCGCCGCGCTCTCGGCCCCCGGCTGCCGTGGAGTACGCCGCAGCAGCGCCCACGGGCTCGACGACACCGCTCGCTCCCACAACACACCGCGACGATACCGGCGCGGACGGTGACGGCGAGTCCCTCGGGCGGGGGATCGGTGGTCCCTCTCGGGCCCGATGTTCGGGCTGGTCGGCGGCATTACCGTCGCTGTGACATGCCTCGCGCGAGGACGCCTCGGTGCCCGCGGGCGGATCGGATCGGGACAGGAGTTCGGATGAACAATGCGGACCTGGCGCTGTACGCGGTGCCGGCCTTCATCGCGATGATGGGCGTGGAGTGGTGGGACGCGCGCCGCGATCCCGACCGCGCACCCAGCGGCCGATACGGGCGCGAGGCGGCCACCAACTGGGCCACCTACGCGATCGGCCAGCTCACCAAGCCCCTGCTCCAGTACGTGCTGCCGTTCTCCACCATCGTGCTGGTCGCCTCGTGGACACCGCTGCACCTGTCGCCGCGCGACTGGTGGGTCTGGCTGCTGGGATTGGTGGTCACCGATTTCTGCTATTACTGGGCGCACCGGGCCGATCACCGCATCCGATTGCTGTGGACGGCGCATTCGGTGCACCACTCCAGCACCCACTTCAATTTGACGACCGCGATCCGGTTGCCGTGGCTCAACCCGATCGCGTCGATGACGCGCAGCCTGGCGTGGGTGCCGGCCGCGCTGCTGGGCTTCCCCGCGTGGATGATCTTCCTGCTGAACACCCTCGGCCTGCTCTATCAGTTCCCGATTCACACCCAGCGCGTCCGAACCTTGTGGCGCCCGGTCGAATTCGTGTTCAACACCCCGGCTCATCACCGCGTGCACCACGGCTCCAACCAGCCCTACCTCGACACCAACTACGGCGGCGTGTTCATCGTCTGGGATCGCGTGTTCGGCAGTTTCGCCGCCGAATCCGAACCCATCCGCTACGGGCTCACCCACGACATCGGCACCGGTAATCCGTTGAAGGTCAACTATCACGAATTCGCGGCTCTGCTGCGCGACGTGCGCGACGCCCGCACCTGGCGCGGGCGGTTGGGTTACGTCTTCGGCCCGCCCGGCTGGCGGGAGAACGCGACGGTGACGCCGGCCGGACAGCCGCCCGAGCTGAACGCCGTCGCGACGAGCGGCTAGCGCTCCCGCGTGGCTACCCGGACGTCACAGTTCCACGGCGCCGTTCTCCGCCGGAGTGACCGACGGCTTGCGCGCCCACAGCATCGCCACGAGGACCACGGCGGTGAACAGGACGATATGCGCCGCGAACAGCGTCAGGAACGGCAACACGAACCCTTCGTCGGTCAGTGCGCCGCGTTCGCTCACGCAGTAGAGGGTGTAGTTCACCGACGTGCCCTCGGAATCGTGGAAGGTGTCCGACACCACCATCGGATCCAGGTAGGGGGCCCGGCAGAACAGCGGCGCGGTGAGCCGGGCTTCCCCGGGCCAGATCGCCAGTGGCAGGACGAAGCTGACGATACTTCCGGCGGCGACGCCCGTGCCGAGTGCGGAAATGAGCGGTCTGGACACTGTTCACACCTGCCGGATGCGGAGAAACGTACCGGCGGAATCGAATTCGGCGATCATGTCCGACCGCGCGGACGTCACGTCGGCGACGATGCGGATGTCGCGGCCGAATCGGCTCACGACGATCACCGGAACGACACCGTCGGCGAGGGCGCTGCGGGCGAGGGCGGTGTCGACGATCGACTCGAGCCGGGTGAGGCCGGGTACGTCGCCGAGGGTGAAGCATTCGCCGTCCAGGTCGTCGAAGGCCGAGACGCGCACCGGCCGCGGTGCGCTCACGGCGCCGAGGCGATAGGAGTAGTCGTCGAGTTCGCGTGGGCGCTGCGGGGTTCGGACGCGCAGGTGGACGGCCGGTTCGCGGGTGCTCAGATCGTCGTGGTCGGCCAGGAATCGGGTCACCTGTTCGGGCTGATCGGCCAGGACGAGCCGGAACTGCGTCGACTCGGGAGCGACGAACATCACCACACCGGCCTGAATGTCGCCGGTGCCCAGCCGGTTTCGCAACGCTTCGAACGCCGCGGCGGGCAGCCCGTCGACGAGGCCGCCTCCACGAGCCCGGATCTGCTGCTCGAAGGCGTCGCGTTCCACCGCGCCGACGCAGCCACAGGCGATCAACACGATCGAGCACACCGCGGCCCGAAGCCACCTACGACGGCGCATGCCGGAATGGTAAGCGTCGCTGCCGGAATCCGCGCGCCCGATTCGCGAAGGGACTGCACGGTCACCGCCGCGATTCCGGCGACGCCCGCCCGGATAATTCGATCAGCGAGATCGCAAGGCGAGCGGTGTTCACCGAGCGGGCATCGCGAGCGCGGCTTCGACGTGAGCGTGCCCGGGCGCAGGTCGATGCGCCGATTCGCGGGCATGGCCGGGTCCGGCGGCATTCGCCCCTGCGTGGCGCGTGGTAGGAAAGGGGCGTGACAGGTGTACAGCGCGAGTCCCGCTCCCGGGCGGAAGCCGAAGTGGTCGAGTTGGTCAGCACGCTGATCCGTTTCGACACCTCCAACACCGGGGTGCTCGAAACCACCAAGGGCGAGCGCGAGTGTGCGGAATGGGTGGCCGATCAGTTGCAGCAGGCCGGGTACACCACCGAGTACGTGGAGTCGGGCGCGCCGGGGCGCGGAAATGTCTTCGCGCGCTTGCCCGGAGCCGATCCCAGCCGCGGTGCGCTGATGATCCACGGGCATCTGGACGTGGTGCCGGCCGAAGCCGCGGACTGGAGTGTGCATCCGTTCTCGGGTGCGATCCGCGACGGCTACGTGTGGGGCCGCGGCGCGATCGACATGAAGGATATGGTCGGCATGACGCTGGCGGTCGCCCGCCAGTTCAAGATCGAGGGCACGGTCCCGCCGCGCGATCTGGTCTTCGCCTTCCTCGCCGATGAGGAGAACGGCGGCAAGTGGGGTTCGCAGTGGCTGGCCGACAACCGGCCGGACCTGTTCGAGGGTGTCACCGAGGCGGTCGGTGAGGTCGGCGGCTTCTCGCTGACCGTGCCGCGCCGCGACGGCACCGAGCGGCGGCTGTATCTGGTGGAGACCGCGGAGAAGGGTCTGGGCTGGATGCGGTTGCGCGCCAAGGCCCGCGCGGGCCACGGTTCGTTCCTGCACGACGACAACGCGGTGACGATTCTGGCCGAGGCGGTGGCGCGGCTGGGTAAGCACACCTTCCCGCTGGTGCTGTCGGATTCGGTGACCGAATTCCTGGCCGCGGTCAGCGAGGAGACCGGCATCGAGTTCGATCCGGACAGTCCGGATATCGAGGGGCAGCTCGCGAAACTGGGCACCATCTCGCGCATCATCGGCGCGACCCTGCGTGATACAGCCAATCCCACCATGCTGCGCGCCGGCTACAAGGCGAACGTGATTCCGCAGACCGCGGAGGCCACCGTCGACTGCCGGGTGGTGCCGGGCCGGCAGGCGGCCTTCGAACGCGAGGTCGACGAGCTGATCGGCCCGGATGTGGAGCGGGAGTGGATCACCAAACTCGACTCCTACGAGACCACCTTCGACGGGCATCTGGTCGACGCGATGAACGACGCGATCCTGGCCCACGACCCCGACGGCCGCACCGTGCCCTACATGCTGTCCGGAGGCACGGATGCGAAAGCGTTCGCGCGCTTGGGAATTCGGTGTTTCGGCTTCGCACCGCTGCAGTTGCCGCCGGACCTGGATTTCTCCGCACTGTTCCACGGCGTGGACGAACGGGTTCCGGTGTCGGCGCTGGAATTCGGCGCTCGCGTCATGGAGCATTTCCTGTTGCACAGCTGACGATCCGCTCGACTAGCAGAAAGGACGGTCCTCGTGCCCGACTATTCCTACAATCCCTATGCGGCATTGCCGCAGCTGCCCGAGTTCACCCTCACCTCCACCGATGTCACCGACGGACAGCCGCTGGGTAACGAGCAGGTCAGCGGGGTGTTCGGGGCGGGCGGCCGAGATATCTCCCCGCAGTTGTCGTGGAGCGGATTCCCGGCGGAGACCAAGAGTTTCGCGGTCACCGTCTACGACCCCGACGCACCGACCGGCTCCGGCTTCTGGCACTGGGCCGTCGCCGACATCCCGGCGTCGGTGACCTCGCTGGAATCCGGTGCGGGCAGTGCCGGTGAGGGCAGCGAAGGCGGCGCACTGCCGAGCGGTGCGGTGCAGCTGCGCAACGACGGCGGCTTCGCCGGATTCGTCGGCGCCGGCCCGCCGCCCGGACACGGCTACCACCGCTACTTCATCGTGGTGCATGCCGTGGACGTCGAATCGCTGGGCATCGGCGCGGACGCGACCCCGGCCTATCTGGGCTTCAACCTGTTCTCGCACGCCATCGCGCGCGCGACCCTCGTGGGCACCTACGAACAGAAGTAGCCGGTCGAGCGGGCGGTGGGGTCTTCGGGCGATACCGAAGACCCCACCGCCGTGAAACAGCTTGTGCCCGAAGCGATTCGGCTAGAGGTTGTGGACGCCCTCGGGGGCCGGATCGGTGTAGAGCTCGGCGATGTCGGCGGCGTATTCGGCGGCGATCGGCGAACGCTTCAACTTCAGCGTGGGGGTGAGTTCGACGCCGCCGGGTTCCCAGGCCCGCGCGAGGATGCGGAAGCGCTTGATCTGCTCCACCCGGGACAGTTTCGCGTTGCCGGCGGCGATGGCGGCGCGCACTTCCTCCAGGATCTGCGGATGGGTGGCGAGGGTGTCGAGATCGGCATCGGGGATGCCCAGCGCCTTCGCGCGCACGGCGGCGGTGTCGGGATCGAGCACGACCAGCGCGGCGATGTAGGGGCGCGAGTCGCCGATGGCGACGATCTGGCCGATCAGCGACGACGCGGCCTTCACCGAATTCTCGATATTGGTGGGGGAGATGTTCTTCCCGGCCTCGGTGATGATCAATTCCTTCTTGCGGTCCACGATGGTGACGTAGCCGTCGCCGTCGATGGTCGCGATATCGCCGGTGTGCAGCCAGCCGTCGGAATCGATGGCCTCACTGGTCTTCTCGGGCATCTTGCGGTAGCCGTGGGTGACGATACCGCCGCGGATGAGCAGTTCGCCGTCGCTGTCGAGGCGGATCTCCACCCCGTCGACGGCCCGGCCCACCGATCCCGGGCGCGGCTTGTCGAGTTCGGTGAAGGTGCCGACGCCGGTGGTCTCCGACATACCCCACACCTCGCTGACCGTGAATCCCAGTCCCAGCAGGAATTCCAGCGTTTCGGGCGGAATCGCGGCCGCGCCGGAGGAGGCGACCTTCAGCTCGTCCAGGCCGAGGGTGGCGCGCAACTTCGACAGCACCAGCGCATCGGCGAGTTTGTGCTGTACGGCCAGCAGCGGACCGCCGTTGCCGCCGGCCAGCCGCGCCCGGGCGGCGGCCACGCCGACGCCGATCGCCCACTGCGCCAGCGCCTTCTTGACCGGGCTGGATTCGGTGGCGATCGCCGCGTCGACACCGGCCTTGATCTTCTGCCACACCCGCGGCACGCCGAAGAAGAAGGTGGGCCGGGCATCGGGCAGGGCGGCGGCGATCTCGCGCGGATCCGGCACGCAGGTGATGGTGACGCCGGTGAACAGGGTGAGGCAGTGCCCGGAGATGCGGTCGGCGACATGGGCGGCCGGCAGGTAGGACACCGCCCGCGCATCGATATCGGCGACGAGGGCGCCGTTGGTGAGCGCGACGATCTGGGCGACGACATTGGCGTGGGTGATCTCCACGCCCTTCGACGGCCCCGTGGTGCCCGAGGTGTAGATCAGGGTGGCCAGATCGTCGGGTCGCACCGCCTGCCAGGCGGCGTCGAAATCGAAATCCTCGGCCGGATCGTTCTCGACCTGCTCCAGGGTCAGCCCGCCCTCCGGGGCGGCGCCGTCGACGACGATCACGTGCTCGAGTTTCGCCCCGGAGGCGGTGATCGGCGCGAGGAATGCCTGCTCGGTGACGACCACGCCGTTCTCGGCGTTGCCGAACACGTGCGCGATCTGTTCGGGGGAGCTGGTGTTGTACACCGAGAACGGGGTGGCGCCCAGATGCAGGATCGCGGTGTCGACCAGGTTGAACTCGGGCCGGTTGGTGAGCATGATCCCGACCGTGTCCCCATGCGCGACACCGAGTTTCGCCAGGCCGGCCGCGATCGCGCGCACGCGGCGCGCATAGTCGGCCCAGGTGATCTGCTGGGTGCCGCCGACGGTCCGCAACGCGACCTGGTTCGGGCGTAGTGTCGCCGTCTGCTGGAAGGCCTCGGGCACGGTGCGGACCGTGGCGCCGGTGTGGTGGGTGTAGCCGATCTCTGCTGTGGTCATATCCCTTGTTCCCGGTCAGTGCACGAACATCACGTCTGGGACGTGATGCGGATCACCCATCCTAAACGTGAAATCGGACATTCGGGGGGCGCTTCCGGCCGGTAGCAACCGGCTCCGCGCACCGGAAACGGGCCGCGGCAGCGGGATCGGCGAGCGGTGGGATCGGACGAACGGGCGGGATCGGCTCCGCTCAGGTGCGGGCGGTGTGCGCCGCGCCGACGGCCTCGGCGAGACTGCGGTATCCGTCCGCGCGCAGGCGGGCGGCGATGCCGCGGTGCACGGCCCGCGTCCAGAACGGCCCGCCGTAGATGAACCCGGTGTAGCCCTGCAACAGCGAGGCCCCCGCGAGGATGCGTTCGTAGGCCTGGTCGGCGTTCTCGATCCCGCCGACCGAGATCAGCACCAGCCGGTCCCCGACGCGGGCGTAGAGGCGGCGCAGCACTTCCAGCGAGCGGTCGGCGACCGGCGGTCCGGACAGTCCGCCCGCGCCCATCGCGGTGACCTTCGCGGCCGGGGTGGCCAGTCCGTCCCGGCGAATGGTGGTGTTGGTGGCGACGATTCCGGCGAGCCCGAGTTCGACGGCCAGGTCGGCGACCGCGTCGATGTCCTCGTCGGACAGGTCGGGGGCGATCTTGACCAGCACCGGTTTGGGTTCGGCGCCGGCCGCGACACTGTCGAGCACCGCGCGCAACAGCGGGCGCAGCGATTCCACTGCCTGCAGATCGCGCAGGCCGGGGGTGTTGGGGGAGCTGACGTTGACCACGACGAAGTCCGCGAGCGGGCCCAGCAGCCGGGCGCTGAGGGCATAGTCCTCGGCGGCGTGTTCGGGCTCCACGACCTTGGTCTTGCCGATGTTGGCGCCGATCGGCACGCCACCGCTGCGGCGTGCCGCCAGCCGTCCCGCGGCCGCGGCCGCCCCGTGGTTGTTGAAGCCCATCCGGTTGATCAGCGCGTGGTCGGCCGGCAGCCGGAACAGTCGCGGCGCCGGATTACCCGGCTGCGCCTGCGCGGTGACGGTGCCGATCTCGGCGAAACCGAAACCCAGTGCGCCCCAAGCGTTCACACCGGCGGCGTCCTTGTCGAACCCGGCGGCCAGGCCCAGCGGCGCCGGGAAGTCGACGCCGAAGACGGTGGTGGAGAGGATCGGATCAGCGGCCGCGGTGAGTCGGCGGGCCAGCCATCGTGTCGGCGGGAAAGCGGTCGTGAGCCGGATGACGGTGAACACGAGGTGGTGGATACGCTCGGGCGGCACCAGGAACAGCAACCGCAGGAATAAGGAATACATCCCTCACATCCCCGTTTCGGTCACGGGGAAGCTGGTTTTGCGCCGCCGCAACAACACTCGCCGGCTGCCGTCGGTGTAGGCCCGCACTCGCGAGAGCTCCCAGCCGCCGAATTCGGCCTGGATGGCCAGGCGCATGGACGCGGTGACCCGATTCACGTCCGGGGGTAGTCGTAGCGGCACGTACTCGTATTCTCCTTCTTCGCTGGTCTCCTCCCATCCCGCGGGAATCGACCGTCTGCGCCGGTCATGGTGTGCGGCGCCGGACGCCGAATCGTATCGAGGCGCTCGAGCCATCACTGACCTCTCTTCCTCTGGTCCGCACCGATGCGTTGCAGACCGTCTCCGGTTGCCGACCCGACGAACATGTCGCCGGTGCGGCTGTCGATCGTCAGCGAATTGGGCTGGCGCACCGTCGCGAAGCGACCCACTTCTTCCGGTATACCGGTCGACAGATCGAAACCGACCACCTGGTTGCTTCCGCTCAGAGTGAGCCATACGGTGTCGGACCGTTCATCGTAGGCCAGCGCGTAGGGGGAAGACCCGACCGGGAAGCGCTGGCGCAGCAGCAGCGGATCGGTGGTGTAGACCAGCAGCGCGCCGCCGGAGGTGTCGGTCGCGAGCAGGCGGCCGTAGTGATCGCTGATGAGGTGGGTGGCGCCGAGGCCGGCGCGCAGGGCCAGACCTGGGCGGTCGCGATCGAGGTCCAGTTCGGTGAGGGTGGTCTGGTCCAGATCCAGCGTGGCCACCGCATCGGCCGTGGTGGCCACGGCATCGACGGTGCCCAGGCCGCTGACGGTGCGCTTCGGGTGCCCGCCGGCATCGAGGATCTGCACTCGGCCGCCGTCCAGCCCGGCGACCAGGCTGCCGTCCCCGCGACGGGCGACCGCGCGCACGTCGCCGTCGACGGGCACCGGACGGACCGCGGTGGTGGCGATATCGACACGCAACACCTCGCGCCCGGCCGCTACCAGCACCTCACCGGGGGCGCCGAGCGCGAGACCGGTGGCGTGCGCGGGCAGGGTGACCGACCGCGCGGCAGCGGGATTCGCCGGGTCGACCAGACGCAATCCGAGTCCGTTGGGATCGAGCGCCACGACCCGGCCGGTAGTGGGTTCGGCGAGCAGCGAACCCACCGGCCCGAAAGCGGTGACGGCTCCGGCGGGCGCGGCCGTCGTCGCCGGCGCGGCGGCGGCGGTGCCGGGAGCACCGGCCGCGGGAGATGTCGCGTCGTCGCTGTGGGAGGAACAGCCCGCGACGAGCACGACGGCACCGGCGGCCGCGAGGACGGCACTCAGTGCCGACCGGTTACCCCGCATGCTCCGAACTCCTTCGTGTGACTCATGCGTACTGCTTCATCTGACCATGATCGGACACGCGGCCCGGTCACCGGGGTGGTTCCGGCATGGCACGCGCCTCACCCGTTACCGTGGAAACCTCGCATCGGACGTCGAACCAGGGGAGTCTCGGTTGGAAACAGACCGCACGTCTGAATTCACGCTTGAAGATTTAACCGTTGGTCCGTTCGCGCACGGGTTCGGTCGAACGGCCGAGGGGCAGCCGTTCGCCTTCCGTACGGTGCGTTCCACCCTCACCCTCGAGATCTACCGCGCCGACGCCACCACCGACGTGCCCGGCCCCGAGGATGTGGTGGCCGTGGTGGAGGCCGCCGTCACCGATATCGACCTCGACGACGCCCGCAGCGTGCGCGCTCTGGTGCGTGATCTGGTGCCGACCGCCGTGCCGGTATCCGAACAGCGCGGCGCGACCACGACGGTGCGCGCCTTGCTGAACCGGTTGAGCGCGGTCATCGAGGGCCGCTGATCCCACGTGCCAGACTGTAGGAACCACCGGTTACTTTCGACACATTCGAGGACGTAATGGCATTGCGACGCACGGTCCACGGCGCCTGGGGAATCACGATGCTCGCGCTGGTGATCGCCGCCTGCGACAGCGGTCCCGACGAGGCTTCGGTGGCGGCGGCGCGCTCGTCGGCCTATGCCGCGCTCACCTCCTCCTCGGAGGCGGCTGCCGTCAGCAGCGCCAACCGGCCGCCGCTGCCGTCCGCCGCGCAGCTGGACTCGCAGATCAAGCGCGCCCTGGATCCGTCGCTGCCCGACAGTGAGCGCACCGACCTGATCGAGGACGGCGCCGCGTTCAAGGACGCCATTCCCGATATGTACAAGGCGCTGCACGACAATCCGCGCGCCGTATACGGCGTGGTCGATCCCGTCTTCGACAATCACGACGGCACCCTGACCGCCACGATGCGGCTGGACAAGGACGGCAGCGGCGAGAACGTGCGCACCACCATCGTGCATTTCGTCGATATCGACGGGAAGTGGAAGATCTCGCGCACCGACCTGTGCGGAATCCTGCGTTCGGCGGACTATCGCACCGCGGCCTGCGGCTGACCCCGGGCATGCTCGAGGGGTTTCTCCTGCGGTGGGGCCGATTCGTCCACCGCCATCGGTATCTCGTGTTCGCGGTCTTCGTCCTGATCGTGGCCGTCTCGGGGTTCTACGGCCGTGATCTGGGCTCGCGGCTGACCCAGGGCGGATGGTTCGACGAACACAGCGAATCGGTGGTCGCCTCCAAACTCGCCGACCAGACCTTCGGGCGCGACACCGACGCCGACGTGATCGTGCTCTACACCGCACCGCCCGGCCACACCGTCGACGATCCGCCGATCCGCGCGGCGATCGGCTCGGCGCTGACGGATCTGCACGACCGGTATCCGGACCGGATCAAGAAGATCGACAGCTATTTCGACGGTTCCATGATGGGGCAGTTCGCCGACGCCTCCCGCACCCACGCGTTCGCCAGCATCGGCCTGCACGGCTCGGACACCGCCACGGTCGACAACTACCTCGCCATCCAGAAGGATTTGGGCGCAGGTGGTTCCGGGCGCGGGCCGGGCGGCACGACGGTGCAGCTGGCGGGTCTGCAGCCGGTGGTCGAGGGCATCAACATCGGGATGCAGGACGATATCCACCGGGCCGAGCTGATCGCGCTGCCGGTGGTGGCAGTGCTGCTGTATTTCGTGTTCGGCGGCGTGGTGGGCGCGCTGCTGCCGGTGCTGATCGGCGGGATGACGATTCTGGGCAGTCAGGGCATGATGCGCCTGCTGACCGACCACATCGACGTCAACGTCTTCGCCAGTGCCGTGGTCACCCTGGTCAGCCTGGGGCTGGCGATCGACTACGGCCTGTTCGCGGTGACCCGTTTCCGGGAGGAATTGGCGGCGGGACGCAGTGTGGAGGAGGCGACCGCGCGCACTGTTGCCACGGCCGGGCGCACGGTGCTGTTCTCCGCGGCGATCATCGCGGTGAGCCTGGCGGCGCTGTTCATCTACCCCAACGGGGTGTTGCGTTCGGTGCCCTACGGCGGGATCAGTTCGGTGCTGCTGGCTGCGCTGCTGTCGGTGACGGCGCTGCCCGCGGCGCTGAGCATCGTCGGGCGGCGCATCGATCTGTGGGGCTGGCACCGGTTCGCCGGCATCCGCAGCGCCCAGGAGATCGACAACGGATTCTTCTCCAAGCTGGCCCTGTTCGCGATGCGCCACCCCGCGCGGGTGATCGTGCCGGTGGTGGCCGGGCTGCTGTTCCTGCTGATCCCGTTCCGCAATATCGAATTCGGCGGCCTGTCGGAGCGGTACCTCGCGGCCGACAACCCGGCCCGCGTGGCGCAGGAGAAGTTCGACACGCTGTTTCCCGAATTCCGCACCGAGCCGGTGAAATTGGTGGTGGCCGGGGCCGATCCGCAGCAGCTGTCCGATATCCGGTTCCAGGCCAATTTCGCACCCGGTCTGACCGGTCCGTTCGAGGCGGCGGCGCCGACGACCAACGGCATCAACGTGCTGTCCACCGGTCTGGTGCACAAATCCGACGCCGACGCCGCCATCGCCGCGCTGCGTGCGATTCCGCATCCGCCCGGTGTGCAGGTGATGGTGGCCGGGGTGCCGGCCCTGGAACGCGACGCCATCCACGGCCTCATCGACGGATTACCTTTGCTGGCAACGATTCTGGCGACCGCGGCGCTGGTTCTGATGTACATCGCCTTCCGCTCGATCGTGTTGGCGTTGAAGGCCGTGATCATGAGCGCGCTGAGTCTCGGCGCGGCACTGGGCATTCTGACGTGGATTTTCGTCGAGGGCCACGGCGCGGGCCTGCTCGGCTTCACGCCCGGGCCGCTGATGTTCGCGGTGCTGGTGCTGATCGTGACGGTACTGTTCGGATTGTCCACCGATTACGAGGTGTTCCTGCAGTCGCGCATGGCCGAGGCCCGCTCGGACGGGGCGCCGCCGGCGGAGGCGATCCGCTACGGCATCGCTCACACCGGCGGGGTGATCACCTCGGCGGCGGCGATTCTCATCGTGGTCACCGGCGCGTTCGGATTCTCGGATCTGGTGCTGATGAAGTACATCGCCTACGGCATGATCGCGGCGCTGATCCTCGATGCCACGGTGATCCGCATGCTGCTGACCCCCGCGGTGCTGAAACTGGTGTGGCGGTGAGTGTCCGAGGAGGCGTTCCTGCCGCGCAGCGTCGTGAGATCGCCGCGACGAGCTGGGCACTGTTGCTGTGAGCCCTGCGCAACCCGGCGTGAGAGGAATGCGATGTGTCAGCGCTCCCGCTCCCGCTCCAGCTGTGCCAGCCGGGTGAGGGCGGGCAGCGCGGCCGCCAGCGCCCGGCGCTGGGCCGGGTTGAGGTCGCCGATCAGCGGTACCAGGTAGCGGACTCGGTCGTCGTGGCGGCTCTGCCGGATCTGCCGGCCTGCCTCGGTGAGGTGGACGAGTACGGCTCGCCCGTCGCCGGGGTCGCGGCGGCGCAGCACCAGACCGTCACGTTCCAGGCGCGCGACGAGTTGCGTGATGCCCGGCTGGGTCATCTGCTCGGTCTCGGTCAGTTCCGTCAGCCGCATCGGGCCGCGCTGGGCCAGGGTGTCGAGCACCGACAGCGTGGTGAACGACAGTTTCTCCCGGACCGGGATGCGGATGTAGACGCGGTTGAAGTCCTCGATCACCGCGGCGAATCCGTCCACGTCGAAATCGTCGATGTCGTCCACACGATCAACTATATCCGGAACTTATACAAGTTGCTTAAATAAGTTGCTTATGTAATTGTGGCGACGAGACCGCGCAGGAGGCCACATGAGCGACACCACCCACGATGCCCGACCGTTCCCCTTGACTCCCACGACGATTCACGTCCCCGACAGTGCGCTCGCCGACCTGCGGCAGCGCCTGGAACTGACCCGTCTGCCCGACGATGCCGGCAACGAGGACGGGTACTACGGCGTGCCCGGGAGTTATCTGCAAGAGCTCGTCGACTACTGGCGCAGCGGATACGACTGGCGCGCAGCCGAAGCCGAGATCAACACCTTCCAGCACTACCAGGTCGACATCGACGGGGTGCCGATTCACTTCATGCGCAAGCCCGGCATCGGACCGAATCCGACGCCGCTGATCCTGACGCACGGCTGGCCCTGGACGTTCTGGCACTGGTCCAAGGTCGCCGGCCCGCTGGCCGATCCGGGTGCGCACGGCGGCGACCCGGGCGAGGCGTTCGACGTGATCGTGCCGTCGTTTCCCGGCTTCGGATTCTCCAGCCCGCTGGCCGACCGCCCGGATCTGAACTTCTGGAAGGTCGCCGACCTCTGGCACACGCTGATGACCGAGGTGCTGGGCCATGAGAAATACGCTGCCGCCGGCTGCGACGTGGGCGCGCTGGTCACCGCGCAGCTCGGTCACAAATACGCCGACGAGTTGTATGCCATCCACATCGGGTCCGGGCTGAAACTGACCCTGTTCAACGGCGATCGCGCCTGGGACTTCAGTGGCGGACGGCCGATTCCCGACGACCTGCCCGCCGCGGTGCACGCGCGTTTCGTGGAGCTGGACAGGCGTTTCGCCGTCCACCTGGCGGCACACCTGCTCGCCCCCAGCACTCTCGCTCACGCGCTGTCGGAT
This sequence comes from Nocardia sp. MDA0666, assembly GCF_003023875.1. NCBI lineage: Bacteria > Bacillati > Actinomycetota > Actinomycetes > Mycobacteriales > Nocardiaceae > Nocardia > Nocardia sp. MDA0666. Next base: position 191,073 of record NZ_PYHT01000011.1, read on the forward strand.
TCTCCGGCGGGCATGCTGGCCTGGATCCTCGAACGCTGGAGCAAGTGGAGCGACAACGGCGGTGATGTCGAAACGGTGTTCAGCAGAGACGATCTGCTCACCCACGCGACGATCTACTGGGTCACCAACACCATCGGCACCTCGATCCGGCTCTACGCCAACAACAATCGCTACCCCTGGACGCCGTCGCACGACCGCGTCCCGGTCGTCGAGGCGCCCACCGGCATCACCTTCGTCGGCTACGAGAACCCGCCCGGCGTCGACACCGACGGCCGCGTCGAGAACTTCCGCACCGGCGACCGCGCCCGGTGGTACAACCACGTCAACCTCACCGTCCACGACCGCGGCGGCCACTTCATCCCGTGGGAGATCCCGGATCTGTGGATCGACGATCTGCGCCGCACCTTCCGCGGGCGGCGCTGACCAGCATCAGGCCGGTCACCGAGGCGGGGGAGCGAACCCGGCAGGCCATGCGGTGCCGTCGTCGTATTTCACGCGCGTCAGGTCGGCGCCGGTGAGCAGTGCGCCGGTCAGTTTCGCACCGGCGAGGTCGGCTTCGTTCAGCTTCGTGCTGGTCAGGTGCACGCCGGTCAGATCCGCGCCCGTGAGGTGCGCGCCGGTGAGATTCGCCCGGTGCAGGTCGGTGCCGGTGAGGTCGTCGTTGCCGAGATTCGCGGCGGTGAGATCCGCGAAGGCCAGACGTGTACCGCTGAGCTTCGCGCCGGTGAGGTCCACCTTGCTGAGCTTCGCGCCGATCAGGCGCACGCCGGTCAGATCCGCGCCCGCGAGCCGGGCGCTGTCCAGAGTCGCGCCGTTCAGACACGTGCGGCTCAGATCGACCCGGTGGTCGCCGTCCCGAGCCGCGTCGCGGCGGCCGAGGACCGTGAGCGCGGTCTGGATGTCGGCGGGCGGTTCCACGGCGGGGTCCGGACGCGCCTCGGAGTCGTCACATGCCGCTGCGCCCATCTGGGTGCGCACGAACGCCTCGAGCACGGAGAACACCGTCGGATGGTCTGCTGTCGAATCCTTCGCGAGCCGCTCCAGCAGATAGATGCCCGAGATCCGGACGTTGATCTTGTCGGAAGCCAATTGCTCCGCGGCCAGCCGGAAACGGTCGGTCACCGCGACCTGCTCGGACAGTGCGTATTGGTTGTTCGTCGCACGCAGCGATTGAGCGGTGAACCACAAGGCGACGGCGGCGGTGAGTGTGGCGCAGAGCGTACCGACGGTGGTTGCCATGGCCGCCACCTTCGGCCACCCGGACCAGTGCAGCATCCGCCGCGACCATGACCTCGATCCGGAGGGCTTTCCAGGCGTCTTCGGCGCCGTCATCGCACATCTCCCCTCTCGGAGGCGGCCTGGAAAGTCGGCTTGCGAACCCCCGCCTCCGCAACCACTGTAAGCCGAAACTGCTCGGCACCAACCGATTTCAGGCGAACGGTCAGGCCGGTACGGTCATTCGCTCACCGGGGCAACACAACTGGAGGGCAGGTCGACCATCGAGCACCACACCGGCGGCCGGGTGGGGTGGTAGTCGGCGGGGACGCCGTGGCGAGCGGTGATGTCGCGGCATACCGCGCGATCTCGCGCCGGACCACCGATTCCTTTTCACAGCGCCCGAGGTCTACATGGTCGGCGGCGCCGAACCGGTGGGCCGCGACGAGCCGAGAAAGAGAGTTGAGTGCCGTGACCGTTCCCGCGACCATGCGGGCCCTGCAGCAGACGTCGCTGCTGGGTCCGCAGGACATTCGTTTGATCACCGACGCGCCGGTGCCACACCCCGGTCCGGACGAGATTCTGATTCGCGTGACGGCGGCCGGAGTCAACTTCGCCGACATCTCGCGCAGCCACGGCGCGTTCGGCGGCGGGCCGCGGCCGCCGTACCTGGCGGGGTTCGAAGCCGCCGGCGAGGTCGTGGCGGTGGGCGAGGGTGTGACCGAACCCCGGCCGGGAGCGCACGTGGCGGGGGTGGGAGACGGAGCCTTCGCCGAATACCTGGTCCTGCCGGCGGTCGCGGCCATTTCGGTGCCGAAGGGCTGGACACCCGAACAAACCCTCGGCCTGACCGTCAACCACCCGACCGCGCTCGCCGCGCTGAAACCGCTGGGCCGCCTCGTAGCCGGTGAAACCGTGCTGATTCAGGCCGCGGCGGGGGCGACCGGACAGACCGCGGTGACCCTGGCCAAGCACTACGGGGCGACGGTCATCGCGGCCGCCGCACCGGGCAAGCACGACATCGTGCGCGGGCTCGGCGCCGACCATGTCGTGGACTCGCGCAGTGCGAGCCTGACCGCCGAGGTGCGGGAGCTGACCGGCGGCACCGGCGTCGATCTGGTGCTCGAATCCGCAGGCGGCCCCGGCTTCACGGACTGCCTGGCCGCGGCCAAACGGGTCACCGGCCGGGTGGTCGTATTCGGCGCGGCCGGAGGCGTCGCCGCGATCAGCAACTGGCAGCTGATCTACGAACACCAGATCCAGCTCATCGGCCTCAATATCGGCGTGCTGATCCAGGCAGCGCCGGAAATCTTCGGCGCCGTCATGGCGGAGTTGTCCGCCCTCGTCGCCGGCGGTGTGATCGCACCCGCACAGCCCACGGTCCACGACTTGACCGATGGTCCGAAGGTGCTGGCCGAACTGGAGAACCGCACGACCGTCGGCAAACTGGCCCTGCGGCCGTGACCACGACTCCTACACTCGGCGATATGACGGCGCAGCCACGGGCGGCGGACCGGGACCGATTCGCCGCCGACACCGAGCGCTACCGCCGGGAGCTGCTGGCGCACTGCTACCGCATGGCCGGTTCGGCACAGGATGCCGAGGATCTGGTGCAGGAAACGTACCTTCGGGCCTGGCGTTCCTACGCCGGATTCGAGGGCCGGGCGTCGATGCGGTCGTGGCTGTACACGATCGCCACCAACGTCTGCCTCACCGCGCGCACATCGCGCCGCACGCGGGTCCTGCCCTCGGGTCTCGACGGCCCGGACGGTGATATCGGTCGGCCACCGAGAGACATTGTGGCAGGGGAGGTTTCGTGGCTGGAACCATTTCCGGACTGCTGGGTCGCGGCGGACACCGGCGATCCGGCGGCGGTGGTGGTCGCGCGCGAATCGCTGCGCCTGGCGCTGGTCGCGAGCCTGCAGCACCTGCCCGCCCGCCAGCGCGCCATCCTCCTGCTGCGCGAGGTGCTGGCCTTCTCCGCGACCGAGACCGCGGAGATTCTCGGCACCACGACCGCGGCGGTGAAGAGCGGCCTGCAGCGCGCCCGTGCCCGCCTCGACGAATTGGAACCCGCCCCCGAGGCACTCCTGGAACCGACCGACCGGCGCGCGCGAGCGCTGCTCGACGGATACATCGCGGCCTTCGAGCGATCCGATGCCGCCCTGCTGGAACAGGTGCTGCGCACCGACGCCACCCTGGAGGCGACCCCGTTCCGCGACTGGCAGGCCGGGTGTGAACACTGCATCCGCATGCTCGACACCTACGTGCTGGGTGTGCCCGGCGAGTGGCGGATGGCCGCCACCACCGCCAACGGTCAGCCCGCCGCCGTCGTCTACCACCGCTGCGCGGACGGAGCGCTGCGCGCGGACGGGATCGTGGTGCTGGCGGCGACCGCCGCCGGGGTGTCGCGCGTGGTGAAGTTCCACGATCCGGCCTTGGTCGCACTGTTCGGCCACCCGGATTCGATCGCAGGCTGAGCCGAGGTCAGCGGCGTACGGGCAGGATCAGCTGGGCGCCGGTGACGGGGTGGTCGATGACCTCGACGGGATGGCGGTAGACGGTGGTCAGCAGGTCGGTGGTGAGAATGTCGCGGGGGTGGCCGACCGCGGCGAGGCGGCCGCCGTCGAGCACGGCGACGCGGTCGGCGTAGGCGGCGGCCAGACCGAGATCGTGCAGCACGACCACCACGGCCGCCCCCTCGGCGGCCCGGGCCGCGGCCAGGCGCAGCACCTGTTCCTGATGGCCGAGATCCAATGCGGCCGTGGGCTCGTCGAGCAGCAACGTCTCGGTGTCCTGGGCCAGCACCCGGGCCAGCGCCGCGCGGGCGCGCTCGCCGCCGGACAGCGCGGGGAACGGGCGCGCGGCGAGATGTTCGATATCGGTGGCCGACAGCGCGGCGGCGATCGCCTGATCGTCGACGTCCTGGCGCGGGGTGCGAGCCCAGGGGGAGCGGCCCATGGCGACGACCTCGCGGACCGTGAACGGGAATCCGACGGTGTGGTTCTGCGGCAGCACCGCGCGGCGGCGCGCCATATCGGCGGGGGTCCAGTCGGCGACCGGCCGGCCGTCGAGTTCGACTGTGCCGCTTGCCGGTTCGAGTTCGCCCGACAGCGCGGCCAGCAGCGTCGACTTGCCCGCCCCGTTGGGACCCACCAGGGCCAGGATCTGTCCGGCGACGACGTCGATGTCGACAGATTCGAGCACCGGTCGCCCGCCGCGCGCGATATCGATACCGCGCGCCCGCAGGGTGACCGCGCCGCGGGGTGTCGGCTGTGGGATGCCGTGTGCGGGACGGAGTGTGCGGATCAGCGCGCGCATCCGTGCCGTGCCCGTGCCGCTCACGCCCAGCCTCCCGATCGGGCGCGGGTGCGCCGCAGCAGCCAGAAGAAGAACGGCCCGCCGACCAGCGAGGTCAGCATGCCCAGCGGGAGATCGGCGTTGTGGACCAGGGTCCGGGCGCCGATGTCGGCGGCCAGCAGCACCACCGCACCGAGAATCGCCGACAGCGGGATCAGCACCCGGTGCGCGGGACCGACGAGCATGCGCACCACGTGCGGAACGATCAATCCGACGAACAGGATGATGCCGGTGAAGGCCACCCCGGCGGTGGCCAGGATCGCGACGACGACGATCACGTTGCGCCGCAATCGTTCCACGTCGACACCGAGGTGCCGCGCCGCCGATTCCCCGAGGGCGAGCAGATCCAGGCGCGGAGCCATCACGACCGCCGCCGCCACGCCCACCGCCGCCAGCGGCGCCACCACGGCCACGGCCTGCCAGGTGGCGCCGTTCAGGCTGCCCATCTGCCAGAACACGATCTGATCGCGGGCGGCGGGGGAGGCGGTGAACAGCAGAAACGACATCAGACCGCCGGCGAAGGCGTTGACCGCGACACCGGTCAGCACCAGCGTCACCGTTTCGGTGCGCCCGCCCGAGCGCGACAGCAGATATACGGCGAGGGTGGTCCCGAGTCCGGCGACGAAGGCGCCACCGGCGACCGACCAGGCCGCCGCGAACGCGCCACCGACCACGATCACCACGCCCGCACCGACGGCCGCGCCCGCGGACACACCGATCACGCCGGGTTCGGCGAGGGGATTGGCGAACACACCCTGCAGCAGCGCACCGGCGGTCGCCAACGCCGCACCGACCAGCATCGCCAGCACCACGCGCGGGAACCGGACCTCCCACAGCGTGACCTCACCGGCGGGGTGGTGCGGCATCGGCCCCCAGTCCGGCCCGATCCGGTGCAGCACGCTGCCGGCCACCTCCAGCGGGGTCGTGGGAACCTGTCCGACAGCGGCCGAGATCAGCGCCAGGATCACCAGCAAGGCGATCGATACCGCGAAGACGACGGTGATGCGGGACCGGCGACGCGGTGTGCGCGGGCCGACAACGGCTTCCCCGGCCGCGCGGCGATCGGGGCCCGGGTCCGGATGCGCCGGAATCAGCGACGCAGGACGAAGATCGGAATCGGCGGATTCCTCGCCGGGTGAATCGCCGGGGTTCATGCGGGCTGGGCGCCGTAGACGGCCTTGGACAGCGCTTCGAGCACGTGCCCGGTCTCGGGTCCGAAGCTGAGCAGCACCGCATCGGACATGTCGACGATGCGACGATTGCGACCGGCCGGCGTCTGCGCGACACCGGGCACCTTCTCCAGGCCGTCGACGCCGCCGACCGATTTCAGTCCGTCCGACATCACCAGCAGCACATCCGGTGCGGCGCTGATCATCGCCTCACTGGTGATGGTCGTGAACGGTTCGGTGAGTCCCGCCGCGGTTCCGGCGTCGACGCCGCCCAGCGCTGTCACCAGCGAATCGGCGCCCGAGCCGGGCCCGGCGAGCATGGTGATCGCGGTGCTGCGCAGATACACGAATCCGATCTTCAACGGCGGCTGGTGTTTCGGCACCGCGGACGTAGCGGCGGTGATTTCGGCGTGGGTGCGGTCGGCCAGTTTCACCCCTTGGTCGTGGACACCCAGCGCGTCGGCGACCGACCGGATCTGCGGGCCGACGCCGTCGATGGTGCGCTGCGGATCGAAGTAGACGACCGTGATGCCCAGCGCACGCAGCTGATCACGCATGGTGGGGGTGGCGCTGGTGGTGTCGGTGAGGAAAACCGTGGGCCGTTGCGCGGCAACGGCTTCGATATTGATACTGCCGTTGCCGCCCGCGACGTTGGGCACATCACCCACCGCGGGAAACGACGCCGACGTCGACCGGCCCACCAGTTTCGACCCCAAACCCAGCGCCCACACGGTCTGGGCGAGGGTGCCGTAGCGGTCGACGGCCACGATCCGCTCCGCGGAGGTGACGGTGACCTCGGCGCCGTCGAACGAGTGGACCGTGACCGGTAGCGCCGGTGTCGGTGCGGGGCCGATCGGCGTCGGATCCAGATTCGCGAGGGTGGCGGTGGCCGCCCCCTGCTGCCCGCCCGGTGTGCCGATGCCGCCGCACGCGGTGGTGACTCCGACGACGAGCACGACCCCGAGCACCGTGAGCAGCCACCGGGTGCCGGCCATCGGCCACGCCCCCGGCTCGGTCGATGCCGAACGGTTCTGCGCGGTCGTCCCAGCCTTCGGCCCCGCCGGTGCGGCGGAGGCGGCGCGGGCCGAACGGACGTCGAGACACCTCATGTAGGCAAGCCTAAGTGGTCGCGCGGACGGGTTGTCATCGCCCTGTCCCCGCACGTTCGCCCGGCTCGGCCGGTCAGATGCCGCTGACGTCGTCGAGGGCGGCCGCGATCGCGCGCGGAAGTTCCAGCGTTTCGGCGGCGAGTACGCCGGTGAGCTGGCCGATATCGCGTGCGCCCACGATCATCGACGCGACGCCGGGCCGGTCGCGCAGCCAGGCCGCCGCCACCGCGAGGGGTGAGGTGCCCAGTCCGTCGGCGGCGGTGACCACCGCGTCCACGACCCGGGTGGCGTGTTCGTCGAGACGTTCGCGGATCTCGGCGGCGGTCGCCTCGTCGGCGCCGCGCGAGTCGGCGGGCACGCCGTCGCGGTATTTGCCGGTGAGAATGCCACCGGCCAGCGGCGAGGCCGCGATCAATCCGACCCCGTGGTGTCCGGCCGCCGGCAGCAATTCGCTTTCCGCGCCACGTGCCAGCAGCGAATAGGGCGACTGCGCGGCGACGATCGGGGCGGCCGAGGCCAGGGTGGCCAGCTGCCACGCGCTGAGGCCGCGCGCACCCGCGTAGCGCACCTTGCCCGAGCGCACGGCGTGGTCGAGGGTGGCCGCGATCTCGTCGAGCGGGGTGTGCCGATCCCAGGCCGCGACACTCCAGATGTCGAGGTAGTCGGTGCCCAGTTCGGCGAGGGTGCGGTCGAGTTGACGCATCAGGGTGCGGCGCGAGGCGTCCACACTCCAGTGGATGCCCGCCACGGGCCCGCCGTCGGGGTCGGTGACACCGGGCACCGGCACCAGGCCCGCGCATCCGCTGATCACCAGGTCGTCGCGCGGCACCAGCTCACCCACGAGCTCGCCGAGCATGCGTTGGGCGGCTCCGCCCTGATACACCGGCGAGGTGTCGACCAGCGTTCCGCCGGCCTCCACGAAGGCCACCAGCTGCGCCGCCGCGTCCTCGGCATCGGTTTCCCGGCCCCAGGTGTGGGTGGCCAGCCCCATGCGCGATACCCGCAGGCCACTACGACCCACCGCCCGCTGTTCCATCACCACACCGCCCCAGCTCTTGTCACAGTGTCCGAGCCTAGGGCCACAACCGGTCCCGGAAACGGATACCACTCGCGAACCGCCGGAAGATGCGAGGTGCACCACAGCGCCCGCCGCTGCGGGGAGGCCGGCCCGGATGCCGGACGCCGATTCCTCCGACAGCGAAACAGGTTGCACCACAATGGGTTCCGCATCGCCGAGTGCTGCGTCCGAGGTCGCGGGCCGGTGACGGCGCGAGGTCGGCGGTGGTGATCGCCTAGTCTGGTCCCATGACGGTGATCCTGCTGCGGCACGGGGTGTCGACCTCCAACACCGCGCGCACGCTGGCCGGCCGCAGCCCGGGCGTCGAGCTCACCGAGCGCGGCACCGAGCAGGCGCTGGCGGTGGCAGAACGCCTGGCACCGTTACCGATCGAGCACATCGCGCACTCCCCGCTGCTGCGCTGCACGCGCACGGTCTCGCCGCTGGCCGACAAACTCGGCCTCGAACCCGAACCCGACGAGCGCCTGCTCGAGGTCGACTACGGCGAGTGGACCGGCCGGCTGCTGTCGGAGCTGGTCAAGGAACCGCTGTGGAAGGTCGTGCAGCAGCATGCCTCGGGTGCGGTGTTCCCCGGCGGTGAGGGCCTGGCCCAGGTGCAGTACCGGGCGGTGGCCGCGGTGCGCGCGATCGACGCCGAGCTGGCCGAACGCCACGGCCGCGACGTGCTGTGGGTGGCGTGCACGCACGGCGACGTGATCAAGTCGCTGCTGGCCGACGCGTTCGGCATCCATCTCGACGGTTTCCAGCGCATCGTGGTGGAACCGGCCTCGATCAGCGTTGTGCGCTACACCCCGGCCGCCCCCTACGTGTGGCGGGTCAACGACACCGGTTCGGACCTGTCGGCGCTGGCCGCGGTCGCGCAGCCGTCCGAGCAGCGCGCGGGGCCCGTCCCCGGCGGTGAGGTGGGCGCCGCGGCGCGGGCGGATAATGGGAATATTGCGGATCCCCCCGATTCGGGGAACGAGCGCAATCAGTGATGCAGTCGGTTTCAGGAGGTGCAGATGGCCCGAGCAATCCATGTGTTTCGCACCCCCGACCGTTTCGTCGCCGGAACCGTCGGTGAGCCAGGGGATCGCGCCTTCTATCTACAGGCCGTGCAGGAACCCCGCGTGGTGAGCGTGCTGCTGGAGAAGCAGCAGGTGAAGGTGCTCGCCGACCGGATGGGCCTGCTCCTGGACGAGGTGGCCCGCCGGTTCGGCGCGACGGTGCCGCCACAGGCCGAGGACGTCAACGACACGGCTCCGCTCCAGATGCCGATCGACACCGAATTCCGGGTCGGGACAATGGGTTTGGGCTGGGACGCCGACGCCGGGGCGGTGGTGGTGGAACTGCTGGCGATCACCGAGACCGAGGTCGACGAATCGGTGGTGCTCGACGACACCGAGGAGGGACCCGACGCGGTGCGGGTGTTCCTGACCCCGGAGCAGGCGCGCGAGTTCGCGTTGCGGTCGGCGAAGGTGATCGCGGCCGGGCGCCCGCCGTGCCCGCTGTGCGGGGAACCGCTCTCGCCCAAGGGCCACATGTGTGTGCGCACCAACGGCTACAAGCGCGGCGACATCTTCGGCGCGACCGATCTGGAGGACTGAGGACCGGTGACCACGCGCGCGGCGGCCGCAGACGAGGGCGCGGCCCGCGACGGCCTCTACAGCGGTGAACTATCGATCATCGGGCGGGTGACCACTGCCAGCAATCTGACCCTGGTCTGCGAGATCGACGCTCCGCCGGTCGACGGAGGCGGTGAACCGCTGCGGGTGGTCTACAAGCCGGTTCGCGGCGAGCGGCCGCTGTGGGACTTTCCCGACGGCACGCTGGCCGGACGTGAGGTGGCCTCGTATCTGGTGTCGGCCGCGCTGGGCTGGTCGGTGATTCCGGAGACGATCCTGCGGGAGGGACCGCTGGGCCCCGGCATGGTGCAGCGCTGGATCGAGACCGTCGACCCGGGTGAGTCGGCGCCGCAGCGCCTGGATCTGGTGGATCTGGTGCCCGCCGGCGCGGTGCCCGCCGGATTCCGCGAGGTGCTGCGGGCGGTGGACGGCACGGGTGCGCGGGTGTCGCTGGTCCATGCCGACGATCCGCGGCTGCGCCGGATGGCGGTGCTGGACGTGTTGCTCAACAACGCCGACCGCAAGGGCGGGCATGCCCTCGAAGGCGTGGACGGCGGCGTCTACGGTGTCGACCACGGCATCTGCCTGCACAGCGAACCGAAATTGCGTACGGTGCTGTGGGGCTGGGCGGGGGAACCGG
>NZ_PYHT01000012.1:0-199164 GCF_003023875.1 Nocardia sp. MDA0666
GCCCCGACGGCGGGCAGGGCTTACCGTCGGCGCCGGTGGGCGGGGGCAGCGGCTTGCCGTCCACACCCCGCGGCGGCGGCAGCGGGCGACCGTCCGGGCCGGTCGGCGGCGGCGGGCAGCCGTTCTGAGCAGCCGACGGGTCGAGAGCCTGATGCTGTGCCGGAGCGAGCGGAGCCGCCGCCGCCCGACCGGCCGTCAGGCCGAAGCCCGCGATCGCGGCGCAGGCGAGAAGTGTGGCCGTAGTGCGTGTCATGGGCGAATCCTTGTCTCGAAAGATGTTGTCCGTCATGGGTTTGGACGCTCCCGAGTCGACGCAGTTCCACCGCACCGGCGATGTGAGTCAGCTCACAGCCGAGCGGTGGTGAGGACCATGGTGGCGTACGGCATCGTGAAGCCGCCCCCCATCGCGTCGATGGCCTCGCCGACGCCTGCGAGCACCTGATCCACCACCTCGGCCGGAGCTCGCGTCAGCGCGCCCTGGGTGGGCATCTGATCCAGCCACTCGTCACGGGTATAGCGGTGTTCCCAATCGAAGCGCCACCGCTGTACGTCGCCGAATCCGCCGGCATCGCGAATTCCGTTGGCGGAGTTGACGAGTATCGGCTCGTAGGGGTCCACCGCCCGGTCGGGACGGGCCGGCGGACGGAAGGGCGAATCCGGGAGCAGCCGGCGGTAGACCTCGGCGAAGGCCTCGGCCACGGCGGGCGGCAGTTCGAAAACGTGCCAGAACAATGCCAACCGCCCGGACGGGCGCAACGCTTGTGCCGCCTTGCGCGCACCCTCGACCGGATCGATCCAATGCCACGCCGTACCGGACACCACCGCATCGAAGACGCGCCCGGCCGGATCCCACTCCTCCAGCCGGGCCACCTCCACCTGCAGTCCGTCGCGGCGCGCGAATTCGGCCATCCGGGCGTCGGGTTCGACACCCAGCACGGTGCAGCCCGCGGCACGGAACTGCCGCGCTTCGATGCCGGTGCCGCAGCCGGCGTTCAGGTAGTTCGCGCCCGGGCTCGACGCGACGATGCGGTCGATCATCGCTTGCGGATAGGGCGGGCGGGTGCGGTCGTATCGGGCCGGATCGATGCCGAAGGATTCGCCGGTCGACCGGCGCTGGGCGGGCGTGATCGCGGGTGCGGTGGGTTCGGTGGAGGACATGCGGCAACGGTAGGTCCGGCGATGTCATTCGTCAACCATCGGTTGACGATGTTCTAATCGTCAATGCATGATTGACGCGACGGTCGTATCGTTGCTCGTGTCTGCGGTCCTCACCGTCCCCACGCGAGGGTTATCCGCGTCGTCGCGAGGAAGTCCGCCGTCAGTTCGCGCAATGCCAGGAACTGCCCGCCCGTCCCGTATTTCCTTCGCAGACTTCCGAAATCGGTGAACGCGGCCGCGGCGGCGATCTGATTGGAGTCGGGAATGCGGGTCGGGAACAATCGCGGCAGGGTGCGATTGGCCTGCAGAATCTCCAGGGTGGTGCGGTGGACCGCGGACGAACGGCGGTACTTGGTGACGACGACGCCGAGCTCCTCCAGCGGATCGCCCCAGCGTGCGGCGAGGTGGCGCAGATGCGCCTGCACCGGCGGAATTCCATAGGTGGACATGATGTCCGGGATGGTGGGGATCAGATAACCGTCGGACAGCCGCAGGCCGTTCTGGGTGATCGGGCCGAGATTCGGCGGACAGTCGACGAGGACGTAGTCGTAGTCCTCGAGTACGCCCGACAGCGCCCGGGCCAGCACCGTGGTGGGTTCGCCCTGCCGCAGCGCGGGCATCTCGTCCTGCAGCGCAATCAGTTTCGGCGAGGCGGGCAGCAGATCGACGGTGGTGACCGCATGCATGGGCGACACCTCGTGCTGAATCAGCGCGCGCACATCGGGAGCGGGGCGCCCGCCCAGAGCGGCGGCGAAGATCGCGGCCAGCGTACGGTCACCGGAATCCAGTTCCATCGCCCGGTTTTCGCCGACCATCATCGCGGTGAGATTGGCCTGGGGATCCAAATCGATCAGCAGGACCCGCTTGTCGAATTCGGCGGACAGGATTTCGGCCAGCGCGGCCGTGGTGGTGGTCTTACCCACCCCGCCCTTCAAGTTGAACGTCGCCACCACGTACGGCCGTGAGCGCCCCGGCGTGCGCTCGGCCTCCCAGATCCGTTGCGGCCGTTCCAACCGCAGAACACGGCCGGCCCGGGTGCGCCCCAGCCAGTCGAATCCGTCCTCGTCGGCCGCCGCATTCGCCGGCTGCGCCGCACCGAGCGAATCCACCTCGACCGATCCCGTGCGCTGCCCGGATGTTGTCTCGCTTCGTAACTCCACCAGCCCGAGACCCTCCATTCACACAACCGTCGGCACGGTGCGCTACACCTTAATGATCGACACCCGCTGCGGCACTGCACGACACCGGCCCGCGAGGCGGATATTCGATGACTTTTCCTGCGATATTGCACGTTCGGCCCGGCGGGCGGCGAAGATACCAGAGTGCGAACGAAATTCTCCTCCGAACTCGCGGCGCTCTCCGACGAGCTCGCTCATATGGCTCGGTTGGCACACGAGGCGGCCGAACGCGCCGCGGTGGCGATCGAGAACGCCGATCTGACCGCTGCCTACGAGGTGTTCGCGCTGGAGGAGAGAATCCAGACCGAGCACGCCAAATGCGAGGACCGGTCGGTGATCCTGCTCGCCCTCGAGGCGCCCGTCGCGCGGGATCTGCGCAATGTGGTGACCGCCATCCAGATCGCGGAGGATCTGTCCGGCATCGCGGGCGGGCTCAGCCGGGTGGCCGACGGTGTGGTGCGGAAATTCCCGGAACCCGTGGCGCCCGAGGACATCACGCATCAACTCTCGGCGATGGCCGCGGCGCTGGTCGACCTCACGGCCGCGGCCATCGCGGTGATCTCGGCCCAGCAGGTGGAACCGGACACCACCCTGATTCCGCCGGATCCGGCGATCGAACAGCTCCAGCAGCAACTGCTGCGCGCGGTCGCCGACGACGGCTGGCAGCACGGCAATGCGATGGCGGTCGAAACAGCGCTGCTGGCACACCATTTCGAACGCTGCGCCGCGCACTGCGTGCGGATCGGGCGGCTGATCCGGTTCTTCCACACCGGCGTACCGCTGTCGGCGCAGACCGACGAGGAGTGAGCGGAACGTACACGCGGGCAGGAGTACGCACGCCACATCGGGCTCCGACGCAGCGGTTTCGAATTCAGTCGGCGGAATGTCGCATCGCGAGATATTGCGGCAGGACCGCATCCACCAGCCAGACTCCGTTGCCGGTGCGGTAGAACGACTGCCCGTCGCGATACATCCGCTCGGCCGCGACGTCGAAGACCACCGGGCGGCCGTGCCGGCCACCCACCGTGCGTGCGGTTTCCACATCCGCCGACAGGTGGACCGCATGCCGCCACATCGGGCGCAGCCCCTCCGCCATGATCACATCGACCAGGTGCTCGGCCGTGCCATGGAACAGGATCGACGGCGGTTCCGTCGCGGTGTAGCCCAGATCGACGGGGATGGAATGTCCCTGCCGGGCGCGGATCGACGCCCCGGTCTCGTCGAATTCATAGCGCTGCTTGTTGTTCCGCGCGACCACCGCGTCCAGGTCCTCGCGGGTGATCGTGGTTCCGGCCCCGTTCGCCTGCCGCAGCAGTACGTCCACCCGCACCCAACCCGCGGCGTCCAGTTCCAAGCCGATCCCCTGCGGATCGTGCCGCAACCACTTCGACAGGCGCTTCGACAAGCGCACCAGTTCTCGATCGTTCATAGTCATCCACCACCACGATCGCACGGCGCCCGGCGCGGCACCAGCGAATTCCGGCCGCGTCGCTCCCGCCGATGGCCCCGAACCCCACCCCAGTAACCTGGGCGCATGACAGCTGTTGCAGATCGTTCACTCGGCCCGGAACTGGCACGTACCGAGAGCATCGGCCCCGATACCGATGTTCTCGTGGTGGGACTTCTGTCCACCGACGACGGGCCCGTGATCGCCGCGGCCGACGTATTCGACGCGGTGCTCGATGCCGGCACCCGGGAGCAGTTGCTGGCATCGCTGCTGGCCGTCGGCGCGAAGGGTAAGGCCGAGGAACTCACGCGGATCCCGGCGCCGGACGGGCTCGGCGCGACCAGCGTGCTGGCGGTCGGACTCGGCGGGCGCGACGCGCTGGACGCCGAGCAGATCCGCAAGTCCGCCGGTGTGGCCGCCCGCTCGCTCGCCGGCACCGCCACGGCCGTCACGACGCTGTCCGGACTGGATCTGGGCGCCGCCGCCGAAGGTTTCTATCTGGGCGCCTACACCTTCACCACGTTCAAGTCCGACAAGTCCGCACCCAAGCCGGCCGAACAGCCGCTGCAGCGCGTCGAATTCCTCGTCCCGACAGCCGATTCCGGCGAGGACGAACTGTTCCGCGCCCAGGCCGTCGCCGAGGCGGTGGCGACCGCGCGCGATTTCGTCAACACTCCCCCGAACGCCCTGTTCCCGGCCGAATTCGCCGAGCGCGCAGCCGAATTGGCGCGGGCGGCCGGACTCGACGTGGAGATCCTCGACGAGAAGCAGCTGGAGGCGGGCGGTTACGGCGGCATCGTCGGCGTCGGCAAGGGCTCCTCGCGCCCGCCGCGACTGATCCGCATCACCTATTCCGGCGGCGATACGAAGGTCGCGCTGATCGGCAAGGGCATCACCTTCGACACCGGCGGTATCTCCATCAAGCCGGCGGCCAATATGGAGAATATGACCTCCGATATGGGCGGCGCCGCGGCGGTCATCGCGACCACCCTGGTCGCGGCGCGACTCGGACTGCCGATCACGGTCACCGCAACGGTGCCGATGGCTGAGAACATGCCCTCGGCAACCGCCCAGCGTCCCGGCGATGTGCTCACCCAGTACGGCGGCACCACGATCGAGGTCATCAACACCGACGCCGAGGGCCGGCTGATCCTGGCCGATGCGATCGTGCGCGCGGGCGAGGACAACCCGGACTACCTGATCGACGTCGCGACGCTGACCGGAGCGCAGATGGTCGCCCTCGGCACCCGCACCCCGGGCGTGATGGGCACCGAGGAATTCCGCGACCGGGTGGCGCGGCTGTCGCAGGAGGTCGGCGAGAACGGCTGGCCGATGCCGCTGCCCGCCGAATTGCGCGCCGACCTGAATTCGAAGGTCGCCGATATGGCCAACGTATCCCCGCACCGCTGGGGCGGCATGCTGGTCGCGGGGACCTATCTCAAGGAATTCGTGCCCGAGGGTGTGCAGTGGGCGCATCTGGATGTGGCGGGCCCGGCCTACAACACCGGCGGGCCGTTCGGCTACATCGGCAAGGGCGGCACCGGTGTTCCTGTGCGCACGCTGGTCGCGGTGTTGACCGATATCGCGGGAAAGTAAGCGGCACAACAGCATTCGGGATCCCGGTCGGCGGCGCTCATAGTGGCCGACCGGGACCTACTCCGCGGGCAGATCCCGGAGATCGGCCTCCAGTGCCCGCTTGCGCTCGATGCGTTTGCGGGCGTCGTAGTCGCGCATGCGCTGTGGGTAGCCGGTGCGGCCGACGTCGTAGACGGGAACCCCGAGGCGGCTCGACAATTGGCGCGCGCCGCGCTCGCCCACGACTCGGCGCGTCCATTCCCCATCGGCGGCGATAAGAATCGCTGTGACATCGGTCACTGTCGTCTTGGGTTCGATATACGCCTCGACACCCCCGTGGGTGCGCACCCAGTCGGCCAGATAACGAATATCGGAGGCGTCGGCGCCTCTGCCCGCGCGGCCGCCGCGGAAACGATCGAGCAACCCCACGGCCGCCTACCTCCTGGTCGAATGTCGGGTGCGTGCGCTCCCGATCTATCGATAGTGCCAGCTGTCGGGCATTTCGGGCGCACGCCCAGCTCCCTGGAGGACACCGTGTCCGAACCCCGCGGCTCCGCGCGGGGTGTCGAACCAGACACGCCGAGCCGGACGCTCGACATCGAGGCAGCTCTCCGCAGCGGCGCGGATGCTGTGATGTCGCCACGGGCCCGCCGACCGCCCGCCCTGTGGTACGTATCGCAACGGCGAGTGCAAGGATGGAGAACCGGAACAAGAACCGCACGGATCTCCGGTGCCACAGGAATGTTCGGTGGCAGTCGGGTGCTCGCCGCGACCCGCGGCGCGTCCCGCCGAGAGACGAACTGTTGTGAACCCGTCGAGCAGTTAGAGGAGTCAACGGACATGGCCTTCTCCGTCCAGATGCCAGCTCTTGGTGAGAGCGTCACCGAGGGCACTGTGACCAGGTGGCTGAAGCAGGAAGGAGACACGGTCGAGGTCGACGAGCCCCTGCTCGAAGTGTCCACCGACAAGGTCGACACCGAAATCCCGTCCCCCGCAGCGGGTGTGCTCACCAAGATCGTGGCCCAGGAAGACGACGTCATCGAGGTCGGCGGCGAACTGGGCGTGATCGGCGACGCCGGCGAGGCGTCCGCGTCCGCACCCGCCCCGGCACAGGAGGCACCGGCCGAATCCGCGCCCGCGCAGGAAGCGCCCGCCCAGCAGACCCCCGCGCAGGAGGCTCCCGCGCAGCAGCCCGCGCCCGCCGCGCAGTCCGGCGGTGCCGCCGACGGCACTCCGGTGAAGATGCCGGAACTGGGTGAATCCGTCACCGAGGGCACCGTCACCCGCTGGCTCAAGCAGGTCGGTGACCAGGTCGAGGTCGACGAGCCGCTGCTCGAGGTCTCCACCGACAAGGTCGATACCGAAATCCCGTCGCCGGTGGCCGGCACGCTGCTGGAGATCAGCGCGAACGAGGACGATGTGGTGTCGGTCGGCGGTCAGCTCGGCGTGATCGGCAGCGGCTCGCCCGCCGCCGCGCAGTCCGCGCCCGCCCCGGCTCCGGCGCCCGAGCAGCAGCAGGCCCCCGCCCAGGAAGCGCCCGCGCAACAAGCCCCCGCCCAGCAGGCGCCGCAGCAGCAGGCTCCTCAGCAGGCGCCGGCCAAGCAGGAAGCGCCCGCGCAGCCGGCCCCGGCCCAGCAAGCTCCTGCCCAGCAAGCTCCGGCGCAGCCCGCGCCCGCCGCCACATCCGGCAACGGCGAATCCCCCTACGTCACCCCGCTGGTCCGCAAGCTGGCCCAGGAGAACAACGTCGATCTGTCGACGCTGAAGGGTTCCGGCGTCGGCGGCCGCATCCGCAAGCAGGATGTGCTCGCGGCGGCGGAGGCCAACAAGGCCCCGGCCGCTCCGCAGCCCGCCGCCGCGCCGGCCGCTGCCGCTGCCCCCGCCGCGCCGTCGGCTCCCGCCGGCGCCCGTCCGCAGCTGCAGGCACTGCGCGGCACGGTCCAGAAGGCCAACCGCATCCGGCAGATCACCGCCACCAAGACCCGCGAATCGCTGCAGACCACCGCGCAGCTGACCCAGACCCACGAGGTCGACGTCACCAAGATCGCGGCGCTGCGGGCCAAGGCCAAGAGCGCATTCGCCGATCGTGAGGGCGTCAACCTGACGTTCCTGCCGTTCTTCGCGAAGGCCGCCGTGGAGGCGCTGGGCGTGCACCCCAACGTCAACGCCTCCTACAACGAGGACACCAAGGAGATCACCTACCACTCCTCGGTGCACCTGGGCATCGCCGTCGACACCGAGCAGGGTCTGCTGTCGCCGATCATCCACAACGCCAGCGACCTGTCGCTGGCCGGGCTGGCCCGCGCCATCGCCGATATCGCCAACCGCGCCCGCACCGGCGGCCTCAAGCCGGACGAGCTGGCCGGTGGCACGTTCACGATCACCAACATCGGCAGTCAGGGCGCCCTGTTCGACACCCCGATCCTGGTTCCGCCGCAGGCGGCGATGCTGGGCACGGGTGCGATCGTCAAGCGCCCGATCGTGATCTCCGACAACGGCAGCGAGTTCATCGGCATCCGCTCGATGTGCTACCTGCCGCTGACCTACGATCACCGCCTCATCGACGGCGCCGACGCCGGCCGCTTCCTGACCACCATCAGGCACCGGCTGGAGGAGGCTGCGTTCGAGGCCGATCTCGGTCTGTAAAACGCTGCGCGACACGACGATTCGGTGACGACATGAAAGTTGTGATCGCCGGTTCGTCCGGACTCGTCGGGACGGCGCTGGTCGCCGCGCTGCGCCGGGACGGGCACGAGGTGGCCCGCCTGGTGCGCCGTCCCGCCGCGGCCGAGGACGAGTTCAGCTGGGATCCGGTGCGGGCGCAGGTGCCCGCACCGGCTCTGCGCGCGGCGGATGCCGTGGTCAACCTGTGCGGCGCCGGACTCGGCGCGCGGCGCTGGAACGGCAGTTACAAACAGCAATTGCGCGACAGCCGCATCGGCCCGACCGATGTGCTGGCCACCGCGGTCGCCGCCGCCGGCGTGCCGACGCTGGTGAACGCCAGCGGCGTACATTTCTACGGCGGTGACACCGGCGACCGGGTGATCACCGAATCCGATTCCGCCGGAACGGGTTTCCTGGCGACGCTGTGCCGGGACTGGGAGGCCGCCACCCAGCCCGCGGTCGACGCCGGGGTACGGGTGGTGCAGGTGCGCAGCGCGGTGGTGCTGTCGCGCCACGGCGGCATGCTGGCCCTGTTGCGGCCGCTGTATTCGATCGGCCTGGGCGGGCGGCTGGGCAGCGGGCGCCAATATCAGCCGTGGATCTCACTCGATGACGAGGTCGCCGGCATCTCGTTCGTCCTGACGAATTCGTCGGTGCGCGGACCGGTCAACATGGTCGGCCCGGCGCCGGTGACCAATGCCGAATTCAACCGCGCGCTGGCGCGGGCGCTGCGTCGTCCGGCGCCGTTCATCGTGCCCGCCGTCGCCTTGCACGCCGCGGTCGGCGAACTGGCCCAGGAGGCGATCCTGCGCGGCCCGCGCGCGATTCCCACCGTGCTCGAGGACGCGGGCTACACCTTCCGCCACGAAACCATCGGACAGGCGCTGGCGTCGGTGATCGGCGACGACCGCTGATCGACCGCCGGCCGCGCTGGTGTTCCCCGGCCACGCCGCCGTACGCTCGAATGGCGTAATCGGCTCGGTCGCTGTCCGGCCTCCGGCACCTCGCGAGAAGTCGCACAACGCAAGCCGGCGGCAATCGGGTCATCGCGCGAAGAAGGTGACCGGTGGTGGCACAGACGGCTCCCCAGGCTTCGCCCGGGCCGCAGACGCGCTCGGCTTTCGTCCCGGCGGCGGCCCGGCAGGCCCTGCTGCACGACGGTGTTCACCTCATGCCCGCCGCCGTCACCATGTCGTGTCTGGGCGTGGGCGAACGAGCATGGGCCCACTTCCGCACACACTGGGACTCCCTGAGCCCGGACGGGTACGCCTCCGAGCGGGGAACCCGCAGACTGCGGCGTTACGGCCGGTTCTCCTTCTCGGCAGCGACCGGGCAATTCCGTCGGCTTCCGCAGGAATACTTCGTGCAGCCGGAGGCCACCAATCCGCTCTACATCGGCAGAGACCGCATCTTCGAGCCCCTGACGGATTCGTTCGTCGCCGCACCGGTTTTCGGGGCTGTGCTGCGGCTGCTCGGGCGATTCGCGACGACACTGGACGGCCCGCCGGAGTGGACCGTGAGGGTGCACCCCTTCCGAGTCGTCGCCTCGACCGACGCGCGGGGGCTGCCCACGCCGGAGGGCCGGCACCGCGACGGTGTCACCCTGGTCGCGTCGCTGCTGATCGGGCGGCAGAACGCCACGGGCGGGGCGAGTTCGGTCTTCGACACCGACGGCGGCCAGTTGGTGACGACGACGCTGAGAGAGCCCGGAGATCTGCTGCTGGGAGACGACCGCCGCACTCTGCACAGCGTGTCGCCCCTGTCTCCGGTGGACCCGAGCCGGCCTGCCTACCGCGACGTGCTGGTCGTGACGTTCGCCCCGAGACCGCACGGGAGGTGAGGCGATGGTGCCGCCACGGTCAGCGACGGATACGAAGATCCTGCCGATCATCGTCGGACTGGCCTTCGCCTTCACCATCACGGTGGTGGACCCGCTGGTGCTCAGCCTGAACCTGCCGCAGGTGAGCCGCGCTCTCCACGTTCCGCCGCATCTGGTCGGGCTGCTGGGCGGAACCGCGACGCTGGTGATGGCCGCCGCCGTCCTCGCCGCGGGCAACCTCGGCGACGCCTTCGGACTCGAGCGGCTGCTCACGCTGGGGCTGATCGTCGTCACGGTCGCCGACGTGTTGTCCGTCTTCTCCCTCAGCTTCGGATTCCTGCTGGGGATGCGAGCTCTGGCCGGACTCGGCATGGCCACGCTGCTGGGCGGGCCCCTGGCCATACTGAAAACGTCGGTGCCGGAAAGCAAGCGGGCGGCGGCCATCGGCATGCTCATGGCCGTCGAAATGGTCCTGTGTGGCGTCACCCCCGCACTCACGGGCTGGGTGGTCGCGACCGCGGGCTGGCGGTTGCTGTTCCTACTCACTCCGCTGCTGGCCGTGGTCTCGCTCGTGCTGACCGCGCGCTACGTCCCGGAGGCTTCTCGGACCCAGCGCCGACGGCTCGACGTCGTCGGGATCAGCCTGTTCGGGATGACACTGACGACCCTCGTCATCGGCCTGGCGGCAGCGCAGAACGGGATCACCCGCCCGCAGACCTGGCTGACACTGGGGATCAGCGCGACCGCCGCCCTGCTCTTCGTCCGCCACGAACGCCGTGCCCGCGAGCCCGCTCTGGACCTGGCACTGTTCGGCAGCTCCGGATTCTGCGTGGCATTGACGGCGGCCCTCACGCTGAATCTGCTTGCCGCCGGGCTCGGTTTCGTCCTCGGGCAATTCGGCAGTGTGGTGCTGGCGTTGTCCCCCGAAGCCATCGGCCTGCTGTATCTGCCCGGCACCCTGCTGATCGCCGGGGCGGTCGTTTTCGCGGGCCGCGTGGTCGGCAAGACCACGCCGTGGCCGGCGATGATCACGGGTCTGTTGCTGCTGGCGGCGAGCGGATTGTTGCTGGCGGCTACCGCGAGCCCCACGATGGCGCTGTGGCTGCTGGTGGCGGTCGTCTGGCTGTGCAACCTGGGATCTCTGGTCACGTCCGTCTCGGTGTCGGAGGCGGTCCTCGCCGAAGCGCCACCCGGGCACTCCGGGACGGTCGCCTCCACACAGCTGGCCTTCGGCATGATCGGCTGCGCGTTCGGGCCCACCGTCTATCTGCTGTTGTTCCAGGTCTTCTTCCGGCAGGCGTGGTCGGCCGACGCCGAGGCCCGTGGCATGGCGGTAACGCGCGCCGAGCAGGCCGTCGACGCGGTCCGCAGCGGCATGGCGCTCAGCCCGGGCAGTACCTACGATCCGAATCTGCTGCGGCAGACCAGCGGCCTGGAGTTGGGACTCGACGTCGCCGGCGGATTGCGACTGACCATGCTGACCGTCAGCATCCTGCCGCTCGTGGTGGCGGGTCTGACCTGTCTGCTGCCGCTGCGCCGGAAGCCGCGGAGGTAGACGCACGTCACCCCGCACCCGCGACCGAGTCGGCTCGCCGCCGCCGCTGGTTGCGGATAGTTTGAGGCGGTGACCGATATCCCATCGGGTGGACCGCGCATTCGCGATGCCGAGGAACGCGACATCCCCACCATCCTCGCCATCCACAACGACGCCGTGGCCGAGACGACCGCCATCTGGGACACCCAGCCGGTCGACCTCGACGATCGCCTGCAGTGGTGGCGTGACCGGGTGGCTGCCGGATATCCGGTGCTCGTCGCCATCATCGACGGTCAGGTGGCAGGATATGCCAGCTACTCGCAGTGGCGGCCCAAATCCGGCTATCGGTACTGCGTGGAGAATTCGGTGTACGTCTCGGAGCGGTTCCAGCGCCGCGGCGCGGCGACCGCGCTGCTGACGGCCCTGCTGGGGCGGGCCGAGGAGTCCGGGCGGGTGCACACCGTGATCGCGGCGATCGAAACCTCCAACAAGACCTCGATTCTGCTGCACGAGAAGTTCGGCTTCCGGATCGTCGGCCAGCTGCCCGAGGTGGGTCACAAGTTCGGCGGCTGGATGGATCTGACCTTGATGCAGCGCACGCTGCCGGGCCCGATTTCGGCGGGCGTAGAGTCGTTCGAGTGACCTCCGTCGATACCCCGACATCGAACAGCGGCCCGGCACACACCGCCGCGCCGGCCACGTCGTCCTCCGATTCCCTGGTACGGGAATCGGGCGGTCGCAAATTGCTTCGCATCGAGGCCCGCAACGCGCAGACCCCGATCGAACGCAAGCCGAAGTGGATCCGCACCCGCGCCACCATGGGCCCCGAGTACTCCGAGCTCAAGGGCCTGGTCAAACGCGAAGGGCTGCACACGGTCTGCGAGGAAGCGGGCTGTCCCAACATCTTCGAGTGCTGGGAGGATCGCGAGGCCACCTTCCTCATCGGCGGCGAACAGTGCACCCGCCGCTGCGATTTCTGCCAGATCGACACCGGTAAGCCCGCCGCGCTCGACCGCGACGAACCGCGCCGGGTGGCCGAGAGTGTGCAGGCGATGGGCCTGCGGTATTCGACGATCACCGGTGTCGCGCGCGACGACCTCGAAGACGGCGGCGCCTGGCTGTACGCCGAAACCGTGCGCGCCATCAAGCAACTCAACCCGCACACCGGCGTGGAGTTGCTGATTCCCGATTTCAACGCCGAACCCGATCAGCTGGCCGAGGTGTTCTCCTCGCGGCCGGAGGTGCTGGCGCACAACGTCGAGACCGTGCCGCGCATCTTCAAGCGGATCCGCCCGGCATTCCGCTACGAGCGTTCGCTGGCGGTGCTGACCGCGGCCCGCGAGGCCGGTCTGGTCACCAAGTCGAATCTGATCCTCGGCATGGGCGAGACCCCCGAAGAGGTCACCCAGGCGATGCGTGACCTGCACGAGGCCGGTTGCGACATCCTCACCATCACCCAGTACCTGCGGCCCTCACCGCGCCACCATCCGGTGGACCGCTGGGTGAAGCCGGAGGAATTCGTCGAACATTCCCGCGTCGCAACCGAACTCGGCTTCGCCGGCGTGATGGCGGGGCCGCTGGTGCGCTCCTCCTACCGCGCCGGCCGGTTGTACGCGCAGGCGATGGCGCATCACGGGCGGGAGATCGCACCGGAGATGGCGCATCTGGCCCAGGAGGGCTCCGCGAGCCAGGAGGCGAGCTCGGTCCTCGCCCGATTCGGCAGCTGAACCGAACCTCAGCCACCTCGTAGCGACCGGCCGAATTCTCCTTCGGCCGGTCGTTCGTCGCATACGGGGTGCGGATTCACCACGGATGGGGTGCGGATCCCCGGAACGGGTGACACAGCCGCGCGCCGGTGGGAAGCTCGAAGCAACCGCACGTGTCGACTCCGGGAAGTGAAGAGACATGGCCGAGAAAGCGAGCACCGCCGCCCGTAACAGTTCCGCCGGGAGAGTCATCGAGGCGTCCCGGCCGGACGGTATCCGCAATGTGGTCCTGGTCGGGCACACCGGCTCCGGCAAGACTACGGTGGTGGAGGCACTGGCCATGGAGGCCGGGGCGCTCACCCGAGCCGGCCGCGTAGAGGACGGCACCTGTGTGTCGGATTACGACGATATCGAGCAGCGCCAACACCGCTCGGTCCAGTTGTCGGTGGTGCCGGTCGCCTGGAACGGCGTCAAGGTCAATCTGATCGATACGCCAGGATATGCCGATTTCGTCGGCGAACTACGGGCCGGTCTGCGAGCTGCGGATGCGGCCCTTTTCGTGGTCTCGGCCGCCGCGGGCGCCGACAGTGTGGACGGGCAGACGCTGGCGCTGTGGGAGGAGTGCGCGAGCGTCGGGATGCCGCGGGCGCTGGTGATCACCCATCTGGACGCGGCCCGCGCCGATTTCGACCTGATGGCCCAGACCTGCGCGGATCTGCTCGGCGACGGCGATTCCGACGCGATCCTGCCACTGCAACTGCCGGTGTACGGCCCGAAGGGCCCCGACGGGCACCGTCCGGTCACCGGTGTGATCGACCTGCTCACCGAGCAGGTCTTCGATTGTTCCGGCGGGGCGCACACCCGCACCGACGCCACCGCCGAACAGACCGCGCAGATCGAGACCGCGCGCAACCGGCTCATCGAGGGCATCATCGCCGAGAGCGAAGACGAAACCCTGATGGACCGCTACCTCGAGGGCGAACGGATCGACCTCACCACCTTGATCGCGGATCTGGAACGCGCGGTGGCGCACGACCGCTTCCACCCCATCCTCATCGCGGCGCCGCCCCCCGAGGGCACCCGCGAGGGTCTGGGCATGGTCGAGATCCTGGAGTTGATCACCCGCGGCTTTCCCACGCCCGCCGAACACGCGGTCGCGGCGCGCTGCCCGAGCAACGGGGCGGCGCCGCAGGCACTGTCCTGTGATCCGGATGCGCCGCTGGCCGCCGAGGTGATCCGCACCGCCTCCGATCCGTACGTGGGCCGGGTGTCGCTGGTGCGGGTGTTCTCCGGCACCCTGCACGCCGACGACACCGTGCACATCTGCGGGCACAACGACGGCAACGGGCACGATGTCGACGAACGGGTCGGCGCGGTGACGGCGCCGTTCGGTAGACAACAGTTCCCGATCGGCCAGGCCATCGCCGGCGATATCGCCTATGTCACCAAACTGGGGCACGCCGAGACCGGAGATACCGTGTCGGCCAAGGATTCTCCGCTGTTGATCGAGCCGTGGGCGCTGCCCGAACCGCTGCTGCCGGTGGCGGTGCGAGCCCACGGCAAGGCCGACGAGGACAAACTGTCGCAGGGCCTGTCCCGCCTGGTCGCCGAGGATCCGACAGTGCGCCTGGAGCAGAATCCGCGCACCCATCAGCTGGTGCTGTGGTGCCTGGGCGAGGCCCATCGCGATGTCGCGCTGGAACGGCTGCGGTCCCGGTTCGGCGTCCAGGTCGATGTCGACGAGTATCGGGTGGCATTGCGAGAAACGTTCGCGGGCAAGGCTTCCGGGCACGGGCGGCACGTGAAGCAGTCCGGCGGCCACGGCCAGTACGCGATCTGCGATATCGAGGTGGAACCGCTGCCGGAGGGCTCCGGGATCGAATTCGTCGACAAGGTGGTCGGCGGCGCGGTGCCACGCCAGTTCATCGGCTCGGTGGAAAAGGGCGTGCGCGCACAGGCCGAGCGCGGGGTCGCCGCCGGATATCCGCTGGTCGATGTGCGGGTGACCCTGCTCGACGGTAAGGCGCATTCGGTCGACTCCTCCGATGCCGCGTTCCAGACCGCGGGGGCGCTGGCCCTGCGGGAGGCGGCCGCGGCCGCCCGGATCGATCTGCTCGAACCGATCGCCGAGGTGCGGGTGACCGTCGCCGACGATTTCGTCGGCACCATCCTCGGCGATCTCGCCGGCCGGCGCGGCCGCGTGCTGGGCACCGAACCGGCCACCGCCGGGCGTACCGTCATCCGCGCCGAGGTGCCGGAACTGGAATTGAGCCGCTACGCCATCGACCTGCGCTCACTCTCGCGCGGGGCCGCCCACTTCGACCGCAGCTATGTGCGCCACGAACCGATGCCGAGCCAGATCGCCGCAGACCTGCGCAGTCGCAGCGAAGCCACCGTCTGAGGCGAGCGTCGCACCTGTTCCCGGCCCGTGCGGGGTATGTCCCGCTCGACCACTATCCTGAGAGGTATGGCAGCAGGTAAGGGCGGCACACCGTCGAAGGAAGCGAAGGCCGCGGCGAAGGCGGCGCGCAGGCAGGCGTCGAAGGAGCGGCGTCAGCAGCTCTGGCAGACGTTCCAGATGGTGCGCAAAGAGGACAAACTGCTGCTGCCGCTGATGATCGGCGCGCTGGTCGGCATCACCGTCGTGCTGTTCCTCATCGGCTTCCTTTTCGACATGCAGTGGTTCCTGCTGCCGGTCGGCATTCTGCTGGGCGCGCTGGTCGCGTTCATCATCTTCGGACGCCGGGTGCAGAAGAACGTCTACGCCAAGGCCGAGGGGCAAGCGGGTGCGGCCTGGTGGGTGCTGGACAACCTGCAGGGCAAGTGGCGCGCCACCCAGGCCGTCGCCGCCACCACCCAGCTCGACGCCGTCCACCGCGTGATCGGCCTGCCCGGTGTGATCCTGGTGGCCGAGGGTTCGCCGCAGCGAGTGAAGTCGCTGCTGGCGCAGGAGAAGAAGAAGACCGCCCGCCTGGTCGGTGACACCCCGATCTACGACATCGTGATCGGCAACGAGGAGGGGCAGGTTCCGCTGAAGGGCCTGCAGCGTCACCTCACCAAACTCCCCCGCAATATCGACGCCAAGCGGATGGACCTCATCGAGGGCCGCCTCACCGCCCTGGCCACCCGCGGCGGACCGGCCCTGCCGAAGGGCCCGCTGCCCGCCGGCGCCAAGATGCGCGGCGTGCAGCGCACCATCCGCCGCCGCTGACATACGCACGACAGCACCGCCGCATGCGGGGAGGCTGCCGCACAGCCGCATCTCCGTCACCCCGACCATCGGCGCGCCTGCCTCGGTTACGTCGAGCGGTGGGCCGCCGAGCGTCAGCTGATCGAGGTACCGCCCACGTAGGATCTCCGCCATGCCGGCTCCCGACACCTCGCAGACCCTGAGCCGCGGACTCGACGTGCTGAAGTTGCTCGCCAGCAGCCCCCATGCCCGTACCCCCGCGCAACTGGCGCAGGAGCTCGGACTGTCCCGCACGATCATCTACCGCCTGGTCGGCACGCTGGTCGAACATGGGCTGGTGCGCCGCGCCGAGGACGGCACGGTCAGCGTCTCCGCGGGCGCGCTCGTGCTGACCCAGCACGTACTCGGATCGGTGCGCGAGGCCACCCGCGAGATACTCGAGGATCTGGCCCGCGAGGTGGAGGCCACGGCCCATTTCTGCGTCGCCGACGGGGACGACGTTCTCGCGGTCGCGGTCGTCGAACCGCCGTTCACCACCTTCCATGTCGCCTATCGGGTCGGCGCCCGCACCGCGCGCGGACAGGGCGCCCTCGGTGAGGCGATCGAGGCGTCCCGGCGGGGCGAGCGCGGGATCTTCGAGAGCGAGGGAAAGCTGGTGCCCGGCGCGCACGGCGTGGTCGCCTCGCTGCCCGGACTGCCCGGTCCTCCCGCCGCCGTCGGCGTGGTGACCCTGATCGGGCAGGAGACTCCGGCGATGGCCGACGCGGTGTGCCGGGCCGCCGAGCGGTTGTACGCCGCACTGGGCTGAACGCTCCGCGTAACCTCCGAGCCGATGATCGGACATGACCACACCGTCGGACGGGCGGGCCGGAAGCGGTATCGGCCTGGCGGTATCGAGGCCTGCACCAAGGAGAAGACGGTACAGATGATGTTCTGAGCCGCCGCTCAGGCCCGGCTGTCGAGCGCGGCGAGCATTCCGGCATCCAGCTCGACCTCTCGCGCCGCCATATTCTGCTCGAGATGGTCGATACTGCGGGTCCCGGGGATCAGCAGGACACGCGGATCGCGGGCCAGCAGCCATGCCAGACCCACCTGACTCGGCGTCGCCCCGAGGCGGCCGGCGATATCGCGCACCACGTCGTCGTCGGCGACCTTGGACCGACCCGGAAATCCCGATCCGAGCGGGAAGTACGGCACGAAAGCGATTCCCCGCGAGCAACATTCGGCCAACAGCGGCTCCTCGTACCGCTCCAGCAGGTTGTAGAGATTCTGCACGCACGCGATCCCCGCGGGAGCGGCGTGCCGGAGCTGGTCGACGCTGACATTGCTCAGCCCGATCGCCCCGATCTTGCCCTCGTCCCGCAACGAGACCAGTTCGGCCAGCTGGTCGTCGAGGTCCACGATCTGATCACCGGTCGCCACGATTCCGGGCGGACCGTCGACCCGGCGCAGGTTGACCACCGCCAGTTGTTCCGCGTCCAGCGCCCGCAGGTCCGCTTCCACCGCGGCCCGAAGTTGCCCGGGCTGCTGCGCGGGCACGAGTCCGCCGGCCGTATGCGCGGCGCCGACCTTGTCGACCAGCAGCAGACCGTCCGGGTACGGATGCAGCGCCTCGCGCAGGAGGGCGTTCACCGCACCGTTGCCGTAGAAGCCGGCCGTATCGATATGGCCGACGCCGAGCTCCACCGCCCGCCGCAGCACCGCGACCCCGTCCGCGCCGGATTCCAGCTGCATCGCGCCATAGCCGATCCGGCCGACCGCACGTCCCGCCAGTTCGCCGTCGCGCGGTTGCGTCATGACCGTCATTCGGTCTCCCTTGTTATCCTGCAGATAAACGGAGGATCCTCCGCTTACTTCCAGGGTAGTACAGAAACGGAGGACCCTCCACTTTGTCCGGACAGCCGCGCGGACGCCGCGACGCCCAGCGCAATCGCCAACTACTCCTCGACGCCGCGCTCACCGCGTTCACCGGCGAAGAAGGCACCGTCAGCCTGGAATCGATCGCGAAATCCGCCGGGGTGGGCATCGGCACGCTGTATCGGCACTTCCCGTCACGGGAAGCGCTCATCGAAGCCGTCTACCGCAGCGAACTGGAACAGCTGTGTGATCAGGCCGCGAACCTGCTCGGCCACCACACCCCGGAGGTCGCACTGCGGATCTGGCTCGGCCGCTACGCCGACTTCGTGGCGACCAAGCGCGGCATGGCCGAGGCATTGCGCGAGGTGATCGCCTCCGGGGCGGTGACATCGGCACAGACGCGCGAAAGACTCAGTGCCGCAATCGGTTCCGTGCTCGCTGCGGGAGTCGCGGCCCGCACGCTGCGCGACGACGCCCGGCCCGAGGATGTGACGGCGGCGATGGCGGGCGCGACGCTGGCGGGTATCGACCGCGAGCAGATCGATCGCCTCCTCGACCTTCTGCTCGACGGTCTGCGCTCAGGCACCGCTCGGCCGGGCGCGGCGGCGACCGTTACCGAGCGCGGATGAGCGCCGTCCCGGTCGCCCGGTCGTGCATACCGCGGCGATCCCCGTCGGTGAACAACGCGGGCACCACGAAGGTCAGCAACACCTGCCGCGCCACCGAGCGCACGAAGCCGACCGGCGCCGACGCGTCGATCCGCACGGTGCGCATGCCCAGGAAGTACTGCCCGGGCGTGAACCCGAACAGCATGACCGTCACCACGCCGATCACGAACCAGATCAGATAGGTGACGGTGTTGAGCGAGCCGGCGCCGCGCACGATCAGCGCGGCGATACCCATGGCGATGAAGTAGTCGACGAACAGCGCGACGATGCGGCGCGACATGGGCGCCAGCGACCCCACACCCTCCTGCGGCAGGCCGAGCAGCTTGCCGGGATAGTCGTCGGGCTGCGGCTCGCCGGGGTGGGCCGCATTCGGGCCGGACAGCCAGGAACCGGTAATTCGCGCCATGCTCCCAGCGTAGGCGTAACGGCGGTGAGGATTACGTCACACCCGGACGGCGCATGCACCCGCGCGTAACACCGGCGATCGGACGCCGCCGTCCGCGGGCGGCATCGCTCCCTCGGCTTCGCGGGCCCGCCGTGGCGGCAGCACGATGCCCCGCCGGGGCTATGCACCAAAGCGGTTGCGGGCGGGAAACTCTCGGGGTCGCGCGCACCGATCGGCGACGATGCGCGGTCCTCGAATCGAGCGCCGGATGCCGTGGTGGCAGGATAACGGTGCTGGTCCGGCACCGCATCGTGAACGAACCGTCGAGTGGTGTTGCCCGGGGAGGCCGCCGACCCGTCCAGCAGCACGTGTAACACTGGCGAAACACAGCCTTGATTGCGGGGAAACACCGCATCCATACCGTTCAGCGCTGAAACCCAGCAATCGGCACAGGCTGGGAACCGATCCGTAAGGAGTACTAAGTGGCGTTCAGCACGGCCGACGAGGTCATCAAGTACATCAAGGAGGAGGACGTCGAGTACGTCGACGTACGCTTCTCGGACCTTCCTGGCGTTCAGCAGCACTTCTCCATCCCGGCGAAGTCGTTCACTTCCGACCTGGCCGAAGAGGGCCTGGCGTTCGACGGCTCCTCGGTGCGCGGTTTCCAGTCGATCGACGAGTCGGACATGCTGCTGCTGCCCGACTTCTCCACCGCCCGGATCGACCCGTTCCGTGCCGCGAAGACGCTGAACCTGAACTTCTTCGTGCACGACCCGTTCACCCGTGAGGCCTACTCCCGCGACCCGCGCAACATCGCGCGCAAGGCGGAGGAGTACCTGCGTTCGACCGGTATCGCCGACACCGCGTTCTTCGGCGCCGAGGCCGAGTTCTACATCTTCGACGGCGTGCGCTACGGATCGGGCATGAACGGCTCGTTCTACGAGATCGAGTCCGTCTCGGGTTCGTGGAACACCGGCAAGGAGTTCAACCCCGACGGTTCCCGCAACCTGGGTTACAAGGTTCGCAACAAGGGTGGCTACTTCCCTGTCGCGCCCTACGACCACTACGTGGACCTGCGCGACAAGATCTCGACCAACCTGCAGAACGCGGGCTTCGAGCTCGAGCGCGGCCACCACGAGGTCGGCACCGCCGGTCAGGCCGAGATCAACTACAAGTTCGGCACCCTGCTCTCGGCAGCCGACGACCTGCAGCTGTTCAAGTACATCGTGAAGAACACCGCGTGGCAGGAAGGCAAGTCGGTCACCTTCATGCCGAAGCCGCTGTTCGGCGACAACGGCTCGGGCATGCACGTGCACCAGTCGCTGTGGAAGGACGGCAAGCCGCTGTTCCACGACGAGGCCGGCTACGGTGGCCTGTCCGACCTGGCCCGCCACTACATCGGCGGCATCCTGCACCACGCGCCGTCGCTGCTGGCGTTCACCAACCCCACGGTGAACTCCTACCACCGTCTGGTGCCGGGCTACGAGGCCCCGATCAACCTGGTGTACTCGCAGCGCAACCGCTCGGCCGCGGTCCGCATCCCGGTCACCGGCAACAACCCGAAGGCCAAGCGCATCGAGTTCCGCGCGCCGGACTCCTCGGGTAACCCGTACCTGGCCTTCGCCGCCATGATGATGGCCGGCCTGGACGGCATCAAGAAGAAGATCGAGCCCAAGGCCCCGGTCGACAAGGACCTCTACGAGCTCCCGCCGGAGGAGGCCAAGAACATCCCGCAGGCCCCCACCTCGCTGGCCTCGGTCATCGACCGCCTCGAGCAGGACCACGAGTACCTCACCGAGGGCAACGTCTTCACCGACGACCTCATCGAGACCTGGATCCAGCTCAAGCGTGACAACGAGATCGCGCCGGTGAACCTGCGTCCGCACCCCTACGAGTTCGAGCTGTACTACGACGTGTAAGTCGTTACAGCACAGTCGAATTCACGAAGCCCCAGCCGAATCCGGCTGGGGCTTCGGCTTTTTCGCCTGGCTTGTCCAAGCACTCCTGGCGACCATCCTCAAACTGCATCCCCTAAGGTCGCGCAAGCCATGACGTGATGGGGTACGATTCGCCGCTGGTGGCGAATGCCGTTGCCAGACAAGACGCTAACCATCCCGGGGGTATCGTGAGTTCAACATCCAGCCCAGACTGGTTGAACGCTTTCAGGACCATGCAAGACGACCACAGCCTGACCGACGACGCCATTGGGGTGTTCGCCATCAATCTTCGGTTCGGTGTAGACGACATACAGTCGGTCGCCACCGAAGCGATTACAGGCGGCGGCGATGACAAAAAATGCGATGTACTGTATGTAGATAAAGAACTACAAGCAGCTGTTATAGCGCAATGCTACGTTTCGCAGAAACCCCGGGCCCAAGCGCCCGCAAACAAGGCATCGGACCTGAATACCGCGCTCACCTGGCTTCTGGGCACCGAACTCGAACGGTTGCCGGTATCTCTCCGGGGACGAGCAGATGAGCTGCGATCAGCGATTTCCGGTGGGGAAATTAAACAATTCTATATCTGGTATGTACATAACCTTCCGACTTCCAATAATGTAAACAATGAGTTGCGAGCCGTGGAAGGAACCGCAAAAGCCCTTCTCAGCAAATTCGAATCCAGTCGAGAAATCAATATCTTCGCCGAGGAGATAGGCGACTCTCAATTCGAAAGGCTATACGCGCAGGCGGAGCGGACAGTTATCGTAACGGACACGTTCCAGGTGACCGTCCCCGGCACTGTAGAGATTGTCCAGAGCGATTGGAAGTCACTCGTCACCACAGTGAGCGGCGCATGGCTTCACGAGCTCTACTCCACATACCGAACCGACCTGTTTTCAGCGAATCTGCGCGGCTATCTCGGCTCGCGAGAGAGCGACTCGAACATTAATAACGGAATCAAGAAGACAGCTTTAGAGCAGCCCAAGAACTTTTACGTTTTCAACAACGGAATCACAGCGCTGGTCCTCGACTATAAGATCAGCAGAAAAGCACGAGGGAGTCAATCCGTCACAATTACAGGCATCTCGATCGTCAACGGCGCCCAGACAACTGGGTCCATAGGAAGCTTGCCGACAGCTCCTCCGCCGGACCTCCAGATCCCAATTCGGTTCGTGAAGGCAGCAAGCGATGCCATCATCGCTAATGTCGTGCGGTTCAACAACTCTCAGAATCGCATTCAAGCCGCCGATTTCAGAAGTACGGATCAAATTCAGCAAAGGCTTAGAATACAGTTCGAAAGCATTCCTGACGCCGAATATGAGGGGGGACGAAGAGGAGGTGCCAGTGACGCAATCCGTCGGAGCCGGTTCACAGTACCATCGTACACGGTAGGCCAATCGCTCGCTGCGTTCCACGGGGACCCGGTGACTGCATACGATAAAAAGTCCGAAATTTGGACCGATGAAAGTAAGTATCGCCGAATATTTACCGACCGAACCAGCGCTCGCCATGTTGTCTTCTGCTACGGGCTTCTCAGCGCGATCAACGAGCGAAAATTGGATCTAACGCGAAAGCAGCGACAAGATCCGAGCTCCCTGACAGAGGAAGAGGTTAGCAGTCTTGAGTTCCTGAACAACAAGGGATCGAACTATCTTCTCGTATACGTAATATCACAATGCATCGAAGCGATTGTGGGAAAACCGATACCAAACCGATTCGATTTGGAGTTTAAAGATAATCTGAGTCCGGCGGCAGCAGGCGACCTGTGGACTCCAATT
Organism: Nocardia sp. MDA0666; assembly: GCF_003023875.1. NCBI lineage: Bacteria > Bacillati > Actinomycetota > Actinomycetes > Mycobacteriales > Nocardiaceae > Nocardia > Nocardia sp. MDA0666. The sequence continues at coordinate 22,900 of NZ_PYHT01000012.1, forward strand.
ATCACTTTGGTCTTAGCCCTCTCCAATCAACTGGCCGATGCGTTCTCGAAGAACAGAATATCGAACGAAAGCGTAGCCAGAGCTGTGCCGACGTTCGTAGGGGTATTCAACTCGTTGAAGACGCTATACAAGAACACGTTCGACACCTTCGCTGAGCAAGTGAATATTTAGCACCAGATCTCTCGCGGTTTGCGGGCGCTATCTGCCGATGGGCTGCAGGCTTTGCCACCGGCCCGATCGCGGAGTGGTGGGCAGTGCCGAGTTATCATCCTGACGAATTTGAGGCGCGACCGACTGGCGGCCCAACGGCTTGCGGCCATGTAACGGGCGTCGCCCGCCGTCGCATGCAGGCAATAGCGACTCACGGGCATCAACAATGTCCGTGAGTTCAACCGCCAGGTCTTCTCACCGTTCCGCCTACGCGCAAGCTCTCGTATGCGTTCCGGGCTCGTCACAGATGCGGGTGGCTACCCAGGGAGGCGCTGTAGACGGCCGGATGAGCTTGGGCGGCAGCGAGATTGCGGCGTTCCTCGGCGGTCAGGGTATGGCGGGCCAGCGCCCGGCGGGCGTAGGTACGCAAGGTCCCCAAAAACGAGGGGTGGGCGTGAGTGTGGATCATGGCTGGATCCCTCCTCCCTGAACTTTCGATGTGGCGAGGACCCCATTCTTCCATCAGTTCACCGAGATTTCAGGTTGTGTTCACTTCCGGTTGCCCGGCGAGTCGGCGGCGAGCACCCGGTTGCCAAGATCGAAAGATGATGAGATGATTCGCATGTAATCCTCTCATTATATCGAGTGGTCAAAGGAGATCACGGATGACCGCCTCCGTCGCCCGCGCCGAGCGCACCGAACACGAACTCGGCCCCCGGAAGCCGATCGAGCCCGGAACCCGTATGTGGGACCAGGTCGGACTGATCACCTTCTCCCTCACCGCCGGGTCGGCGTTCCTGCTGCAGACCATGGAACCGACGATTTCCGCGGTCGTCGACGAGCACTCCACCTTCCGCACCGACCCGATGGGCCGCGCGATGCGCAGTCTCGCGGCGGTGATGACCTGGACCTACGGCGGTGACGAGGCCGTCGCCGAGGCCGATCGCCTGCGGCATATGCACGCCTCGCTCAACACCGTCGACGCCCAGGGCAAACGCCATTCCGCGCTCGCCTCCGGCCCGTGGGCCTGGGTGCTGCACACCGGCACCTACGCCTTCAACGAGGGTTCGAAGTACTTCGGCCGCACCCCGCTCACGTATGCGGAGAAGGAGCAGTACTACCAGGAGGTGCTGCAACTGCTGCGCATGTTCTCGGTGGCCCCCAAGGAGATTCCGCCGACCTACGCCGAGTTCGAGGTCTTCTTCGCCGACACCGTGGAGAACCACCTGGTCGCCACCGACACCGCGCGCGACTACCTGAAGACGATCCGCCACGTGGCCCCGCCCAAGTCGCTGCCCACACCGCTGGTGCCGCTGTGGAAGCTGGCCGCCTCCCCGATCGGCCGCATGCAGTACTTTTGCACGGTCGGCACCACCCCCGAACCTGCGCGCCGCAAACTCGGACTGACCTGGACCGCGCAGGACGAGCGCAACCTGCGCATCCTGGGCTGGGTGCTGGCGCGGCTGGTTCCGCTGCTGCCGGAACGGATCCGCTACTTCCCCATCGCCTACGAGGCGCGCAAACTCGAGCGCGACCGGGCCCGGCTGCGCAAGGTGCTGGATCTGCGCCCGATGTGATCGAGGCGCCGGGGCCGGGTGACCGGGCGGTTTCCCGACCCCGGTTCTGAGGTCTGGACGGGTGGCGGTGCAGACTCGATAGTCCTATGGTGCTCGAGAATTCATCGCCACGCGCCCGGCGCGTGCTCACGCGTGTGCTGTGCGGGCTGGTCCTCCTGATCGCCGCGGCCGCGCCGGTCACCGCGACCGCCGCACCGGCCCCGGCGTATCAGTGGCGCCAGGAGTTCCTGACCACCCCCGACGGCGTGCGGTTGCACGCGGATATCCTGCGACCCGCGGGCATGGCCGACGACGTGCGCACCCCCGTCGTCATGACGGTGAGCCCCTACCGCAATCACCTGGCGTTTCTCACCGAGATCTATCCGGAGGGCGGGCCGTCGCTGCGCGATCTGTATCCGGAACTGTTTCTCGATGCCGGCTACACCTATGTGATCGTGGATCTGCGCGGATTCGGCGGGTCCAGCGGCTGCCCCGACTTCGGCGGTCCCGGCGAGCAGAGCGATGTCCGTACCGCCGTGGAATGGGCTGCGGCACAACCGTGGTCGACCGGCCGAGTGGGTCTGACCGGCACCTCCTACGAGGCGTGGACCGGCATCATGGGCCTGGCCACCAACCCGAAGGGGCTGGCCGCGGTGGCCGCGTTCGAACCCGATGTCGATCCCTACAGCTATCTGTACATGCAGGGCATCGCGTGGAAGTTCTCCGGAAAACCGGTGACCGAGGACGGAATTCGCCCCGGCGATATGGCGGGATTCGAACATCTGCTGATCTCCTCCACCCCCGCGCATCCCTCCGATTCCCCGGAGTACAAGGCCAACGCCGCGCGGTTGCCGATCGAATGCGCACAGCCGTATCTGGCCGGTATCACCGACCACGACGGCGGCACGCAGTTCTGGCGCGACCGCGATCTCACCGATCGCGTGCGCGGCAGCAGGATTCCGCTGTTCCTGGGCCAGGGCTTCCTCGACTACAACACCCGCGCCTACCGGGTCTTCGACGTCTGGAACAACCACGATCTGCCCGAGGACAAGGGCTGGTTCGGCCAATGGGGTCACCAGAACTGCCACGAGGGCTGCGGCACACCGCAATTCGACAGTGAGCTGCTCGCATTCTTCGACAAGTACGTGGCCCGGCGCGACGTCACCGTTCCGGGCCCGCGGGTGACGGTCGGCAGCTTCGACGGCCGCTGGCGCGGCGAAAAGGCGTGGCCGCCCGCCGATTCCGCACGGGTGGCGATGCCGGTCCGACCCGGCGAGTACACCGATCGCGGCCTGCTCCCCGGGCCGGATCGCGAGTACTGGTCGCTGTCGCAGCCATTGCCCGCCGATCAGCATCTGTCCGGAATCCCCACCGCCACCCTGGCATTGAGCGGCCCGCCGAACGCCACGGTCGCCGCGGAACTCTACGATGTGGCGCCCGACGGCTTCAGCACCGTGATCACCCGCGGCATCGCCCAGGTCGCCGAGACCGCGACCATCCGGCTGCTGGCCCAGGACTGGACCGTGCCGGCCGGACACCGGATCGGCGTGCGGATCACCGATGTGGTCGACTCCGTGTGGGCGCACCCCCCGGCGAATGCGCGGGTGAGCGTGCGTTCCGGCACCGTCGAGCTGCCGTTGCTCACCGGCATCCGGAATTTCGATCTGACCGGCGGCAGCAGTGAGGCGCTGGGCAAATGGCGCGCCCGCCGGGTGACCACGATCGCGCCGGAGATCCTGCGCGATTCCGGTGTGACCGTGGACTTCCCGCAACGACGAGGAGATCGATGACAGCGACCGGTACGACCACGACCACCGTCGACGACGCGACCGCGCAGCGGCTCGCGGCCGCCCTGCGCTGCGTCACCGTCTCGCGTGACGACGCCGATGCCGACGAGGTCGAATTCGACCGGCTCGCAAGCCTTCTCGACAACGAATTCCCCCTGGTGCACGAACACCTGGAACTGGAGCGATTCGGCCACAGCCGGTTGTATCGCTGGCCGGGAACCGAACCCGGGACGGCGGCCGTGCTGCTCGCCCACCAGGATGTGGTTCCGGTCGACGACGAGCAACGCTGGACCCATCCGCCGTTCGCCGGTGTGGTCGACGACGAATTCATCTGGGGCCGTGGCGCGATCGATGACAAGAGCCGGGTGCTGGCGATCCTGGAGGCGGCCGAATCGCTGGTCGCCGAGGGCCGCCGTCCGCGCCGCACCGTCTATTTCGCCTTCGGCCACGACGAGGAGATCTTCGGCCGCGCCGGCGCCACCCGGATGGCGGCCCGGCTGCGCGAGCTCGAGGTGCGCGCCGACCTGCTGCTCGACGAGGGCGGGGTGATCACCCAGGGCGTCGCCGACGGCGCCACCGCACCCGTCGCCTCCATCATGATCGGCGAAAAAGGCTGGGCCACCGTACAACTGCGCACCACCGACACCGGCGGCCACTCCTCGATGCCCGGCCGCGAAACCGCCGTGGGCCGGATCGCGCGGGCGGTCGCGCGGATCCAGGACCATCCGATGCCGCTGCGCATGACGCCGGTGATCGCCGACATGCTGGCCCGGATGCGGCCCGCCATGGCCGAACCACGCCGGTCCGCCCTGCGCCTCGCACCGATCGCGGGCCGGCTGAGCACCCGCATGATGGCGGCGCGGCCGCAGACCGAGGCCCTGGTCCGCACCACCACCGCACCGACCGTGATCCGCGGCGGGGTGAAGGCGAACGTACTGCCGCAGCGCGCCGAGGCGCTGGTGAATTTCCGTATCCTGCCCGGTGATTCGGTGTCCGATGTGCTCGATCACTGCCGCCGCGTGGTCGCCGACCCGCGCGTCGCGATCGAGGTGCTCGGCACGGCCTCCGAACCCTCGCGGATCACCGGCCCCGGACCGGCCTTCGACGTGATCGCCGACATCACCCGGGCCGTGGTGCCCGACGCGGTGGTCACCACGGGCATCGTGCCCGGCGCCACCGACTCCCGCCACTACGACGGGCTGGCCACCACCCGATGCAACTTCGCTCCGATCGTGGTCGACGCGGCGGATCTGGAGCGCATCCACGGCACCGACGAACGGCTCTCCCGGGCCAACTACGCGCGGCTGATCGAATTCAACCGCCGCGTCCTCGCGCACTACACCAGCGCCGGCGGCTGATGCCGGGAATGTCGGTGTTCGCCGCTACGCTCAGCGGGTGCGAGCTACAGCAACGTTCACCGTCAAATCCTTCGTCGCCACGGACGTCCTTCCCGATCCGGACATCCCCACCGCGACGCCGGTCGGAATCGCCCGGCTGGAAAAGCATTTCGAGGGTGAGGCGGTCGGACGCTCGGCCACGTTGTTCACCGCCGCGTTCGACCAGCTGTCGGGCCGGGGCACCTATGTGGCGATGGAGTCGTTCGAAGGTTCGCTCAACGGTTTGGCCGGCACGTTCAACTTCGCCCATTCGGCGACCACCGCGGGTGCGGACCGCAGTGCGGAATTCTTCACCATCGTGCCCAGCAGCGGCACCGGGGAGCTGAGCGAGATCACCGGGACCGGCGGACTGGCGGTCGACGCCGACGGCACCCACCGGATCTGGTTCGACTACGACCTGGGCTGACCGCCGATCACGGCGCGGCGGGCCGATGCGCGACGCTGCGGCCCGCCGTGCGCGACAATGGCGGCGCAGCGACGGCGCAGACGGAGGCAGCGATGACAACAGGCGATACCGGCGAATTCGACGCCCACGGCGGACAGGTCTTCTGGCGGGCCTGGCTGCCCGACCGGGCGCGAGCCGTCGTGGTGCTGGTGCACGGCGTCGCCGAACACTCCGGGCGCTACGACCATGTGGGAAAACGATTGGCCGACAGCGATTTCGCGGTCTACGCCTTCGACCACATCGGGCACGGCCGCTCCGGCGGCGGGCGGTCGAATATCGAATCGCTCGACGCGGCCGCCGACAATGTGAACACCATGCTCGATATCGTGAGCGCGAAGCATCCGGGCCTGCCCCGGTTCGTCCTCGCCCACAGCATGGGCAGCCTGATCACGCTGTATCTGGCGACACGAGCGCCGCTGGACGTCGCGGGGATCGCCGTATCGGCGCCGCCGGTGGTGATCGAGGCCGGTAACCCGGTGCAGCGGCTGCTCGCCCCGGCCCTGAGCCGCTGGGCACCGAATCTGGGTGTGCTGCAACTGGATTCGGCGCAGATCAGCCGCGATCCGGAGGTGGTGCGCGCCTACGATCAGGATCCGCTGGTCTACCGCGGCAAACTGCCGGCCCGCACGGCGACCGAAATTCTGCGCGGCGCGGACTTCGTGCTGGGCCACCTCGACGCGCTGCGGGTGCCGACGCTGGTGCTGCACGGCGGCGACGATGCCCTGGCCGCCCCGGTGGGCGCCGATCGGATCGAGGCCGGAGCCACCGCGACCGATCTCACGGTGCTGCGTTATCCGGGCCTCTACCACGAGATATTCAACGAACCCGAGCGTGAGAAGGTACTCGGCGACCTGGTGCGCTGGTTGGAGGAGCACACCGGCGCGCAGTAGCATCCGAGGATGAGCAATACCGACCAGGGACGCATCGCATTCATCCGGGCCAACTGGCACCAGTCCATCGTCACCCAGGCCCACGAGGGTTTCCTGGCCGAGTACGGCGATCTGGGGTATTCGGCGGATGCCGTCGAGGTGTTCGACGTGCCCGGCGCGTTCGAGATCCCGCTGCACGCGCAGCGACTGGCCCGCACCGGCCGGTACGCGGCGGTGGTGGCCGCGGCGCTGGTCGTCGACGGAGGCATCTACCGGCACGATTTCGTCGCCTCGGCCGTGGTCGACGGGCTCATGCGGGTACAGCTCGAGACCGACGTCCCGGTGTTCTCCGTGGTGCTGACCCCGCATCACTTCCACGAGCACAGCGAGCACGTGGACTACTTCACCAAGCACTTCCACACCAAGGGCGCCGAGGCCGCCCGCGCGGTCGCGACCACGCTCAGCTCCCTGCGCACCCTCCCCACCGGCGCTGTCTGAGCGAACGTGCGAGATGGGCGACCGGATGTCCGGTCGCCCATCGGCCTCACTTGTAGTTGTTCAGACAGGCGGCTTCGCCGTCGAGCACGCCGGTGCGGTAGGCGTCGAGTCGCTGATAACCGCTGGGCACGACCTTGCCGTCGGTATCGCTGGCGGCCAGTCCGTCGGCGAGCAGGCCGGATACCGCCGCGTCCAGATCACCGGCGGTCAAGCGGGGATCGCTGACCGGGTCGCTGAGCTTGGTGGTGATCACCCCGGACAGACAGGCCGTCCGCAGACCGGCGGTCTCCGGGCCCGACAGTGACAGATGCCGCTCGTTCTCCACCGCGAGCGCATAGCGGGAAATGAAGACCACGTAGGCGTTGTAGTTGCCGTCCACGACCGCCGACAGCGGTTCGTCGTCACCGGGTTGGGCGCCGGCGCGTTTGGCCAGCTCCGGCACATCGGTTCCGATCCGGTTCATCCACGGGCAGTACGAAACCGGTTCCACCGCTTGGTTTTTCAGGCACAGTTTCACGATGCCGGAGTAGTCGAAGGCCGGCGGGTGCTGGAGCGGATAAATCCGCCCGAGCGCGGCGGCGACGGCAGTGAGACCGTCGACGTCGACACCCATCTGGTTCTCCTCGTCGCCCGGTTCGAAGGTCGTCGGAAGACCGCCGCGGCGCTCCTGAATCTCCTTCTTGGTGATGCTCTTACATCCGGCCGCACCGTCGGACCAGCCGATCTGCACCGCCGTCACGCGCTCGAACGCCGACCCGTGCACATTCTTCGGATTGTCGGGGTCGCGGTCGCGCACGGCGACCGCCGCACCCAGAACACCGTTGAGCCCGTCGGTCATGTTCAGCGTGAAATGCGCCGAACCGCCCTCGGCCACATGTCGCAGGAACACCCCGGCGAAGCAGTCGGCCTGCTGTTCGAGCACGATTCCGGGCGTGAAGAATCCGTTGAGCCGGGCCTGATCCTGCAGTGAGTGGCCGTACTCGTGCGCGAGCACCATCACCACGGCCATCTTCCCGTACTTGTCCGAGATCAGCGGTAACAGTTTGCCGCGGTCCCAGCCGACGGTCTTGTCGATCTTGCAGTAGGCCGCGTTCACCACGTGGTAGGTGCTGGAGCGGCAGAAGGTGACCGATTGCTCCTTGGGCGCGTTGGCATCCCAGGAAATGAAGTGGTCGACCGGCTTGAAGGTGCCCGGGAAGTTCTTGCCGTATTCGCCACCCCAGTAGTCCTGCAGATCCGACAGCGTGTTGAGTGCCAGCCGGTCCATCTCGCCGCCGTCGCCGTTGTCGGCATGCAGCGGCGCGTCGGGCACGCCCGGTCGCGGACCGCTGGGCCCCGAGGCATTGGGCGCGGCGCCGCTCAGCGCCCACGGATTCTCGTTCGTCGCGGCAACATCATGTGCCACAGTCGTTTTCGCATCGGTGCCGCATCCGGCCGATACCGCACCGAGCGCCAGCAGCGCGGCCGTCGCGGCCAGCCGCAGCCGCCTGTCGTATTTCATCTCGCATCCTCCCCGAATACCACTGTCCACGCCCGGACCGACGACGATCCGGATTCCGCACAGCGGTCCCCCCGTCTCCCCGAGCGCTCACATCGTAATCGGGCGCCCGCGCGAATGCGCAACGTATATCTCGATATCGGCACGGATGGCGCACGGTGACGACCACGACATGGCGCGCACACCGTTCGTTCAACTACTATTTACCTACGTAGATAGTAGATGCTCAACGGCGAGCAGAGAGGCCGATACCATGCCCCGGCACCCCCGCGCATCGTTCACCCTTCCCGCCCTGGCGGCGCTCACCGCCGCGGGTCTCGGCTTCACCGCGGCGCCCGCCGAAGCCGAATCCAGGCGATCGGCCGACCGACCCGCCACCGGCTGCCTGTGGGCCGGAACCACCCACCCCGCCGGCGCCACGGTCGTCGCAGGTGGACGCGGCTACACCTGCGGCGTCGACGGCCGCGGTACTCCGATGTGGTCGGCCGGCGCGACGTCGGACCGGCCCGATACCGTCGCCAACCCCGGTTCGGCCGGCGACCCCGCCGCCCACTTCAGTTTGGGCGCACGCCAACCCGGCACCGCCTACAACGACTACTGCGTCGGCAACCAACTGATCGAGGGCACCGACGACGTCTATCAGGTGGTGCGCGGCCACGACGGCCGGTTGTTCTGGAAGGCCGCCGAACCGGTCAGCGCGTGGCGCTTCGATCGCGGAACCGTTGCCCCGCAACCGACCTGGCGCGGAACCGGCCTGTGCTACGAGGGCAATCTGGCGTGATCGCAGCTCAGCCGTGTTTGCGGTGCGGAACGAATTCCAGGGTCAGCAGCGCGAGTGCGGTGAAGACGATCTCACGCCAGCGGATGAGAACGAAGCGCTGATTGCCGAAGGAGTTGAACTTGCGCAGGAACCGATACAGCGATTCCAGCCGGATCAACGGGTCCAGCGTGCGGGCCAGCACATAGATGGCCTGTTTGGAGCGCGACCTTTCCTTGTCGGCGAACAGTTCGGGGAACGCCGCGAACGCCAGCGAGATGCGGTGCACGTCGTTGTCGCGGCCGTAGTCGACGAGGTCGACGATCATCCGCTCGTCCAAGCCGTTCGGGGCGTCCTTGCGCCGCCACGGCACATCGAGGCTCAGTTCGCTGCCGTGATTGGAGGACCCGTAGCGCTGGAATCCGGCGACCCGGCCCTCACCGTCGCGGGCGATCACCACGAGCATGCCCGGATTCCGGCCGTCGAGCAGATGGTCCAGGATCATCGAGAAGCCGCGGGTCTGATGACCGCTCCCCCACTCGTCGACGATGCCCAGCAGCGTGTCGCGCATCTCGCGGTCGAGTTCGCGTTCGGGGATCACCTCGGTCTTGACGCCGAAGTTGCGGGTGCGGCTCACCGCCTGGCGCAGGTTGCGGAATTTGCGGCCGACCATATCGAAGGAGTCGACCTCGACCACCACGTCGCGACCGATCGGAATGGCATGCAGGCCATGGTGATCGGCCGCGCGGGTGCGCCACAGTTCGGTGACCGCGGGGCTGGCGCCCAGCACCGCGATCCGCCAGCCGCGGGCGGAGGCGAATTCGGAGAACTCGGCGATGAGCCGGCCGAATTCGGCGCAGCTGCCGACCGGGTCGCCCGCGACGACCGCGATGCCGAAGCGGGCGCGATATCCGATCGCGGCGTTCGAATCCGCGCTGAAGAAATAGGATTTCGCCGAGTGCAGGGCGAACGGGGCCAGCGGATCCTCGACCGTGCGGTCGACCAGTGCGGCGATGCGATGCTGCTGATCCGGTTGCGGGCGCGATGCCTGCGGCAACATCAGGATCAGGCCGGTCGAGGCGAGGCAGACGAAGCCGACCGTGCCGTGGTCGCTGCGGTAGGCGATGTTGGAGACCCCGAGCACGATCACCGCGACGGTGAAGTGCGGCAGTGTGATCGGCCGCCGCAGATGCAGACCGCGCGCCACGAACAGGCCCGACAGCGACACCGCCACGAACCAGCCGCGATTGACACCTTCGCGGGAGGCACGGTCGGCCGCGTAGAGCAGCACCACCCCGACCAGCAACAGCACCGCGATCAACGGAACCCGCACGGCGCGGGTCGGATTCAGGGCGGCGTGCCGATAGGTGCGGTAACCGGTGACGGCCGAATTGAGTTCAGCCATCACGGTCTCCGCTCACACAGCGCATCGCGTGTGCCGTCGAGCAGGTGGGCGTACCGCACGTCCACGAACATCCTCACCATGGTGGTCCTCCCGAATGGTCGCGTACGGATACAGTATGCGGAACGCTCGTTCCGGCTCTGCGGGGCCCCTCGCACAGTGACGACGGCACACCACACTCCGTACCAACCGATATCGCGCACGGTCTGTTCCCCGCAACACGTTTTCGGCCCGCAGATCCGCAGGTATCGCGGGAATTCATCGCCGGTCCACGAAAACGTCGCCCATCACCCCCGGTGAGTCCCGCGACCACGGCAACCGCCGCGATCACGCATCGGTGTCATCCGTCGCCTACCCGGCCGCGACGGATCTACGCCCCGCTCACCCGCCGAAGACGCGCTCGACGACCGTCTTCGCCCGCCGTGTGACGCGCATGTAGTGGTCGAGGAATTCGCTGCCGTCGTCGGTCGGCCAGCCCGCGACCCTGGCCACGGCCGAGAGCAACGGCCCGGGCCCGGGCAGCTGGTCGGCGGGTTTGCCGCGCACCAGCACCAGCGCGTTGCGGGCCTTGGTCGCGGTGAGCCAGGCATCGCGCAGCAGCTGCACATCGAGGGCGTCGAGCAATTTCTCGCGCTCGATCACCGCGAGGCATTCGAGAGTGGAGGTGTTGTGCAGATCGGGACACTCGTGCGCGTGCTGCAGTTGCAGCAGTTGCACGGTCCACTCGATATCGGCGAGACCACCGCGGCCCAGTTTGGTGTGCGTGGCCGGATTCGCACCGCGTGGCAGGCGCTCGGAGTCGACCCGCGCCTTGATCCGCCGGATCTCGCGCACGGCGTCCTCGGAGACACCGCCCTTGGGATAGCGGACCGGATCGATGGAATGCAGGAACCGCAGACCCAGCTCCTCATTGCCGGCGACCTGATGCGCGCGCAGCAGCGCCTGCACTTCCCACGGCTGCGCCCACTGCTGGTAGTAGGCGCGATACGCGGCCAGGGTGCGGACCAGCGCACCGTTGCGGCCCTCCGGCCGCAGCCCGGCGTCGACCTGCAGCGGCGGATCGGTACTGGGCGCGCCGAGGAGCCGCTGCACCTGTTCGGCCACGCCGATCGCCCACTTCACCGCGACCGTCTCGTCCGCGCCGGGACGCGGATCGCAGACGAACAGCACGTCGGCGTCGGATCCGTAGCCCAGTTCCATCCCGCCGAGCCGCCCCATGCCGATCACCGCGAAATCCGCGGGCGCGGGCGCGGCGTGTTCGGCCTCCCAGGCCCGGATCACCGCCTGCAGCGACGCCTCGAGCACCGCGACCCACACCCAAGACAGCGCCCGGCACACCCGCGGCACCTCCAGCATGCCGAGCACATCGGCGGAGGCGATGCGGGCCAGCTCGTGGCGGCGTAGCGAGCGGGCGGTGGCGACGGCGCGCCGGGGCTCGTCGTAGCGGGCGGCACCGGCCAGGATGCTGGCACGCACGTCCTCGGCCTTCGGGCTCAGCAGCAGCGGCCCGTCGGGTCCGTCGGCGAACATCCGGATGGTCTCGGGCGCGTTGATCAGCAGATCCGGCAGATAGGCCGAGGAGCCGAGCACGATCATCAGCCGCTGCGCGATCGCGCCCTCGTCGCGCAGTTCGCGCAGGAACCAGATCTGGTCGTCGAGGCCCTCCGACACCCGCCGATAGGCCAGCAACCCGGCATCGGGATTCGGTGTGTCACCGAGCCATTCGAGCAGGGTCGGCAACAGCAGCGCCTGGATGCGACCCTTGCGCCCCACCTCGCCGGTGAGTGCCTTGAGATGGCCGAGGGCGTTCTCCGGGGCGGCGTAGCCGAGGGCGGCGAGCTGACGGACCGCGGCCTGCGGACTCAGCCGCAACGCGGCGGCGTCGAGGCGGGCCACCGATTCCAGCAGCGGGCGGTAGAACAGCTTCGCGTGCAGCCGGCGCACCCGCAGCGTGTTGCGCTTGATCTCGCTGCGCAGCACCCCGACCGCGTCCTGGCGGCCGTCGGGACGCATATGCGCGGCGCGGGCGAGCCAGCGCATCCCCTCCTCGTCGTCGGGTGCGGGCAGGGTGTGCGTGCGCTTGAGCCGCTGCAGTTGCAGGCGATGCTCGAGCAGGCGCAGGAATTCGTAGGAGGCGGTGAGGTTGGCGGCATCGTCGCGGCCCACATAGCCGCGCGTGGCCAGCGCGGTCAGCGCCTCGACCGTACCCGGGACGTGCAGCGATTCATCGGCCTTACCGTGCACCAACTGCAGCAGTTGCACCGCGAATTCGACGTCGCGCAGGCTGCCGTGGCCGAGCTTCAGTTCGCGCTCGCGCATGTCCTCGGGCACCAGGCTCTCGACCCGGCGCCGCATCGCCTGCACGTCGGAGACGAAATCCGGTCGTTCCGAGGCGCTCCACACCATCGGCATCAGCGCCTCGCCGTACCGCCTGCCGAGTTCCAGATCGCCGGTGGCGGGGCGGTTCTTCAGCAGCGCCTGGAATTCCCAGGTGCGCGCCCAGCGCTTGTAGTAGGTGATGTGCGAATCCAGGGTGCGCACCAGCGCGCCGGCCTTGCCTTCCGGGCGCAACGCGGCATCGACGTCGAAGAACGCGCTGCCGGCGATGCCCATCATCTCCGCGGCCAGCCGGGTCGCGGTGGTGTCGGCGGGTTCGGCGACGAACACCACATCCACATCCGAGACGTAATTGAGTTCGCGCGCACCGCATTTGCCCATCGCGACCACCGCCAGCCGGACCGGAACCGGCTCGTCGGGGCAGATCCGCGCCACCGCCACCGAGAGCGCGGCGGTGAGTGCGGCATCGGCGAGATCGGTGAGATGGTTGCCGACCTGCTGATACGGCAGCACCGGCTCGTTCTCGACGGTGGCGGCCAGATCGTGGGCGGCCAGCACCATCAGTTGATCGCGATATCGCTTGCGCAGCAAGGCGATCGCGTCGGGTCCGGCATGGGCGGCCCGATAGAGCATCGGGGCGGCGTTCGGCCCCGTCTCGGGCGTGGCGCCGACCACGTCGAGCAGATCGTCGAGGATCTCCCGCGTGCTCGGCAGTTCCCGCCGCAGCAGCTGCCAGCTCGCCGGATCCGCGACCAGATGATCGGCGAACGCGCTCGACGAGCCGATCAGCGCGAACAGTCTGCCACGCAACGACAGATCGGTGCGCACCGCGGAATCCAGTGCGGCCCAATCGGACCCGAGCGCCTCGCGCAGGCGGACCAGGGTCAGCAGCGCCAGATCGGCGTCCGGCGACCGCGACAACGCCCACAGCAACGAAACACTGTCGACATTGTCCCAGGCGAGCTCTCGTAACGACGCGGCTGCCGTCGGCTCCAGCAATCCCAGCCGACCGGCACCGGGCACTGCGGGACGTGCAGTCGGTGGCCGGACCATTCTCTCAAATTACCGTTACGGCCGAGCATGCGGAAGTTGCCTGCTCGCGGCGGTGGCGGGAGTGCTCGGCAGACGTTCGCCGAGGCACGATTCCTCGCCGTCGATCCGCCCACCGCAGTGCGGCCGCGGCAACCGCGCGGTGAAGTGGGTCGACCGCAGGCCACGCGCACGCAGCCCGCGGTCGACCCGATCCTCAGAAGCTGTGTTCCGGGCCCGGATAGGTCCCCTGCGCCACCTCGCGCGCGTATTCCGCCGCGGCGCTGCGCAATTCGTCACCCACGCGGCCGAAGCGCTTGACGAACTTGGCCGTCTTGCCGCTGGTGTAGCCGGCCATGTCCTGCCAGACCAGGACCTGGGCGTCGCAGTCGCTGCCGGCGCCGATGCCGACGGTCGGGATGGTCAGCTTGTTGGTGACCTGACCGGCCAGTTCGGCGGGCACCATCTCCATCACCACGGCCACGGCGCCGGCCTCCTGCACCGCGATGGCGTCGGCGATCAGCTGTTCGGCCCCGTCGCCGCGGCCCTGCACGCGGTAGCCGCCGAGGGTGTTCACGCTCTGCGGGGTGAAGCCGATATGCGCCACCACGGGGATACCGGAGACGGTGAGCCGGGCGATGTGCTCGGAAACGCGTTCTCCGCCTTCGAGTTTCACCGCGTGCGCACCGCCCTCCTTCATGAAGCGGGTGGCGCTGGCCAGCGCCTGTTCGGGCGAACCCTCGTAGCTGCCGAACGGCAGGTCGGCCACCACCAGGGCGTGCGGCGCCCCGCGGACCACGCCACGGACCAGTGGCAGCAGTTCCTCGATCGTGATCGGCACGGTGGTGTCGTAGCCGTAGACCACGTTGGCCGCCGAATCGCCGACCAGCAGCACGGGGATGCCGGCCTCTTCGAACAGCCTCGCGGTGGAGTAGTCGTAGGCGGTCAGCATCGCCCACTTCTCGCCCGCGGATTTCCATTGCTGCAGGTGCTGTACTCGCGTCTTCCGCCGGGAAGTTGTCGGTGCGGCGCCGTAAGCGGTGGTTTCGGAAGCAGGATTGTCCTGAGCAGCGGACATCATCGTCCCTTTCGTCTGTCCTCGAGGCCCGACCGGGTCCCCGGGTTGCTATGACCCGTCCAGTCTGCCACCGCGGCACGGCCGCTTTTAAGGCGTGCCCAGGATGGGATTTGTCACAGCGGTGGGAGCGACGTGGCCGGAGGAGGCAACCTGTGTCACCACGAGGCCGCCGCGGACACCGCCGAGGAACACAGGCGGAGATGGAAGGATGGCGCGCATGTCCTTGTCGCGATCCGGTCGCGTCGCAGCCGCGGTGGCCCTGATGTGTGTGGCCGCCGCCTGCTCGTCGACGTCGAAGAATCACCCCGTCGCCCCGCCGTCCGCACCGAGTCCGGCCGCGCTGCAGAAGTACTACACCCAGGTTCCGTCGTGGGGTAGCTGTGACGGATTCGGCGATTCCTCGACTCGATTCCCGCAGGGCACCGAATGCACGCACATCTCGGTGCCGATCGATTACGACAAGCCCGAGGGCGCGACCGCGCAGATCGCGGTCTCCCGGATCAAGGCGACCGGGCAACGCATCGGATCGCTGCTGTTCAACCCGGGCGGTCCCGGCCAGGCCGGACTGTGGATGGCCGCGCAGGGCCAGGACACCCCGCTCGCGCAGCGGTTCGACCGGATCGGTTTCGATCCGCGCGGCGTCGGCGCGTCCACGCCACTGATCGAATGCCTGACCGGGCAGCAGTGGGATGCGCAACGCGCCGAACCGCCCAAGGACTACACCCCCGCCGGCATCGCGGCCGCCGAGCAGGAGAACAAGGATTTCGCGGCGCACTGCACCGAGAAGACCGGCAACGAGCTCCTCGCCCACGTCGGCACCCGCGAGGTCGTGCAAGACATGGACATCATCCGGGGAGTGCTCGGCGACGACAAGCTGAACTACGTCGGCTACTCCTACGGCACCCGGCTCGGCTACACCTACGCCGAGAAGTTCCCGGACAAGGTGCGGGCCATGGTGCTCGACGGCGCTCTCGATCCGGACGCCGATCCGGAGAAGGAATCGGTGCAGCAGGCCGCCGGATTCCAGAAGGCGTTCGACGCCTACGCCGCCGACTGTACGAGCAAACCGGACTGCCCGCTCGGCCAGGACGCGAGCCAGGCGGTGGCCCGCTTCCACGCTCTGGTCAACCCGCTCTGGGACCACCCGGCCGAGACCCGCGACGGCCGGGGCCTCACCTACAGCGACGCCGTCACCGGTGTGCAGAACACCCTCTACGCCGAGGACAGCTGGAATGTGCTGAGCGCGGGCCTGGCTCAGCTTGCCAAGGGCAAGGGCGACATCCTGTTGCAGCTCGCCGATATCTACGACGGCCGCAGCAAGGACGGCAGCTACGACAATTCACAGGACGCGTTCCTCGCCATCCACTGCGTCGACGATCCGGCCATCAAGGACCGCGCCGAAACCGATAAGCAGGACGCCGAATACCGCAAGGTTGCCCCGTTCCTCGACGACGGCCACGCCACCGGGCAGGCGCCGCTCGAGATGTGCGCGTTCTGGCCCGTGCCCAACAGCGGCTCCCCGCACAACATTTCCGCACCCGGCCTGCCCAAGACCGTGGTCATCTCCACGACCGCGGATCCGGCCACGCCGTATCAGGCCGGTGTCGATCTGGCCCATCAGCTGGGCGCGGCACTGATCACCAACAAGGGAACCCGGCACACCGCGTTCCTCTCCGGCGGTGTGCCGTGCGTCGACGATGCCGTATTCGCCTACCTCACGGATCTGAAGACACCGCCGGAAGGGCTCACCTGCGGCTGACGCCACACATGCGGACCGGCGGTTGTTGCACGATGTAACACGGATTTAACCGCGGGTGCCTACGCTCGCGCGTATGGATCGCCAGAAGGAATTCGTGCTGCGGACGCTCGAGGAGCGGGACATCCGCTTCGTGCGACTCTGGTTCACCGACGTCCTGGGATATCTGAAGTCGGTGGCGATCGCCCCCGCGGAGCTGGAAGGCGCCTTCGAGGAGGGCATCGGATTCGACGGCTCGGCGATCGAGGGCTTCGCCCGGGTGTCGGAGGCCGATATGGTCGCCAAGCCCGATCCGTCGACGTTCCAGGTACTGCCCTGGTCCACCAGCAAGGGCCATCAGCATTCGGCGCGCATGTTCTGCGATATCGCGATGCCCGACGGATCGCCGTCGTGGGCCGATCCGCGCCACGTGCTGCGCCGGCAGCTGAACAAGGCCGGTGACCTGGGCTTCAGCTGCTACGTGCATCCGGAGATCGAATTCTTCCTGATCCGTTCGGCACTCAAGGACGGCCGCCCGGTGCCCGCCGACAACGGCGGGTTCTTCGACCAGGCCGTGCACGACGAGGCGCCGAACTTCCGCCGCCACGCCATCGACGCGCTCGAATCGATGGGCATCTCGGTGGAGTTCAGCCACCACGAGGGCGCACCCGGCCAGCAGGAGATCGACCTGCGCTACGCCGACGCGCTGTCGATGGCCGACAACGTGATGACCTTCCGCTACCTCATCAAAGAGGTCGCCATCGACGAGGGCGTGCGGGCCTCGTTCATGCCCAAACCCTTCTCCGACCACCCGGGTTCGGCCATGCACACCCACATGAGCCTGTTCGAGGGTGAGCACAACGCCTTCGCCGATCCCGACGACCCGAACAACCTGTCCGAGACCGCCCGCGCGTTCATCGCCGGCATTCTCGAACACGCCAACGAGATCAGCGCCGTCACCAACCAGTGGGTGAACTCCTACAAGCGCCTGATCCACGGCGGCGAGGCGCCGACCGCCGCGTCCTGGGGCCGGTCGAATCGTTCTGCGCTGGTCCGCGTTCCGATGTACACGCCGAACAAGCAGTCCTCACGGCGAGTCGAGATCCGCAGCCCGGATTCGGCCTGCAATCCGTACCTGGCCTTCGCGGTGCTGCTGGCCGCGGGCCTGCGCGGTATCGAGAAGGGGTACACGCTGCCGCCCGAGGCCGAGGACGACGTGTGGTCGCTGACCACCGCGGAACGTCGCGCGATGGGCTTCCGCGAGCTGCCCTCGACCCTGGACGAGGCGCTGCGGGCGATGGAACGGTCGGAGCTGGTCGCCGAAACGCTGGGCGAGCACGTGTTCGACTTCTTCCTGCGCAACAAGCGCCACGAGTGGGCCACCTACCGCGCCCAGGTCACGCCGTGGGAGCTGGGCGAGTACCTGACGCTGTGATCGACTGTGCGAGACCGGCTTCGGCCGGCCGCACCGACGATCGGCGAGCGGGTTAGGTTGTCCCGGTGAACGCGCCTGTATCGGTGGCCGATCAAGCACTGCAACCGCTGATCGACTGGGCCACCGCGGAACTCGGGAACCTGGGACTGACCGTGACCGGCGCGCAGGAGATGCGACGCCGGGACTGGACGCTGCTCGCGCGCATCGACATCGACGGCGGAGCCGTCTGGGCGAAGGCGAGTGCGCGCGCGTTCGCCCACGAGGGCCCGCTGCTGGAGGCGCTGGATCGGCTCGTACCGGGTTCGGTGCCGAAACCCCTTGCGGTACACCGTGAGAACGGGTGGTTCCTGGGACCCGACGGTGGCGAGACCATGCGAACCGGACCGCTCGACCGGCAGTTCGCCCTCGACGGCACCGATGCGCCGCCGCCGCGGCCGCCGGGCTGGGAGTCGGTGCTGCGCTCCTATGCCGCCATGCAGCACACCCTGTGCACGCACGCGGAGTCGTTGCGCGACACCGGAACTCCGCACCTGCCACCGGCCCGCCTGATCGAGGTCTACCGCCATTTCGCCGATCGCGCGCCGGGACTGGAGTACGCGATCGAGTCGACCGCCGCGGAACTCGCGCAGTACGACCGGCTGAGCGTGGAACACAACGACCTGTATCCGGGCCACGTCTTCCGCACCACCGCCGCGGTGTTCGACTGGGGCGATGCACTGCTCACCCATCCCTTCCTGTCCGTGCGCACGTTCCGGGACCCGCAGCGAGCGGCCTATTTCGACGCCTGGCGTGAACTGGCCACCGTCACCGACCGCGAGATCGAGCTGGCCGAACGCCTCGCGCCCCTGACCACCCTGCATTCGTGGCTGACCATCGACACCGCACCGGGCCGGCCGGCCGAACGGTTCGCGCCCTTCGTCACCGAGATGCTGGACCAGCTGCGCGCGAACTTCGCCTGAGCCACCCGGCCACCCGCGGCGAGGTGGCAGACTCGTAGGTCCACAGCAGGAACGTCGGATGAACTCCGAATCGAACAAAGGGAACTGATGTCGCAGAGCCGTTGGATGACTCGCGGAGCGCTCGCCGTCGGTGCGGCGCTGGCCGTCGCGCTGGTCGCCGGATGTGGTGGCGCAAGCACGGGTTCGGCCGGGCCCGAGAAATCCGGCGCCTCGGCGACGTCGACGGCCGCGCGTCCCAGCGGTTCGGCCGGCGTCACCGCCAAACCGGGACAGACCAGTCCCGTGCAGGTTCCCGACCCGGTCGCGCAGAAGCTGTGCGACGCCATCTCCCCGCAGCTGTCGGATTGGCGGGTGCAGGGCCCGACGCTGGGGAAGGTGGCGCTCAACATCACGGTGCATCAGTGGGCCGCGGAGAACGGCGGCATCAACCTCGCGGTACTCGGCGACAAGGCGGTGGTGGACCGGATCACCACCAAGACTTGCTCGGATACTCGTACTCAGGCGCTGCAGGCGCTGGAGCTGCCCGATCTCGCCTCCGGGATCGCCTTCTGATGCGCACCCTGTACCCGCCGCTGGAGCCCTACCGTGAGGGCATGCTCGACGTCGGCGACGGGCAGCACCTCTACTGGGAGGAGTCGGGCAACCCCGAGGGCAAGCCGGTGGTGTTCCTGCACGGCGGCCCGGGTGGTGGCACCAATTCGACGCACCGGCAGTTCTTCGATCCCGCCGCCTACCGGATCGTGCTGTTCGATCAGCGCGGGTGCGGGCGTTCGACGCCGCACGTGGCCGACGGGGCGAGCCTGGAGGTCAACACCACCTGGCATCTGGTCGCCGATATCGAGCGGCTGCGCACCCATCTGGGTATCGAGCGCTGGCAGGTTTTCGGCGGGTCCTGGGGTTCGACACTGGCGCTGGCCTACGCGCAGACCCACCCCGAGCGTGTGACGGAGATGGTGCTGCGGGGCGTTTTCCTGTTGCGGCGCAAGGAAATCGACTGGTACTACAACGGCGCCGCCGGATTCGTCTACCCCGACGAGTGGGAGAAGTATCTGGCGCCGATCCCGGAGGCCGAGCGCGACGGGGATCTGGTGGCGGCCTATCACCGGCTGCTGCACTCCCCCGACGACGAGATGGCGACGGCCGCCGCGGTGGCGTGGTCCAGTTGGGAGGGCGCGACGAGTTCGCTGCTGCCGCAACCGGAACGGGTCGCCGAATCCGCCGAACCGCGCTTCGCACTGGCCTTCGCCCGCATCGAGAACCACTACTTCGTGCACGGCGGATTCCTGGAAGAGGGCCAGTTGCTGCGCGATATCGACCGGATCGCACATATTCCGGTGGTGATCGTGCAGGGCCGCCACGATGTCGTCTGCCCGGCGGTCAGCGCCTGGGATCTGCATCGTGCCTGGCCCGGTTCACGACTGCATCTGGTGGCCGATGCCGGCCATGCCGCGGCCGAACCCGGCACCACCCATCATCTGATCGAGGCGACCGACGAATTCCGGGATCGGCGATGAGCGGGGCAGCCGGCCCCGCCGTCGTCGCCGCCCTCGGCGAGGACGTGGACCGGCTGCTGGCCGCGGAACCGAAGGTCCGCGCCGACGAATCGGATTCGGTACATCAGATGCGGGTCGCCACCCGCCGGTTGCGGTCGGTGCTGCGGTCGTATCGGAAAGTGTTCCACCGCGACGAGATAGACGCGATCCGCGACGAATTGCGCTGGCTGGCGGGCCTGCTCGGCATCGCCCGCGACGCCGAGGTGCGCGCCGACCGGTTCGCCGCGCTGCTGGACGAATACCCCGATGTGCAACGCCATCTCGGGCGGCGGCTGGTGAGCGCGGAACGCGCGGCCTACACCGCCGCCCATCGCACCGTGCTGCGCGAACTCGACGGTGAGCGCTATGCGCTGCTGCGGGCGCGGGTGGTCGGCCTGCGCACCGATCCGCCGTTGCGCCGCAAGCGCGCCCGCCGCGACGCCGACCGTGTGTTCACCGCGGCCGTGCGCGCGGACCTGCGCCGGCTGAAAGCCCGCGTCGACGCGGAACGAGACGTCGAGGAGCCCGACCGCGTGGAGGCGCTGCACGATATCCGCAAGGCCGCCAAGCGTTTACGCTACAGCGCCGAAGCCGCCACCGATATCCTCGACGGCCCCGCCGAGGACCTGGCCCGCCGCGCGAAGAAGGTGCAGGGCGTCCTGGGCGACCACCGCGACGCCATCGAGGCGCTGGCCACCATCACCGCCCGCGCCGAGGTCGTGCGCGGCCACGGCGCCGATACCGCCCCCTACGAATTGCTGTGCGCCGCCGAAGTGGAAGCCGCCCGCACCGCCCTCACCCAGTACCCGTCCCTCATCGAATTCCTGAACTACGACTACCTGTCCTGATCGGAGCCCTCGCGCGCGTCCGCCGGAAAGGTGAAGCCCACTACGCGTTTATCAGGGTCCGCGATGTCCAGGCGCACCCGCACTCGTTGCCCCTCCGGCGGCGATCCGGCGCATTTGGCGAGGACCGGCGGGTCGGCGACGAAGATTTCGGCGGATCGGTTGCCGTTGCCCTCGCGGATGACCACGGCCTCGAAGATGTCGCCCAGACGTGGTGCGAGAACGGTGGATTCGGTGAGGTCGATGCACGCGCGTTCGAGTTTGCCGCCGACCGCGTCGCTGCGCCGCATCGTGTCCGCGGCGGCGCCGAGTCCGTCGCGAACCCAGTGCGGTACCGGGGTGCCGGCGCAGCGAGCCAGGCAGATTTCGGTGGCGTACCGGTCGGCGAGGCGGCGCAGCGGCGCCGTCACATGGGCGTAGGCCGCGCCGATGCCGCTGTGCTGCACCACATCCGGCGTTTCGCCGTCGAGCACGGTGTAGGACGCGCCGCGCAGCAGGCTGGTCGCCTCGGAGTTGAGCACCAGCGCGGCGGGGGTGTTGGGATCCAATCCGGCCAGCATCCGGCCCACCGGCATTCCGGCCGGCCAGCGCACGCCGAGCGCGGCGGCGGTGCGGCGCATGGACGCGATCGCGGAGGCGGGTGGCGCAGGCATGGTGCGCAGTAGTCCGATGCGGGGGTCGGAGCCGTTGTCCGCCAACATGATTCGAGCAGCACAGATGCCGGTGAGCAGGGAGACCTGTTCGTTCCAGTCGTCGGCGGCGGTGCGCGGTTCGACCGCCAATTGCCAGTGTTCGGTGTCGTGGTCGCGCCCGTCGGGGATCACCGATTGCGCGGGCAGCCGCAGTTCGATCGCGCCGCGGGCCAGGCCGGCCTCGATGCGCAGGCGGCCGAATTCCGGCAGTGCGGCGATCGAGGGATGCAGGCGGCCGGCGTCGGCGTCGGCCTGGACGCCGGGGTAGTCGAGGCGGGCGCGGGAACGAACCAGGGCGCGTTGCACCGAGAAGCGTTGCGGTTCGGCCTTGTCGTCACAGTCGATGGTCCACAGGGCGACGGGACGAACCGCGCCGGGCAGCAGACTGGCCGACCCTTCCGAGAGCACCGGCGGATGCAGGGGCACGGTGCCGTCGGGGAGATAGAAGCTTTGGCCCCTCGCGAGGGATTCCCGCGCGAGCGCGCCGTCGGGCGCGACCACCGCGCCCACATCGGCGATGGCGTAGTGCAGCAGGAATCCGGTCGGGGTGCGTTCGAGATGCAGCGCCTGGTCGAGATCCATGGCGCCGGGTGGGTCGATCGTCACGAACGGGATGTCGGTGCGATCGGCCCGGACGCCCGCGAACGCATCGGCTGCGTCGCGGGCCTCCGAGACCGCCTCGGATGGATATTCCGAGGCGAGTCCGAATTCGGATCGCACGACACCGAAGTCCACCGGTGCCGAGACGATCCTGGGATGCAGTTCCACGCGGGGCGCTGAACCTTACTTGAGCGCCAGCATGGTGCCGTTCAGCTGATCGAACGGACCGTACACGGTGAAGACGACGCGGCCGTCGGGGTACTGCGACGACAGGGTCGCCGCGGCATCGAGAGCCTGGCCGAACGAGGCCGCCGACGGGTGCGGCAGCACCGCGATCGTCTGGCCGACGTGGGACTGGTGGACCCACTGGGTGTCACCCGGGCTGAGGTCCACCTGGACGCCGCCCGGCAGCGGAGTGACCGCGACCGCAGACGCCGATCCCGCGCCCAGCACCGCAACACCCGACGCAGCTGCGGCGATCAATGCACCGGCCGCCAACTTGCGAACTACTCGCATATATACAGAACCTGCTTTCCGACACTCGTAGCACCCGTTAGCCACTGCCACCCCCGGCAGCGACACTTCCAACGGCCAACACTTTATGACGTCCATCACGGTTCCGGCCACTCCGGGGCGGTTCGTCGCACGGGACACGCCGGGACCAGCCGATTCGCCCGCATTTGCCGAGAGTGCGCCCGCCCGTCCGACCGGGCCGCAACCGCAGCCTGGACCGCGCGAACCGTCGGTGCCTGCGATTTCGCGCTCCCGCCGCGACGGCGGCAATGCGGTCTTCACGTGTGCAACGGGGGTCGACGAATCGGCTCGAGCACGGCCCGCACCGGCCGTCGAACCGGATCATTCCGGAAGGAAATAGCACGCCATTCAGAGCGAACAGTCATAACTCGAACTACTCGGACCTACGTCCAGATCACGCTACCGCACACCGAATCCCCCGGTCGAGTCCGTTTTCCGCTGGGCCTGCGACTGTCGGAGCGCGCTGTTACTGTTGCCGATGGTGACAGGCCACGGCGTACCCACGGATTCGGGGGTCCGTGCAGTAACGAGAGTGCGCCGCGCGGCGAGAGTCGTCGAGTAATAGTTCCTCGAGTACAAGGAGTTCCACACCGCATGTCGTCCATCGTCTTCGACTACCTGCTGCCTCTCGTCGGTCCCGAGCAGGCGGCCTACTGGGCCCAGATCCTGGTGATCAACCCCGCCGGCTGATCACCGCGCGACCGCACCCGGTGCCGGCGGCCCGCCGCGGGCACCGCATGCGGTCGCAAGGCCCGGCTTCGACGACGATCCGACACAGGAGGCCTCCACCATGACCACCGATCACGTCTGGTTCATCACCGGCACCAGCAGCGGCTTCGGCCGTGCGATCGCGGAGGCGGTGCTGGCCGAGGGCGGCAGTGTGGTCGCCACCGCGCGCACACCCGAATCCCTTGCCGACCTTCGAGATCGCGATCCGGAGCGGGTCCTCGTCGCACAGCTGGACGTCACCGATCCGGCGTCGATCACCGCGGCGGTCGAGGAGGCGCGAGTCCGGTTCGGCCGCATCGACGTTCTGGTCAACAACGCCGGGTACGGACTGCGCGGCGCGCTCGAGGAATGCGACGACGAACAACTGCGCACACTGATGGAAACCAATGTCTGGGGCCTGATTTCGGTCACCAGGGCGGTACTGCCGCTCATGCGGGCCCAGCGCAGCGGGCATATCGTGCAGCTGTCCTCGGTCGGCGGTGTGCGTGCCCGCCTCGGCGGAACGCCTTACGCACTCAGCAAATTCGCGGTCGAAGGGCTGTCGGAAGGTTTGTCGTACGAGGTTGCGCCGTTCGGCATCAAGGTCACCATCGTGGAGCCGGGACCGTTCCGCACCGACTTCGCCGGCCGGTCCATCCAGTGGGCCGAACCGATGCCCGAATACACACCGATCTTCGCCGAGGAACGCGAGCGCTTCGAGGCTCAGAACGGCGCCCAGCCCGGCGATCCGGCCCGGGCCGCCGAGGCCGTTCTGCGCGCGGTGGCCATGGACGAACCGCCGTTGCGGCTGCCGCTCGGCCCCGAGGCATTCGCCGGCATCCGCGCCACCCTGACCCAGCGCCTCGCCGATCTGGACGAGCTCGAACCCTGGGCCGCCGACACCGGTTTCCGCTGATCACTTCCCGACCGCCGGAGGACCCGACATGCTGTCCGCGGACGACCGCTTCGCGATCACCGACCTGATCAACCTGCACGGCCACCTGACCGACAACGGCGATTTCGACGGCTGGCCCGCACTGTTCGCCGAGGACATCGTCTACGACGTCACCGCCATGGGCGGCGGCGTCCTGGTCGGCATCTCCGCTTGCCGAGACGCCGCGCTCGCACTGGGCGAGAACAACCCCGTCGCCCACCACGTCACCAATATCGTCGTCAACGAGGTCGCCGACGGCACCGTCCGCGCCCTGTCCAAGGGGTTCGGCGTCCTGACCGACGGCACGGTCGGCAGTGTCACCTACGAGGACACCATCCAGCGCATCGGCGCCGGCTGGAAGATCACCCACCGCATCCTGCGCCCACGGCGTACACCGCTGCACCCGTAGACGCGGGTCCGACGCCGACCGGTCGGCGTCCGAACCGCCGGTTGCCGAATAGTCGCGAAATATGCGCTGAAGTGCCCGGCACGGGTGATCATGGATGCATGACTGCGGAACCGCTACCGCACGCCCCCGGCCTGCGACGCGCACTCGACGAAGCCGCCGGGATCGCGCGCGAGGCCGGCCACACCGCCCTCGACACCGAACATCTCGTCCTCGCGTCGCTGCGTCACCCGAGTTCGCCTCTCGCCCGGGCCTTCCAGCGCACCGGCGCCAATCTGGCGGCGATCTCGGACGCCTTGCACGAAACCCTGCGCAACGGGCCGTATCCGAATCCGAACGAACATCCGGACAACGGCGAGGGCTGCGCGCGCTAGCCGGGAAGGCCGGTCAGCGCGGGAGGGTTTCGTCGCCGACAGTGAACTCGGTGACCTGCGCTTCGCGGATCATCGCGCCTTGCTCGCCGGAAACACCCGCGCCGCGGAACGCGTCCAGCTCCGCACGGCCGCTCCACCGCTCCAGAATGTTGATGCGACCGGCGTCGACCAGATCGGCCGACAACGCGAAATCGAGACATCCGGGGGTCCGCCGAGCCGCATTCACCACCTCGACACAGGTCGCCAGATACCGGTCGCGATCGGCCGGATCCACCCGGAGATGACCGGTGACGATGATCTGTCGAGGCGTCGCATCCACGCGGCCAGGATCCCACGTCCGGAACCCCGGAGGGGACGAGTCGGTCTGTAAGCCGGATCCTGTTCCCGGTTCGCACCGGGAGGCGACCATCCATCTGGGTGCACCGTCACCGGGCACCTCGAGCAGCCAACCCGCAGGCTCGGGCGAGCAGCCCTCGGGCACCTGCGCAGCCGCACTCGCGAGAGTGCGACCTTCGACCTTGCTCCGGGCGGGGTTTACCGAGCCGCCCCGGTCACCCGGGGCGCTGGTGCGCTCTTACCGCACCGTTTCACCCTTACCGGCGGACCTCCGGAGAGACCGCCGGCGGTCTGTTTTCTGTGGCACTGTCCCGCGGGTCACCCCGGGTTGCCGTTAACAACCGCCCTGCTCTGTGGAGTCCGGACTTTCCTCGGCGACGGGCAGCGGCACAGCCGTGCCCGTTCCCGTCGACGCGGTCGCCCGACCGACTCGTCGCGCACCATTGTGCCGTGCGAGCGGCGCCGAGCGCACGCCGCCCCGGCTATCGCACCGCACGTCCGCGCCACCGGCTCGGACGTCGCGCCCCACACCGACGACCACGGGTCGCGTCGGTGTCGCAGGGGCGAACCTCGGCGCCGCCCCGGGCGAGGCGAGATCGTGGCGCGGTACCGCCGGTTACGCATACAGTGAAGCCCGCATTCGCCGTCGAGCGCGCATACTCGCCGGCGAACCGACGGCACAGAAGGGCAGCGCACATGGGGTTCGGCGACTTCCAGAACGAGATCTACTTCCAGGGTCTGCGCGGTGTCGTACCGGAGTACCCGGTCGCGTTCGCCGAACTCGAACAGCGCGCGCAGGCGGCCATGCCGCCCTCGATCTGGTCGTATGTGGCCGGCGGCGCGGGCGACGAACGCACCCAGCGCGCCAATGTCGCCGCGTTCGACCACTGGGGGCTCATCCCCCGCATGTTCGTCGGCGCGAAGGAGCGCGACCTGTCGGTCGACCTGTTCGGAATGACGCTTCCCACACCGCTTTTCATGGCCCCGGTGGGCGTGATCGGCCTCTGCGCCCAGGACGGCCACGGCGATCTCGCGACCGCCCGCGCCGCCGCCCGCACCGGCGTGCCGATGGTCGCCTCGACCCTCACCGTCGATCCGCTCGAGGATGTCGCCGCCGAATTCGGTGACACCCCAGGCTTTTTCCAGCTCTACACCCCCACCGACCGCGATCTCGCGGCGAGCCTGGTGCACCGCGCGGAGCAGGCCGGTTACAAGGGCATCGTCGTCACCCTCGACACCTGGATCACGGGCTGGCGGCCGCGCGATCTGTCCACCGGTAACTTCCCGCAGCTGCGTGGGCACTGCCTCGCCAACTATTTCACCGATCCGGTCTTCCTCTCCGGTCTGCAGCGCTCACCGGAGGAGGATCCGATGAGCGCGGTGCTGCGGTGGGTGCAACTGTTCGGCAACCCGCTGCGCTGGGAGAATCTGGCCTGGCTGCGCTCGCTCACCGATCTGCCCTTGATTGTCAAGGGAATCTGCCATCCCGACGATGTGCGCCGGGCCCGCGACGGCGGCGTGGACGGCATCTACTGCTCGAATCACGGTGGGCGCCAAGCCAATGGCGGACTGCCCGCGCTGGACGTGTTGCCCGAGGTCGTCGCCGCGGCCGAGGGTCTGCCGGTGCTGTTCGATTCCGGAATCCGCAGTGGCGCGGATGTCGTCAAGGCGCTCGCACTGGGCGCCACCGCGGTCGGGGTGGGCCGGCCCTACGCCTACGGTCTGGCGCTCGGCGGCGTGGACGGAATCGTGCACGTCCTGCGCACTCTGCTGGCGGAAGCGGACCTGATCATGGCGGTCGACGGCTACCCGGCGCTGAAGGATCTGACTCGCGAATGTTTGCGTTCCGTTCACCCGTAATCGTGCCCTGAGCGGGGATCCACGTCTGCGGCCGGGCGCGCGCCCCGGTACGGTATTCGCCCATGGAGCGTGTCGAGGTGGGGTTCGGTTCGGGAAGCGAACAGTGTGCAGCGTGGCTCTATCTTCCGGACGGCCCGCCCAAACCACGTCCACTGGTCATCATGGGGCACGGGCTGGGCGCGAACCGGGAAATGGGTCTGGATCGCTACGCACGCCGGTTCGCCGCGGCCGGAATGGGCGTGCTGGTCTTCGATTACCGGCATTTCGGCGCCAGCGGTGGTGAGCCGCGCCAGCTGATCAACATCACGCGCCAGCGCGACGACTGGCGCGCCGCGATCACCTTCGCCCGCACCCTCAAGGGTTTCGATGCGACCCGAATCGCGTTGTGGGGCAGCTCCTTCGGCGGCGGACACGTCCTGTCCATCGCGCACGAGGACGACTATCTGGCCGCGGTCGTGGCGCAGTGCCCGTTCACCAGCGGCTGGTCCTCGGCGATGGCGAAGGGGCCGATCAGCCTCGCCAAGACCGGCACCCTCGCGTTCGTCGACCTTCTCGTGGGCCCGATCCGCCGCAAGCCGGTGGGCGTGCGACTGGCCGGGCGCAAGCGTTCGGCGGCGTTGATGAGCGCCTCCGACGTGCCCGAGGGCTTCGGCCGCCTCGCCGAGGAGAGCGCGCAGTACCAGCCGAAAGTGGCTGCCCGCGTGAGTATGTCGGTGATGTTCGATTCACCGTGGCGGCGCACCAAGGCCATCAAGGTGCCGGTGTTCTACGCGGTGTGCGACAACGATTCGATCGCGCCGGTGGGTCCGACGCTCAAGGCCGCCGAGCGCACCAAACACGGCATCGTGAAGCGATACCCCATCGGGCACTTCGACATCTACTTCGACGACTGGTTCGAGAAGGCCGTCTACGACCAGACCGAATTCCTGGTGTCGGTGCTGCGCCCCTGAACTCGCTGCCCTCGAACAGTGTTCAGAGGTACGAGGTGTCGTTGACCAGCCGCACCGACGATCCGCCGTCGGGATAGAACTCGGCGATCGACAGCGACGCCAGATCCAGGTGCAGCCGGTACAGCAGTGACGGGCCGACTTCCAACGCCAACTGCAGCAGCGTCTTGATCGGCGTCACGTGGCTGACCACGACGACGTTCTGTCCCGGATACAGCGCCAGCAGATCGCGGCGCGCGCCCTCGACGCGTTCGCGCACCTGAGTGAAGCTCTCACCGCCGGGAGCGGGCAGCGACGGATCACCGAGCCAGCGCTGATGTAGTTCCGGATCCCGTTGCGCCGCTTCGGTGAACGTGAGACCTTCCCATTCGCCGAAGTCGGTCTCGGTCAGCGCGTCCAGGACCCGCACCGGCACATCGAGCGCTTGGGCCGCGGCCTGCGCGGTCTCACGCGCCCGGCCCAGCGGCGAGCTCACGACCGCGGCGATATCGCCTTTGGCGGCAAGGTATTTCGCGGCACGGGCCGCCTGTTCGCGACCGAGTGCGGTGAGTTCCGGATTGCCGCGGCCGGAATACCGTCGCTCCACGGACAATTCGGTCTGGCCGTGACGCAGCAGCAACAGCCGGGTCGGCCGCCCGCGGGCGCCGGTCCAGCCCGGGCCGGATGCCGGGGCCGTCTCCTGCACGACCGGATCCTCGTGCGCGGCGCGGGCATCGGCCGCTTCGTCGATCCAGCTCGGCAGCTCGGCTTCGACGCCGCGTGCCGAATCCTGGACAGCCGATTCCGGTTCGGCCACGCTGTCGATCACGGGCCGCTCGGTATCCGCCTCGCGCACCTCCGCGACCACCACCGCATCGTCCATGGCCTCGTTGGCGAGCCGATCGGCGTGCGAATTCTGCTCGCGCGGAATCCATTGGAAATTCACCCGATCGAAGCCGGCGACCAGCTGCCGGGCTCGCTCTGCGAGCGGAATCATGGCCGCGTGCTTGACCTTCCAGCGTCCCGACATCTGCTCGACGACGAGTTTGGAATCCATCCGCACCTCGACGGTGCGCGCGCCCAGCTCGGCGGCGGCGGCCAAACCCGCGATGAGACCGCGGTATTCGGCGACATTGTTCGTGGTGACGCCGAGATATTCGCGACGTTCGGCGAGGATTGTGGCGCGATCGGAATCCCAGATCACCGCGCCGTAGCCCGCCGGACCGGGATTACCTCGCGAGCCGCCGTCGGCCTCGACGATCACCGTGCGTACCGTCATCGCCGGCCCGTCACAATCCGGACTGTTTGGTGCGCACCATGATCGCACCGCATTCGGGACAGCGGACCACGACCTGCGGATCGGTTTTGGCGATCCGGGCGATCTCGCCGCGGTCGAGTTCGATCCGGCAGGCGCCGCATCGGCGGGCCTGCAGCAGCGCCGCGCCGACGCCGTGCTGGGCGCGCTGCTTGTCGTAGATCGCGAGCAGTTCGTCCGGGAATCCGGCGACGAGCTGTGCGCGGTCGGCGTCACAGCGCTGCGCGGCCACATCCAGGTCGGCGACCGCGTCGTCGCGACGGCTCTGCGCGAGGGTCAGATCCTCCTCGGCGCGCGAGAGGTTGGCGCCCGCGTGCTGGTGATCGGCCTCGGCGGCCTCGCGCCGTTCCATCACCTCGAGCAGTTCGTCCTCGAGGACCCCGCGCCGGCGTTCCAGACTGCCGAGTTCGTGCTGTAGTTCCGAGAGCTGCTTCGCGCCGACGTTGCCGCCCTCGAGCATGCCGCGGTCGCGCGCCTCGCGTTTGCGCACGGCGTCGATCTCGCCCTCGAGTTTGCGAATGTCGCGGTCGAGATCGTCGAGCTGGATCTCGACCTTGACCGCCGCATCCTTGCGGTCGGTGCGTTCGGCTTCCAGCCGCTGCACTTCCTGCTGTTCGGGCAGCACCTTGCGGCGATGCGCGATCCGCGTCAACTCGGCGTCGACGGCCGCGAGGTCGAGCAGTTTGGCCTGGATCGGTGGTTCGACATTCAACGCGGGACGTACTCCTCGACACTATGGACGGTTGCGGAGCGACGGGCAGCGGGTGCGCGACGCCGGTGCTCAACCGTACTCTGCCTGCGGCCGGTTTCGCCCCAACCCCGCATCGCCCGCCCGCGACCACCGGATACGCGGCCGAACGCGATGCGCCGGGGTGCCGGTTCGCGGGCCGCCGACAACTCGGGTGCGGTGCCGACGCCACTGTGACACTCTGACCGGATGGCCGAACATCGTTATCGCGTGGACGTGGTGTGGACCGGGGCCACCACCGATTACCGCTCGTATTCGCGCAATCACGAGGTGCTCGCCGAGGGGCGGACGCCGTTGCAGGGGTCGGCGGACCCGGTCGTCGGCCGGGGCGACGCGACCCGCTGGAATCCCGAGCAACTCCTGGTCGCCTCGCTCTCGGAGTGCCACATGCTGTGGTACTTGCATCTGTGCGTCGAGGCCGGAATCGTGGTGATCGACTATCTCGACGAGGCCGAAGGCGTGATGAACGACCAGCGCTTCGAACAGGTCACCCTGCGCCCCCGCGTCACCATCACCGACGCCGCCCTGGCCGAGCAGGCTCGCGCACTCCACGCCGAGGCCCACAAGCGCTGCTTCATCGCCAACTCGGTCAATTTCCCGGTCGACCACGAGCCCGACATCCGGACCGAGTGAGATCGCGCCGGTCCACGGTCGCAGGAGAACGTCTGAGCCGGCCTCCGCCCTGGCGCCGCTCGCCTTCATACCGCACGGGACTGACGGCTCGTCACCGAACTCACCGACGCTGTGTGACCGCTGCTTACGTCAGTCGTCGGCGGCGCCCAGAGTCCACGGATCGGTGCGGAGGGTGCTGACCCGGGTTTCCATTCCCGGAAATGCCTCCCGCACAACGCCTTCCGCTTGGGCGCACCAGGGGAATTCGCTGGCCCAATGGGCGACGTCGACGAGTGCGGGACCGCCTGCGCGCAGGTGTTCGTCGGCGGGATGGTGGCGCAGGTCGGCGGTGACGTAGGCGTCGACGCCGCGCTTCGCGACCGTGCCCAGGAAGGAATCGCCCGCGCCGCCGCATACCGCGACGGTGCGGATCTCACGCTCGGGATCGCCGGCCGCTCGCACACCCCAGGCGGTGCCGGGCAGGGCGGCGCGCACGCGAGCGGTGAAGGCGCGCAACGTTTCCGGTTCCGGCAGCGTGCCGATGCGTCCTAGGCCCTGCGCCGAAGGCAGCGCCGCGCGCTCGGTGACGTCGAAGGCCGGTTCCTCGTAGGGGTGGGCGGCACGGAGCGCGGCCAGCACCGCGGCGCGGGCCGACGGCGGCGCCACCACCTCGACACGGTCCTCCTCGACGAATTCCAGGTCACCGACCTGCCCGATCGCCGGATTCGCTCCCGCCATCGGCCGGAACTGCCCCGTTCCCGGCACCCGCCAACCGCATTCGCGATAGAACCCGGCGCCGCCGGCGCCCGCCTCGAACATCGCCGCCAGCACAGCGTCGGTGTGCGCGCGCGGAATGAACACCACCCAGGTGTCCACCGGCGCCAGCGATTTCTGTTCCAGCGGCCCGGTCACCGTCAGCCCGAGCGTGTGAGCGAGGGCATCGGACACTCCGGGATCGGCCGAATCGGCGTTGGTGTGCGCGGTGAACAACGCACAGTCGTTGCGGATCAGCCGATGCAGCAGCGCACCCTTCGGGGTACTCGCGGCCACAGTGTCGACGCCGCGCAGCAGCAGCGGGTGGTGCACGACCAAAGCCTGTGCGCCCCAATCGATCGCCTCGTCGACCACGGCGGCGGTGGCGTCGACCGCGAACAGCACCCGCGAGACGGAGTCCGCGGGATCACCACAGACCAGCCCCACCGAATCCCAGGACTCCGCCAGCCGAGGCGGGTACGCGCCGTCGAGAACACCGATCAAGTCCTTCAGCGTCACAACAGAATTCGTCGCTGTCACCACCGCACCTCCACCGTTTCGCCGTTCCGGTCATTATCCACGCCGATGCCGCCGGCCGGGCCGGACCGCGCCGCGAGCCACCCGGCCGCCTGGGCGCCGATCCTCACAGCCCGGCGGCCTCGATCGCGGCGATCAAACGATCGACGGCGGCGTGGTCGCGGACCGCCAGGCGCAGAAATTCGGTGCCGAGCCCCGGGAAGGTGTCACCCCGTCGAACACCGATGTTCTTGTCTGCCAGATGTTTCCGCAGCAACTCGCCGTCGGGCACGCGGATCAGCAGGAAGGGGCCGGTGGCCGGTTCGTGCACGTCGATGCCTAGGGCGCGCAGGCGGGGAATCATCGCCTCCCGCTCGGCAACGATCCGGGACGCACTCGCCTCGGCCTCCGCGATCGCATGTGCTTCGCAGGTCGCCGCGATCGCCTCGAGCTGCAACGTGCCGAGCGGCCAATGCGCGCGACCGTGGTTCAACCGGGCCAGCACCTCGGGCGGACCCAGCAGGTATCCGCACCGCAACCCGGCCAGCGCCCAGGTCTTGGTCAGGCTGCGCAAGACCAGGACATCCGGATAGGACTGTCCCGCAAGCGATTCCGGTTCACCGGGCACCGCATCGGCGAACGCCTCGTCGACCACCACGATGCGACCGGGCCGCCGCAGCGATTCGATCACGGCGCGAGGATGCAGCACCGAGGTCGGATTGGTGGGATTACCGAGTACCACCAGATCGGCGTCCTCGGGGACCCGCGCCCCGGCGAGCTCGTAGGGCGGCGCCAGCACCACCCGCGCCACCGGAACATCCGCCTCACGCAGTGCGAGTTCCGGTTCGGTGAAGGACGGATGGATGACGGCCGCCAGCCGCGACGCCAGCCGCGGCAACAGCGCGAATCCCTCCGCGGCCCCGGCCAGCAGCAACACCTCCTCCGGCGCGCGCCCGTGCCGTGCCGCCACGATCGCGCGCACCGCCTCGGCCTCCGCCTCGGACGGATATCGCCCCAGCTCCGGCAATCGCGCGGCCAGCCGCCACAGCAACCACTCCGGTGGCGCGTCGCCGCGCACATTCACCGCGAAGTCGAGCATCCCGGGCCGCACATCGCGGTCCCCGTGATGCCGCAAGGCCGAACGATCGACCGGCGAAGCACCGAACCCGTCACCGAATCCCGCGACAGCGAACTCCGGGCCCTTGCCCGCACCGCCGCCGGGCACGCCCTGCGCCCGGGTCGCCGCACCGTCACTGTCGGGGCGTTCGGCGGCATCGCGAGCGTCGTCGTCCACGAATATCGATACCTCCCCCGGCGTCCTCAGGCCACCGACGCTCTCGTGAACGCCCACGGCGAAATCCGCACGTGTCGCATCCACGTCGGCTGCGGGTCCGCCGGGGCGCGTGTCGCTCGGGCGGCTCGGGCCTGCGTGCGACCGCGTGCCGGCGGTCGTGGGGGTGTCCTCGGGCACAGCCACCTACCCTACGTGGCCGCCGCCCGCACCGACCGGCCACAATGGGTGCGTGGGCGAGCTGCACGTGACCTTCATCTGCACCGGCAATATCTGCCGGTCGCCGATGGCCGAGAAGATCTTCGCCGCGCATCTGGAACGAGCCGGACTGGCCGATCGGGTGCGCGTGAGCAGCGCCGGCACCACCGCCTGGCACGTCGGCTCGGACGCCGACCCGCGCACGACCGCCCTGCTCACCCGGCACGGATATCCGATCGGGCACGTCGCGGCCATGATCGGGCCCGATCATCTGGACGCCGATCTGCTGATCGCCCTCGATTCCAACCACGATCGGGAACTGACCCGGCTGCGGATTCCGGAAGCGCGGCGGCGACTGCTGCGCAGCTTCGACCCCGGCGCCGACGATCACGACGTCCCCGATCCCTACTACGGCGACGACACCGATTTCGAGCTCGTGCGCGAACAGATCGAGGCGGCCGTTCCGGCGCTGCTGGCCTGGGTCCGCGAACAACTCGGCGAACCCGCGACGACCGGACCGCGGTGATGAACATCCTGCGCCGGCTCACCTTCCTCCTGCGGCCCAGCTGGGCGATTCTGGCCGTCATCGTCGTCGCGTTCGCCTACCTGTGTTTCACCGTGCTCGCGCCCTGGCAGCTGGGCAAGAACACCTCGACGTCGCATCGCAACAACCTGATCGCGGCCTCGGTGAACGCCGACCCGGTTCCGGCGAAGAACCTGCTGAACACCGGCGAGGGCACACCTCCGGCCGGGACGAATCCGGCCGACACCGAATGGCGGCGGGTGATCGCCACCGGTAGCTATGTGCCGAATTCGATGGTGGTCGAGCGTTTGCAGCGGCTCAACGATCAGCCCGCCTACGGCGTGCTGGCCACGTTCCGGCTCGACGACGGCCGGGTCGTGCTGGTCGATCGCGGCCTGATCGCGGCGGTGAACGGCTCGGATCTGCCGATGATCGCGGAACCGCCGTCGGGTCCGCAGCACATCGAGGGACGGGTGCGCAGATCCGAGGGCGTCGTCCCCGGCAAGGATCCGATGGTCCGCGACGGCCTGCGTCAGGTGTACTCGGTCGATACCGCTCAGCTCTCCACCCTTCTCGGCACGCCGCTGGCCGGCTTCGCCACCGCCGAGCACGGCGGCTATCTGCAGTTGGACGCCGGCCAGCCCGGCGCCTTCACCCCGGAAGCACTCCCCCAGCTCGACGCGGGCCCGTATCTGTCCTACGGCCTGCAATGGATCGCATTCGGTGTCATGGCCCCGCTCGGCCTCGGCTATTTCGTCTACGCCGAACTCCGCGAACGCCGCCGCGACCGTGCCGCCGCGCAGGCGGCCACGGCCACACCGAGTGAACACGTTCCGGCGATGAGCACAGCCGGATCGCGCGCCGAATCAGCAAGCACCGCAACCGAAGACACGAGCACCGGTCCGGCCACCGCCCCCTCGGACCCGGCTCCGAAGGCGCAATCCGAGACCACGCCCGTATCCGACGAACCACCGGCGAAACCACGCACCACCGCGGACCGCCTCGCCGACCGCTACGGCAACGGCCGCCGCTGACCGCGAAGGTGGCCCGGGACCGGCAATACCTGGACACCGCGGCCCTACTCCGGCAATTCGGCCCGAACTGACCGGCGCCGGCCGAACGCATACGCAGCCGCTGCCACCGCGGCCGCCAGCTGCACGCCGTTCGACAATCGCACCGCTCGCCGCAGATCGGGCACCTGCGGAGTCCGCCCGCTGCCCAGCACCGGCCGTATCTCGATCCCGTGCCGGTACTCGGTCCGCCCGCCCAGCGCGATGCCCAGCGCACCGGCCATCGTGGCTTCGGCGACGCCCGCATTGGGGCTCGGATGTGATCCGGCGTCGCGGCGCCACGCCTGCCAGGCATCGCCGGGCCGGCCGCCCACCAGCGGCGCGAGCGCGACGGTCAGCGCACCGCTCACCCGCGCGGGCAGCAGATTCGCGAGATCGTCGACGCGCGCGGCGGCCCAGCCGAAGTTGCGGTACCGCTCGTTGCGATAGCCGACCATCGCGTCGAGGGTGTTGATCGCGCGGTAGCCCAAGATGCCCGGCACACCCGCGATCGCACCCCACACGAGCGGTGCGACGGTGGCGTCGGAGGTGTTCTCGGCGATGGATTCGACTGCGGCACGGGCCAATCCGTCGGCATCGAGCACCTCGGGATCGCGTCCGCACAGCGAGGGCAGCACCTCGCGCGCACCGCTCAACTCGCCCGCCTCCAGCCGATCCGCCATATCGCGTCCGGTCCGGGCGAGCGTGGTGCCGCCGAGCGCGATCCAGGTGCCGACCGCGGTGATCACGACGGTGCCGAGCCCACGGATAGTTCCCGACCGCCGGCCGACGATTTCCACACCGGCACCCAACGCTACGACCCCGCCCACCAAGACGATCTCGTGCGCGACCCCGGCGGCACGCGTATCGCGGTACCAGGGCGATTCCAGCGCGGCAGCCGCCGACCCGAACAGCGCCACCGGATGTCCCCGCCGCGGATCACCGCATATCCGATCCGCCGCGAATCCGATCAGCAGTCCCGCGGCCCGCGCCGTTCCATATCGCACCGGGCGAGACTATCGGCCGCGACCGGCACCCCGATGTCACACTCGGCACAGCCGCATCGTCACCATGGGGAAGCACCCGGGCGGCGGGCCCGCACGGCGAGACGAGGATGGCACCTGTGACGACCGGACACGACGATATCGACCAGACCGAACTGGCACGCCAGTTCGAGGAGCACCGCCAGTATCTGCGCCGGGTGGCCTACAGCACGCTGGGCAGCCTCAGCGATGCCGACGACGTCGTGCAGGAGGCGTGGCTGCGGCTGCAACGCTGGTACGAGACCCGTTCTCCCGGTGATCGAATCGACAATCTGCGGGCCTGGCTGACCACCGTCACCGGCCGCCTCGCCCTGGATCAGCTGGGTTCGGCCCGGGCGCGGCGCGAACAGTACGTCGGCGAATGGCTGCCCGAACCGGAGGTCACCAGCTGGGACGACCCCGCCGACCGCATCTCGCAGGACGAGCGCGTCACCACCGCCCTGCTGGTGGTCCTCGAATCGCTCTCGCCCGCCGAACGCACCGCCTTCGTACTGCAGGACATCTTCGGCATGACCGGTCCCGAGGTCGCCGACGTGGTCGGCCGCACCCCCGCCGCCGTCCGCCAGCTCGCCTCCCGCGCCCGCAAACACGTCGAGGACGGCACCCCGCGCTTCCCGGCGTCTCGCGACGAACACGAGCGGGTGGTCTCGGCCTTCTCGACGGCGTGGCGATCCGGCGATCTGAGCGGTCTGCTCGGTGTGCTCGACGAGAACGTCACCCTGACCGCCGACGGTGGCGGCCGCGTGCCGGCGATCCGGCAGCCGGTGCAGGGCGCCGAGTTGGTGGCCAAGCTGTACTTCGGCTGGTACCGCGCCGGAACCGGTGCGTGGGCGCGCATGGTTCAGGTCAACGGCCTGCCCGGGCTCATGGTGTTCGACGGCAACCACCTGGGAATCATGGCCTTCACCGTCGAAGAGGACCGCATCACCTCGATCGCGATCGTCCGCAATCCGGAGAAGCTGCACGATCTGCCCGAGGGCGAACCGGACTGGACGATGTGAGGCCGTGCTCGGTCAGCCCCGCCACCTCGCGCCGTGACCGGCACCGACCAGGCCGTGCGCTCGCGCCACCGCCGCGGAACAGAGCTGTCCCGCATCGGCATTGAGCCCGGCCTCGAGCCCCGCGTCGGCCCGGCAGGCCTCCCGCCAGCCGAGATCGGCGATGGTCCGCACATACGGCAGGGTGGCGTTGGTCAATGCGACGGTGGCGGTGTGCGGGACCGCGCCGGGCATGTTCGCGACACAGTAGAACAGCGAATCAGCCACGGCGAAGGTCGGTTCGGCGTGCGTGGTGGGATGCGAGCTCTGGAAACAACCACCCTGGTCGATGGCGATATCGACCAGTACGGTCCCCGGGCGCATCCGCTGCACCAGGGTGTCCGGAACCAGTTGCGGCGCACGGGCTCCCGGCACCAGCACCGAACCGATCACCAGATCCGCGGCGACGACGGCCCGCTCGATATCGGCGGCATTCGAGGCGAGCGGGGTGACGCGACCGGCGAACCGGACATCGAGTTCCCGCAATCGCACCGGATTGTTGTCGAGCACGATCACGCGCGCGCCCATTCCGACCGCGACCGTCGCCGCACTCGTTCCGGCCACCCCGCCGCCGATCACCACCACTTCCGCCGGCCGCACCCCCGGCACACCGCCCAGCAACACGCCGGCGCCGCCCTCGGGCGCCATCAGGTGGTAGGCGCCGACCTGCGGTGCGAGTTTGCCCGCGATCTCGCTCATCGGCGTCAGCAGCGGCAGCGATCCGTCGGGTCCGCGCACGGTTTCGTAGGCGATGGCGGTGATGCCGGAGGCCAGCACGGCGTCGGTGCATTTCCGGGAGGCCGCCAGGTGCAGGAAGGTGAACAGCACCTGCCCGGCGCGCATGCGTGAATATTCGGGCGCCACCGGCTCTTTCACCTTCAACACCAGTTCCGCCTCGTCCCACACGGCGTCGGCGGTCGCAGCGATCGTCGCCCCGGCGGCCGCGTAATCGGCGTCGGTGAATCCGGACTCGAGTCCGGCGCCGGATTCGATCAGCACCCGATGACCGTGCCGGGTGAGTTCGACGGCGCCGGCCGGGGCGAGGGCGACCCGGCTCTCCTGCGGTTTGATCTCGCGCGGAACACCGATTCTCATACCGCCATCGTGGCCCCGATCCGGGCGCGGCGCCATGATCATGTCGCGGTGATTCGCCGAACCGCAACCAATCGGCAATCGATTCGCGCCCGGCCGTCCGCCGTCCTCGTCACACCGTGATCGACTCGCCGAGCGGCGGGATCCGCAGCTGCTTCTCCCGCCCGCCGTAGCCGAAGGTGCGTCGCAGATGATCGAGGGTCTCGGTGAAGTGGGCCCAGCCCTCGGCGTGTACCGGCACCACGACCGCGTCGCCCAGCACCGCCGCCGCGGCCAGCGCCGTGCGCGCGTTGAGCGTGACGTCGCGATCCTCGAACCGGCCCACGTTCGCGGCGCCGACATTGAGCAGGGCGATGTCGATCCGGCCGAATCTCGCCACGATGCGCTCGACGTAGTCGACGGAGGCGTTGTCGCCGGAGATGTACACCGTCGGCAGATCCTCGGCCTGCAATACGAACCCGGTGACCGTGCCGCTCAACGCCTCGGCTCCCTCCGGACCGTGCAGGGCGGGTACCGCGGTGACGGTGACGGCGCCGATGCGCACCGACTCCCACACCGTCAGTCCCCGAACACCTTCCAGTCGTCCGGCCGCTTCCGGTGTGGACAGTACGGTTTCGACGCCGGCCATGACGTCGCGCCCGGCCGGATCGAGGTTGTCGGGATGCTGATCGTGCGACAGCAGCACCACGTCCACCGGACCCACCCGATCCGCGGCGATTGCCGGTCCGGTCAGTTTGTGCAGGGTGAGCGCGCCGGCGGAGTAGTCGCCGGGGTCGTCGAAGGTCGGATCGGTCAGCCAGACCAGCCCGCCGTAGTTCAGCCGGACGGTGGGGCCGCCGATGTGCAGGAGTTCGACCGTGGTGGAGAGCGTGTTCGTCATGAGCAACAGCCTGTACCGCTCCGGCACGTTCGAACAGTGGCCCGCAGGCCACGCTTCGATAAGATCGGGCCATGCATGTGGTCGCGGTGGTCGCCTTCGACGGGGTCAGCCCGTTTCATCTGTCCGTTCCCGGAATGGTGTTCGGGCGCATCGGCACCAGCGTGCAGCACAGCGCGCCCTACCAGGTGCTCACCTGCGCGGAAGTTCCCGGAATTCTCAGCACGCCCGGCGATTTCGACCTCGTCGTGCGCCACGGCCCCGAGGCGATCGACCGGGCGGAGACCGTGGTGATCCCCAGCTGGAACCCGGAACTGCCCGTGCCCGAGGTCATTTCGTCCGCCCTGTGGCGCGCGCACGACCGTGGCGTCCGCATCGTCGGATTGTGCCGCGGTTCCTGGGTCGTCGCGGCGACCGGTCTGGCGGACGGGCGCGAAGTCACCACCCACTGGGGTCTGGCCGCGAGCCTGGCTCGCGCGTTTCCCGCGGTGACCGTGCGCGCGGATCGGCTGTGGACCGATCTCGGCGATGTGGTCACCTCCGCGGGAGTCGCCGCGGCACTGGACTGTTGCCTGCACCTGGTGCGCGCCGACCACGGCGCCCGCGCCGCGACCGAACTCGCGCGCACGCTGGTCCTGGCTCCCTATCGCGCCGGTTCACAGGCACAGTACATACCGCTCGCGGTGCCCGACGCCGACGACGATGATCCGATCGAACACGCGATGGTCTGGGCGCGAACACATTTGGATCATCCGATCGATCTGGACGGCTGGGCCCGCACCGCCCTGATGTCGCGGCGCACCTTCACCCGCCGCTTCCGCGAACGCACCGGCTCCAGCCCGCAGCGCTGGCTGCTCGATCAGCGCATCGACCGCGCCCGGCTGCTGCTGGAATCCACCGACGACACGATGGACCGCATCGCCGCCGAGACCGGCCTGGGGACGGCGATGAATCTGCGCCACCATTTCCACCGCACCCTCGGGCTGCCACCGGCCGCACATCGCGCCCAGTTCCGGGCCAGCTATGTTGACCTGCATGAGGATCAAGCTGGGTGAGCACGAGCCGCAGATCGATGACACCGCGTGGGTGGCGCCGACGGCCGCGGTGATCGGCCGGGTGCGGCTGGGTGAACAGGTCAGCGTCTGGTACGGCGCGGTGATCCGCGGCGATATGGAGGACATCGAGATCGGCGCCGGCACCAACATCCAGGACGGGTGCGTCCTGCACGCCGATCCGGGATTCACACTACAGGTCGGCAGCGGAGTGTCGGTGGGCCACAACGCGATCCTGCACGGTTGCACGATCGGCGACGACGTCCTCGTCGGCATGGGCGCGACCGTGCTCAACGGCGCGGTGATCGGCGAGGGCAGTCTCATCGCCGCCAATGCCCTGATTCCCGAGGGGGCGAAGATCCCGCCCGGCTCCCTGGTCGCGGGTGTACCGGGCAAGGTGCGGCGCGAACTCGGCGATGCCGAACGCGATCGCATCAAGCTCAACGCCGCGGTCTATCTGCACAATATGACCACTCACCGCGACACCGGCAGCCAGCTGTGAGACGGGCCACATTGGTCAAGCGTCCAGGTTGATCTCTTGATAGCATCGTCGCAGCATGTTCGCGGTCCGCGGCAGTGAATCATCGCCTCGGGCGGCGTACTGCGACGTGGGTATGCAGGAGGTTAGACGGTGTCGTACGAGCAGTCCGGTATGCACCGACCCAAGGGGCGGATCAGTGTGGCCGATATCGCGGCCCAACCCGGTGGCATCGAGGCGCTACAGCGCCGGGTCCACGAATTACGTTCCAGCGGAAGCGATTTCGCCGCGAATGCGATCGAGCAGGAGATGGCCGCCTTGAATCTGCGATGAGCGCGGGCGGTCGACGACGTCGGTGGCGGTCCGGCGCGATGAGATAATGAGCGTCAGCCTTCCGCATCGACGCGGTCCTTCGCCGACTCGACTGGAGACCCCATGCCCCCTGTTCCGTCCATCCTGGCCCGCATCCTCGAGAAGCCCCGCTCCGACGGTGAGCAGCTGCTCGAGAGCGCTCTGTCGGCCTTCCTGGACTTCGGGATCAAGCGCACCAGCATGGGTGAGATCGCGCGTCGCGCCGGCATCAGTCCCGCGACGCTGTATCGCCGCTTCGAATCGAAGAACGATCTGGTCGAGGCGGTGAGCGTGCGCGAGGCGCAGCGCTTCGTCGCCGATATCGAACAGCGGGTCGGCAGCATCACCGACAACGAGGATCAGCTGGTGGAGATCTTCGTCGTCTTCATCACCGCGCTGGCGCACAACGAGCTGCTGCAGCGATTGCTGCGCACCGAACCGGAGCTGATCCTGCCCCGATTGACCACCGACGCCGGTCCGATCCTCGCGGTGGGCCGCGCCTATCTGGGCGACAAGCTGCGCGGTCTGCAGAAGGCCAACGCCGAGTTGGATTTCGATGCCGA
The DNA here is from genome assembly GCF_003023875.1 of Nocardia sp. MDA0666. Taxonomy (NCBI): domain Bacteria; kingdom Bacillati; phylum Actinomycetota; class Actinomycetes; order Mycobacteriales; family Nocardiaceae; genus Nocardia; species Nocardia sp. MDA0666. The sequence continues at coordinate 65,077 of NZ_PYHT01000012.1, forward strand.
CCTCGTCGCCGAGATCATGGCCCGGCTGGCGCAATCGCTGGCGTTGACGCCCGACGGGCTGATCCCGCTCTCGGATGCGGAGGCCGCCCGCGTCTTCGCTAGACGGACCTTGCTGCCGATGGTCGGCGGCCGCACCGCCTGACTGCCTCCGGGCGGGCTATCCGGCTTCGCCGAGCCCGAACGCCGCTGCCACTCGCCGGTCGAGCAGCGCGGCATCGGGTTCGGCGCCGCCGTTCGCCAATTCGCGAGCCAGATCGGTGAGCTGCTGTCCCGCACCGGTATTCGGGTCGGGCAGCGGAAGCCGGGTGACATACTGCGTGATCCAGCGCCGCCGCCCGGCGTAGAGCCGATTCCCGCACACGGCATCGTAGAACCGCAGACCGAGCGTCGAATTGGCCACGCCCATCAGCAAATAGGCGATGTGCTCGTCGCCGATATCGGCCAGCGACATCCAGTAGCAGTCCCCGTTCACCACCGCACCGCTGCGATCGAGCGCGAACCGCGGCGCCACACTGATATCCGGGAACACCACCTTCGGCCGGCACCACAGATGCGGCCGCTGCGGCACCCAGATCTCGAACCACTCCCGCCCGGTGCCGGTGAGGTAGTCCCGAGCGGCCAAGGTGTCCTTGTGCTGAGCGAGATAGGCTGCGGCACGGGGGTATTCGTTCAGGTCGATCGGTGTGCGGCACGAACACGAAGCGTCATAGGGATACAGCACGCGGGTATCGTGGGCACGTGTGATCCGCCACGGAACGAGATCGTGATGAGTCAGTAGTCCCTGGAGCAATTCGGGCTCCGGACAGCAGGGCCGATCTTCCCACTGGTCCGAGATGAAGACTCGATCCGCATTCGTCTTGATTCCCACCCTGATTCGCGCGACCTCACCGAACGTGCGCCACGTGCCGGCTGCGATTCGCGCCAACCATTCATCCGTATCCGGTCGCGACATGCGCCACGGAGTAGCGGGATCGAAAGTGCTGGTACGCGATTCGTCTTCACACTTCACATCGGCGTCGACACCCTCGGCGGGTGTCCACGAAGGCGCGTCCGCGGGCGGTTGCCCAGGCTCGACCACATCCCCGCGCCGCCGGTCGATCGACGCCACGTGCCCTGCCATCCCGAATTCAGCGTCATGCTCGCGGCCGATCAAGGTGCTGCGATGCACCGGAACACCACCGGCAGGTCGGCTCGCCCCCGCTCGGCTTGCGACCACTGGTGACTCTTCACTCGCCGTGGACTTTTCGCTCGACGGTGACTTCCCGCCGGCCGATGCCACGGAGGGGGCCATACCGGGCTCCGGATTCCGCACTCGCCCCGCGCTGTCGTGCGCACCGGTCCACAGCGTTCCGCTCTCCACCGCGATGCGGCGCCCGCCGTGTTCCACCACGGAATCGGCCGGGCTGACCAAAGCGTCGAACAGGTTGGCATCGCCTGTCGGTTCGCGCTCCGACTCGTAGGCCGTGACAAACCGGCAGGTCCGCTGCTCGTGCCCGCGCACAGCGATCGTCACCGCCGGCAACACCGCCGCCTCGAACAGCCGAGTATCCCCGAGGTCGTAGAGCTCCACCGGCGTCAGCTCCGCATACAACAGCGCCCGCAGATTCGCTCCCGCCTTCGTGCTGAGGAATCGGTTGGCGCACAGCAGGCCCAGCACTCCGCCGGGCCGCAACAGCCGTGGAATCGTCGCGACGAATGGATGGGTCAAATCGATACGTCCCGACAACCCGAACTGCTTGCTCAGCATCTGCGCGGTCGCGCCGCCGAGCTGCTGAGTCCGCACATACGGCGGGTTCGTGATCACCGCGTCGAAGTGCGCGTCAGCCAACTCGGTTGCGGCACAGAGGAAATCGCCAACCCGCCAATCGATGACGACACGTTTCGACGGCGGCGCGACATCCGTCCCGGGCACCGAATCGAAAGAGGCACCGACGGCGCCCGCCACCCGCGATCCGGCCCACGATTCGGCGGCGCCCTCCTCCTGCCAGACCTGCGACCAGCTCCCGAATCGGCTGTTCCAGGCCCCACCCCGGGCCCGAGCTTCGTGAACCGCCGCGGCATTCAGGTCGTATCCCACCAGACGCAAGGATGTATCCGGAAAGCGTTGCGCCGCAACATGTGCCAATGCCGACAGCAACTCACCGTCCCCGCAGGCCGGGTCGAGCACCGACAACTCATCGCCCGGTCGCACATGCGCGAGCATCCGCTCCGCGAGAAACTCCGCCAACCGAGGCGGCGTGTAATGCCGCCCGTGTCGTTTCCGCGCACCACCCCCGCCCGGCTCCCGTCCCGCCCGGCGGTCTGCTGCTGGCTGCTCCCACCCGCCGCGCATGTCCGCATTGTGCCTGCTGCGAGCACAAATGTGGGCGAACTCGACGTATCGCGCCCCCGACGGTCAGCCCTACCCGCGTGCGGCGCCGGCGACAGCGACGCCCTCGTTCACCGGCGTTGAACGCGCTGCTCCGGCGGGCCGACCGCGCCCCGCTGACGCAGGTAGGTCTCCAAGGCGTCCAGATCGGTCGGGCCGACCGTCGTGTCCGTACCCCGCGTGAACACCGCGAAGCCGTCGCCGCCGGAGGCGAGGAAGTTGTTGGTGGTCACCCGGTAGGTCGCGACCGGATTTACAGGCCGGTCGCCGATGCGGACGGAGTCGGCGACCACCTTGTGCCCCGGCGCGGCCTTGTCGTCGTAGGCGTAGGAGATGCCCGCGACCGAGAGCACGGCGGGTTTGCTCTTGTTGTCCCACTGCTGTTCCAGCAGGTCCAGGATCTGGCGGCCGGTCAGGGTGACGGTGACGACCTGATTGCCGAACGGCTGCGTCTCGTAGATGCTGCCGTAGGTGATCGGCCCGGGACCGATATCGGCGCGCACCCCGCCCGGGTTCATGAACGCCGCGACCGCTCGAGCCGAATCGTGGGTGACGTCGAGCATCGCATCGGCGATCACCGCACCCAGCGGCGATTCACCGCCGCCGCGATCGCTGCGCGTCAGTGGCGCCGTGGCGGTGCCCACGACCCGTTGCGCACGCGGCGCTGCCTGACCGGAGAAGAACCCGATCAGCTCGTCCACCGCCGGATCGGGAGCGACATCGCGCGTGACCACCCGGTTCACCGCGTGCGCGGACACTTTCCCGTGGTCGAACCGCAGTGTGACGTCGGTGATCAGGCGGCCGTAGGACGCGGCCTGGGTCACCACCTTGCCGTCGAATTCGCAGTTGTACGCCTGGTGGCTGTGACCGGTGAGCAGCACCCGAACGGCAGGATCCGTATGCGCCGCCAATGCCGGCACATCGGGACTGATCTCGGCGCAACCGTTGTAGTCGGTGGTCTTCGCCGCTGTTCCCTGTGCACCGCCGTCGTGCACAAGGGCGACAACGGTTTCCGCACCGGCCTGTTTCATGGCAGGCACGTACTTGTTGATCGCCTCGGCCTCCTCGCCGAAGGTGTAGCCGCGAATGCCTTCCGGGAAAACGAGATTCACCGTATCCGGCGTCACCACACCGACCACGCCGATCTTGTGCCCGCCAACCGTCAGCATCGTCCACGGCCGCACCCCGGACGGGGGTTCACCACGGGAGTCGGTGAGATTGGCGGCGAGGAAATCGAACCGCGTACCCGTGAACGGCTCCCCCGGCGAGCACCCGTCGAGCGCACAACCGCCCGCCCGCAACCGTCCCAGCTCGACGACCCCGTGGTCGAGCTCATGATTACCCACCGCCGACGCCGCGACCCCCACCTGATTCAGGAAATCGATCGTCGGCTCGTCGTGGAACAGCGACGACACCAGCGGACTCGCCCCGATGTTGTCCCCCGCCGACACCACCGCGCTGTCCGGATACGCCGCCCGCAACCGCTGCAGATGCGTGGCCAGATACGCCGCCCCACCCGCGGTGTACTCCCCCACCTGCCCGTTGCTCGCCTCCGGCGGTTCCAGATGACCGTGCAGATCGTTGAAGCCGAACAGATGCACCTCACCGGGCTGCGCCGACGGGAGATCGCCGGTGGACACCAGAGGTATCGCGCCCTGATGCGCGGTGTCGCTACTCCCGCCGCATCCGGACAGTGCGACCAGACTCATCGCGACGACACCACCGGCCGCCATGCGCCGCAGAACACCCATACCGTCAGACTCTGACATACCGGAACGTCCCCGAGACGACAGTTCGGTGAACTCTGCTGCCGCACCGCACTTCCGCCGAATCGAAACGGCCGATCGCACGCACGAGTCGAGCGAGCGACCCGAGCCGACATTCCGTCCGGTCGGAATCTGTTGTCTCATCTCACTTTTCGATCGAAAATCGCCGCCGTAGCAGCCCACCAGCGATGACGTAGCGAAACCCCTTGCAGCGCAGTGTTATCACGCGGCTTTTCGTGGAAGAACTCGGTTAACGTTGATGTGTTACAACGCTTCTGGAGGTCGAACCGGCCATGCTGATAATCAACGGCGACATCACCAAACCGAAGACCGAACAGCAGGTCGTCGAATGGCTCGCGAACTACGTCACCCATCCCGGAATCGCTGTTTCCGGCGTCTACGTCCCGAGGCTGGACGGCGGGAGCACCGAAGCCGGTCTCCTGGTTTTCACTCCGCACGCGGTGGCTGTCATCGAGGTCGACGTGCTTCGCAAGAAGGCCCGCGGACCGCTGTCCTGTTCGATGAACGAGCGGTGGTCGGCCCCCGGCATCCACGGCGACCCGGTCCAACTCCGCGGCGACGCCCTCAACCCCCTGCACCAAGTGCGCAGGCCTGTCTCCGCGCTGAGAACCTTCGTCGCCGAACTGACACGAGGCCCGGAACCGTTCGTCGACGGCCTGATCCTGCTCATGCCCAAGTCCGGCAACACACTCACCCTCGACAAGGGCCCGATGCCCGGCGGTTTCACCGTCCTCCTCGGCGACAGCGCCTCCCAGCTGTACTCGTGGTTCGGCCGAACCGCCCAGCACCGCGACCGAACCCCATGGACCGCCGAATTGGTCGTCACCGTACTGACGGCCCTGCGAGTCGACCGCACCCGCGACGCCGAAAGCCGCCGGCGGCTCTACGCCGACCTGGTGGCGGAGGGCTTCCCGACCGAGGTGCCGGCGGCCCGGAAGCTGGAAGACCCGGACCCTGCTGCTTCGTCGGCCGCCCCCTCAGGCGCACCGACCGCCCAGCCGGATCCAGCAGGCCAAACCGAACCGAATTCACAAGCGGATCCAGCAAGTTCGCACATCCGGCCTGCACAAGACGAGTCAGCCCCCGCAGCCCCGTCGACCCCGGCCTACATCTCCACTCCGTCGGGCACACCGGACGCCCAGCCTGAGATAGCAGGCCAGGTCGAAGCGAATTCGCAAGCGGTCCCGACAGGTTCACCCATCCCGCCCGCACGGACAGATTCGATCTCCGCAGCCCCGCCGGCTCCAGCCCCCGTCTCTTCAGTCCCGCCGACCTCGTCGGCCGGACCGATTTCGTCGACCTCACCGGTCCCCTCCGCCAAGCCGCACCCCTCGACCTCGTCTACCTCGCACGCCGAACCACACCCCTCGACCGCGTCGGCCGCGCATGCCGAGCCGACACCCTCCTCTACACGAGCTTCGCAACCGTTCCCCAACGATCCAGCCGCAGCAGCCCCGGCAGCCACAACTCATCCTTCGAACTCTGCCCCGCTCCCCTCGTCCGGACCGCCCCGGAGATCGGCCGAGCCTATCCCCGCCCCTTTCCCATCCGGCACCACCGCCCACACCGCGCCGATCACATCCCCGCAAGCTGACGCACCGGAGCCCAACTGGCACGAGCCCGCCCCAGACGTCGACCCACGAACCCAACCGCCGGCAAACCACCGCCTCCGCACCGCACTCCTGGGAATCGCCGCCGCGCTGATCCTCGTCTGCGGCATCGGCTACATGGCCGGCAAAGACCACCCCCGTGCCCAACCCGGCTCTCAACCGGCACCATCCCAGGTTCACCCACCCGAGAGGACAACAACACCGATCCCGACGTCGCCCGTCGCGCCCACTGACCGGCAAGGCACCTCACCGCGTTCGGCAACGCCTACCGAAGGGGCAACCTGCTATCCGTTCCAAGCAGGCTGCTGACGCATTTCAGCCGCGAGTTCGGCATCAGCGTCGCTCGTTCACCGAGAAGGCTCTGCTATAACAAATAGGTTGTACTCGATGCGGTGACCTGGGAGATCAGTCTTCATCCGGAGGTGGAGTCGTGGTTCTTGGGAGTCTGCGCGGACGAGCCGACAAGCGCTTCACTGAGCATCTGGAAGCGTTGAAGGAGCAGCGATGAGTTCGAAGTTCAGCACTTGGAGCGAAGTAAAGGCCAAAGCGCGCCATGCCGATTCCCGAACCGAGCCAGAACGCGCTGCAGCACGAGATCGTGCCCGAGAACGGCACGAGGCTTATTTGCGTGGCCACCAGCTCGCCGAGATCCGAAAGTCGACCGGCCTCACGCAGACGGAAGTCGCTGAAGCTTTGGGGATTTCGCAGGCGAGAGTCTCGAAGATCGAGCGAGGCGAGGTGTCCGGCATCGACACGATCCGAGCGTATGTCTCGGCTCTGGGTGGATCGGTCGACCTTGTCGTCACGCTTGGCGACCGTACCTGGAAGGTCGCCTGAGACGAGACCTCTCGCCTTGCTCAACTACTTCGCGTGGACAGTGTCTATTCGAAGCCGGGCGGCGGGGTGAATCCGCCGAGCTCCTGCTCGAGCAATTCGGCGAATCGCAAGGTTGTCGGGTCTTCGAGATAGGGCCCGATGATCTGCATGCCGAAGGGCAGCCCTTCCGGTGAGCGTCCGATCGGCGCTGCGGTGGCCGGGAGGCCGAGCAGGGTGGCGATACTCGCCCAGACCAGGTTGTAGTTGTACGGGTAGGCGGTGCCGTCGATTTCGAGCGTGCGGGTGTCCATTGCCGAATGGTCGTGGGGGAAGGCGGGTGTCGGGGTGATCGGGCACAGCACCACGTCGAATTCGCCGAACAGCTGTCGCCACCTGTCGGCCAGGCCGATGCGGACGCGGTCGGCCTTCATCCAGTCGCCGTGGCTGGCGACGAACGCTCGTTGGATGACCGCCTCGAGGGTGTCGGTCTCCGGCGGGATCTCGGCAACGACGGCTTGGATCGCCCGGACGGCGTCGGGCGACGCATCGGCGCCGAATTGCGACATCAGCAGTGTGAAATAGGTTTTCGCCGTCAGCGTGAGGTCGGGCAGTAAAGCACTCTGCCGCGCGACCGAGGCACCGGCCTGCTCGAGTCCCTGCGCGATCCGTTCGAAACCGTCGCGAATCACGGTGGAAGTCGGCACCAGCGGATGACTGTCGATGATCAGCACGCGGAATTGTGCGAGTTCCTCGCCGCGCGGCGGTGGCAGCTCGAGCTTGTAGGCGACCGCTTCCACGTCGTCAGGCCCTGCCAAGAGCCGTGTCGCCAAGGTCAGGTCGGCGGCACTGCGAGTCATCGGCCCGACGACGGGAAGGTCCATCGGTGCCGCCAGCGCCGGGGTGCGCGGCGGTATATGTCCGCGCCCCGGCAGCAGGGTGCGGGAGGGTTTGTGTGAATAGACGCCGCAGAAATGCGCCGGAACCCGCAAGGAGCCGCCGATATCGGAGCCGAGCGCGAGCGAGACGTACCCCGCCGCGAGCGCGGCGGCCGACCCTCCGGACGAGCCCCCGGGCGAGCGGGTCAGATCCCAAGGATTGCTGGTCGTGCCGTAGATGTCGTTGTAGGACTGCCAATCACGCAGGAAGAACGGCACATTCGTTTTGCCGACGACAACCCCGCCCGCTGCCTTGACACGTGACACCAGCACCGCGTCCTCGGCCGGCTCCCAGCCCTTCGCGTCGGGGAGCCCCCACGTGGTCGGCAGACCGGCGATATTGAACGATTCCTTCACCGCGACCGGAACGCCGAGGAGCGGCGCATCCTCGCCCCGCGCCAATGCCGCATCGGCCTGTTTCGCCGCAACGCGAGCGCGCTCGAAGTCCCGCACCACAACGGCGTTGACCTTCTCGTCGAACTTCTCGATCCGCGCAATGCTCAGTTCGAGCAGTTCGGTCGCCGAGATGGTCTTGGCCTGCAACGCGGCTACCTGTTCCCGCAGCGTCGCAAACTCCGGTCCGGGCATCAGTTCTCCTTGCATCTCCGGGTGCGTGGCACCCGGTGTTCGTGGCCGAGGCATCGGTCCGGATCCGCCGTGACAGACGCGATCCTATACAACTGCGAGCAGACGAGACTTATTCCCACAGAGGGTAATTCGCACCTATGCGGGGCATGGGCAGGCACCTTCTGTCAACCTCGGAAGCCACGGCAATGTCCGCGGACGGCCAGTTCGAACCGATGCTCGGCGGAGCACGGTAGCCGGTGAACCATCCGTGATCCCGAGCAACAGAAGCGACTCCTCCGCAGGCGCGCTCAACTAGGCTGCCGATCATGCCCACTGTGAACCCGCGCCCCGTCCGGATCGGTGTGCAGATCGCGCCGCAACACGTCGACTACCCGGCTATCCGCAGCGCCGCCGCCCAGGCCGAAGACATCGGCGTGGACATCATCTTCAACTGGGACCACTTCCTGCCGATCTCCGGCGACGAGCACGGCACGCACTTCGAATGCTGGACCATGCTCGCCGCCTGGGCCGAGCAGACATCGCGTGTACACCTGGGCCCGATGGTCACCTCCGTCGGCTTCCGCAACCCGGACCTGGTCGCCGACATGGCCCGCACCATCGACCACATCAGCGGCGGCAGAATGCTCCTGGGCATCGGCGCCGGCGCGATGGAACGCGACTTCGCCGAGTACGGCTACGATTTCGGCACCCCCGCCGGCCGCCTGCAGACACTCGCCGATGCACTCCCCCGAATCGAACAGCGCTTCGCCAAGCTGAACCCACCGCCGACTCGCAAGATCCCGGTACTGATCGGCGGAGGCGGCGAGCAGAAAACCCTGCGCCTGGTAGCCGAGCACGCCGACATCTGGCACTGGTTCTCCTCCGGCGCCGAATTCGCCCGCAAGAAGCAGCTACTGATCAAACACTGCGCGGATATCGGCCGCGATCCGCGGGAGATCGAACTTTCGGCAGGGGTACAGGGCGACCCCGAGGTAGTCGGAGCCGAACTGCTGGAACAGGGCGTGACGATGTTCACATTAGAAGTCCACGGCCCCGACTTCGACATGTCGACCGTCCGCGCATGGCTTGCATGGCGTGACAAGCTCGCTGATCGACCATGAAGTATTTCTTCCGAATTTTTGGGGCTCTCCGGCGAATCAATCTCGCCCCAGAAGCCGTTCGATACTGGCCAACCCGATTCGGGCGTGAGCCGTCATCGTCTCCGAGGCAATCTCCGAGGCGATATCGAGAACGGGATACTCCCCCGTGCCCTCCATGCCGTAGAGCTGATAGGCGATGTAGTCGACGTCGGCATCATCGGACCGCCGTCCAATTTCCTCGAGAACGGCCAATAGGCCGGCCACACCTCCGCGTTTCGTCAACGCGCCGGCAGCGGCCGTCTGAACCGCCACATCTCCCGCATCATGCAGCAATTCGGTCAAGCGCGCCCGCGCCACCGGCTCGTCCACCATCTCACCAAGCTTCTCGGCCGCATCGACCCGCTTCCGCCAGTGCGTGCTGTACGACAAGTCGAGCAGCGCCCGCAACGCGACTCGGGAACGGCCTCGACTGATCACCGAACCTCCTCCTACAGCGACGTGATACGCACAGCAGTCGTCGTCCCCGCTACCGGTTGAAGACGGTGATTGCGTGACGCTCAGGCGTACAGGCACCGATATGCGCTTTGCGCGCGGGTCTCGGAGCTCGTCCGCGCTGATTCCGCCGACACTTCTGCGGCTACTGCAAACCCCTCAACTGTCGCAAGTTTTCCAGTCCGATCCGTGCGTTGCTCGTCATTTTCTCTGAATCGATTGCAGCCGCCATAGTCAGGACTGGTAGTTCGCCACCGGCATCCATTTCATAGAGACGATTGGCGATGTAGTCGACATCCGGGTCGTCGGTTCGTCGACCCATTTCTGTCAGCACCGCCAGCAGGCCTGCTTCACCGCCCTGCCTGACCAAGATATCGGCTGCGTCCACCTCGACCGTTACTACGTCGTCGCCGAGCATCTCCTCGACGCGCCTACGCACGTCCTGATTATCGAGTCGCTCCGCTAGCCGGGGTAGGGCATCCAATCGAACAAACACATTGGACGACTTCGATTGCTGGATTATGTCATCCAAACGGTAATCTTTGTTTTCCGAGTTCGTCATGGTATCTCCTCCGGCAGGGCTGGCCGCACGGTGTTGGGCAGTGTTTTCGCAAAAATCTCGCCGGTCTCCGGGTTCACATTCTTCTGAACGAGAACCACATGAGGTGTCGGGATCTCTTGCTGGGTCGACTTATCCACGTGTGAGCGACCAACCAAATCGACACGCTTCGTCGCTACGCCGTCCGCATCATAGTAAGAATAGTTCGTGATGTTGCCCTGGGCATCACGCTTTACGAGGTAGCCGTTCGGAGGCCCCTTGATCACCGGTAAGTTGCCCTTCGGCCAGTCCTGCGCTCCGTCAAGTTCCTGCTTGAGCGTCGCTTTGGGAACAGCGCGACCACCACGGGCCTTGATTCGTAGGCGCTCGTACAGGTCTCGCACGGCCGTACGCGCCTTGACCAGAGCATCTTTGGACTCCTGTTTGAGTCCGGCGATCTGCAGGGCCTTGCGCCCGCGCCAAGCGGTGATGCCCTCCTTGATCTTCGTCGCCCAGTGTTTGACCGTCTCCGCGCCCTTGACCGCCGTCACCGCGCCCGCACCGAAACTGATGAGGGACAGGCCGATTGTGATGGCGGCGTCGATCGCGAGTTCTTGGACCAGGCTTTCGAGGAAGCCTTTGATTTCGTCTCGGAGTTCCTTCAGGGCGTCTTTGTAGGCACGGCAGGAATCGCGGATCTGGGTGCAGGAGGTCAGGAGGGCATCGATGTTGTCGGACAAGGCTTTCAGGTCGTCTTTGATGTGGACCGCGTCCGGCGAGGTCACATCGTCGAACAATGTGGACGCGATGGTTACCTTGTCGCGGGCGTTGGTGTTCTGATAGATCGTTCCGAGCCGGTCCCATGCGTCTGCGGCCTTCTCCAGCTTTCCGGTATCGCCGTCAGGTACGGGGATGCCGATGTGGCTGGCCATGTCGATCCCGGCGTCGACGATGCCGTGGCCCGGACCGCCCGCCGATGCGGGGACCGAGAAGGGCCCGAAGACCGGAACGGGTGGGTCCGTGGGTCGATCCGGCTGCGGCGTGCCCTTCAAGGTTGCGTCGGACTGGGCGTGGTTGAAGCCGATATCGTTGAGCGCAGTACCGTATGCGTTGAGTGTGTTGTGGACGTCCTCGAAGAAGCCGACGGCCTCCCATGCCGCCGAGTTATAGGATTGGGCCCATTTCTGCCCGTCCTGGTCTACGCCGGCCATGGAACCGCAAGTGGATAACTCGTTGAAGATGAACAGGAAGCTGTCCCGAAGCGCGGCCGCCGCATCGAAGCAATTTGTCGCGGCCTGATAGTAAGTCTTCGGATCTACGTCCAGCTTCGTCATACGCCGAGAATCTTCAGGTTGTCGGAGACTGCAGTCGTGTGCGCTTCGTGGACATGCTTGACGGCGTCCTCGAGTGTCTTCAGGCCGTGTGCGAGTTCAGCCGCACCGGACAACCATTCGCGGTGCGCCTCGCTGTAGGCGGTCGCTGCCGCACCGGTCCAATGTCCTTCGGCCTCTTTGGCTTTACCGTCGATCGCCTTCAACTGGTCGTCGATGAAGCCGGCGAATCCTCGAATTCGCGCGGCCAGACCGTCGAGCTTGTCGAGGTCCACCGAGAATCGGCGTGCGTCCGGTGTCATGCGATCCCCCTCAGGACATGTTCAAGCTGATTCCGGTGGCCGATGATTGATCCGTCGTACGGAGAGTGTCGGCGGTTACGCCGAGCTTGGATGCCAACTCGACCAGCGCATCCCACACCTCGATCGCACCCTGATGAAACTCGTCCCACCCGGCGGAGAATGCATCGGAGTTGTTACCGGTCCAGCCTTCCAACACCTCTCGCACATCTGCCTCGAGGGCTGTCAGTCCGTCGCGGCACTGATTCGCGATCCCGAGCGCCGTAACGCCCAGCGCCTTCACCTGCTCCAGGTCCGCCGAGACAGCCGGTTCGGGTGTGCTCATCATTCCCCCTCTTCGCGCAAACCTTCCAGGACAACCTACCGAAGTTCAGAAACCGTGCGTCGGCGTCCAGGCCTTCACGCATAACTTGGATCGTTGTCCTCGCGGAAGCCCTGGACCGTCGCGTCGATGAGGCGTTGCAGGTGGTTCTGGACGATGGTTGTGTCGGCGGGGTCGGCGCGCAGGTCGTGTTTGGTGTGACGGACCAGGTAGCGGCCGTCGGAGTAGTCCATGATGTGGAAATCGCGGGCCGGGGATGGCGGCGAGCAGATGGCGGGTGAGGTTTTCGGCGCGCAGGAGCGACATCCGCACGGTCCCACCGGTTTCCGGGTCGGATGAGGGTTGCTGGGTGACCAGGACCGCCTGCCGGTAGTGCACGGCCGCGTGGATGCGGACGCGATGGCGCGGATCGCCCATCTGCTCGAGATCGCCCGAACCGTTCGCCGCGGCGGCGAATCCGGCGATCTCGATGCGTGATTCGGGACCGTGGAGGATGCGCACCGCGGCTTCGGCGTTGTCGTCGATGCGGCCGGCGAGGTCGGCGGCTTCGGCTTTCCACTGGGCTTCCAGCTCGTCCGACGTCTCGGCGGTGGAGCGGAACTGTAAGGGATACGGCAGGACGTCGTGTCCGGCGGCACGCCACAGGACGGTGAAGCCGAGCGCGCTGAAAGTCCAACCTGCCATGGGCTATTCACCCAGGACCGGCGGGACGGTCTTCTGCCGTTGTTCCTCGGAGAGGCCGGTCAGTTCGTCGCCGTTGTCCCGCGACACCAATTCCTCGCTGATCTTGGACTTGTGGGTCTTCTCGTCCTCTTTCTTCGACTTGGCGCCGGGCGGCATCATGCCGGGCATACCGTTCATCCCGGCTGCCCCCTTGCCCACTCCGGTCGCCAACCCACGAGCTGTCCCTTGCCCCGGCGCGCCGGCGCCTGGCACCGATGTACCGCGACCGGGGGAATTGCCGGAGCCGCCAACGGTTCCCGCCACGCCGGGCCCGCCCGAACCGTACGGGAGCCCGGTCCGTGGGTCGATACCCGAAGGCGTTACTGCCGACGGGGTGGTCTGTGTGCCGGCCGCTGACGGGTCCCATCCAGCCGGGTTGGCGCTCGCCGCGGCGGTATTCGCGGGATTCTGCGCCGAGTTGGTCAATGTCGACGGGTCGACCGCGCTCGGTTTGGTGCCGTCACCTGTACCTTGATCGGGATTCGGCGGTTTGGGCTGATTGGTATCGCCGGGGCCGTGGCCATCGTCGGGGCCCTTCGAGGGCGGGCCTACCGGCGGAACTCCCGACGGCTTCCATCCCGTGTTGTCGTCGGGAGTATTCACGGGATTGAATGGCCGAGGCGCCAACGGCACCTGCGTATCACTCTCGCGCACGGCCGGGTAGAACACGTTGTTGATCAAGTGCTCGTTCGCCGCGTTGGCCTGAGTTTTGCGGTGGTCGTTCAGTTTCCACGTCGGCCCCGGCACCCAACCGGCGAGATCGCTGGTCCAACTCGTGTGCGGCGTCGGCTGCGCGGCAGGTTTGGTGATCTCCACCGCCGAACGAACCAGCTTCACCTTCTCGCTGACCAACTGGGCAGAGCTCACCAGATCTTTCTCCTTGTCGGTGAAACTCTTGATGCCCTCGGCTGTCTTCTGAGCCGCCGCACCCTGCCACTTCTCCTGAATGGCCTTCTGAATCTGCGGCCCGAAAGTGTTGTGCCCGTTCTCGATTTTGTTCCGCAGCCCCTCCCAGAAGTTGTGCAACGTCACCACCGTGCTGGGCTGCATCTTCTGAATGCGGTCGTACAGATTGTCGATATTCTGCGGATTCTTGTACGCGTCCTGCCCGACCTGCGGGTTCTGGTATTGCCCTCCGAATCCGCCGTTCACGATCTGGTTGATCCGGTTGCGCGCCGCGGTCGCGTCCGGGCTCTGATCGCCCTGCGCATTCGCGAAAGAGTCGGGCGGGCCGCCCCTGTGCTGCTCCCAAAGGGCAGCAACCAGCGGCACGAGTGGAAGTACCATATGCTCCCCCGGTCAGTGGTTTTCGGAGCCGGCGATGGTGCCGGCGTTCTGCTGGTCGTGGTCGACGAGGCGGTCGACGGAGTGCTTGATGGTGTCGCGGATCAACTCCAGCACCTGGATGTGCTCGTCGAAGGCGGAGTCGAAATCACCTTCGCCACCGACAGCCTTGGCGCCCAACATCTTCGCGAGTTGATCAGCAGCCGGGAAGTCACCCAGCCCAGTCACGTTGGACATCTGCAGCAACATCGCCTTGCACTCTTTGTAGACCTGCAGCTGATCCTCACAAGCCTTCAAGCAGTCGCGCGAGACCGATGGATCGAGGTCCAGCCGACCAGCTTGGGACTCGCCGGCAAGGTACTTCCAGATTGTCACTTCTTCGGTGTGTCCCATGGTCCCCCTCTCAGGACGGAAACAACGGCACGATTGCCGCAGCGGCGCTCACGGCGTGGCTGCATGGCACTTCTGTTGCGCGAGAGCTCATGTTGTAGATGGAGATCTCGAAAGTCCCCTGACTTGCGGGGAAGGCCACGTAGCAGTTCGTGCCGTTCTTGTCCGAAGCGGTTCGATACTGGAAGCCGTTTCTTCCGGCAACGGTCACTGCCTGGAAATCGATGTTATCCGGCTTCTTCTTCAGATCATCGATGGTGAAGAGCGACGACCAAACCCCGAGCGTGTAGTAGTAGTCAGGGTTGTCGTGCCAGGAGCAAAGCTTCCACCCGTCCACTGCGACACCGCCGATGTTGACGGTCCTGGTCGCTGGGTCCATCCCGACCTGTCGCAACACGCCATCCGTAACCTGCGTGCACGGGTCCCATAACCCCGCCGTCGCCACCTTCGGATCACTCGTCTCCGGCGAAGCCGTCCCCGAAGTCGACGAGGAACACCCGGCCCCCACCAACACCACCGCAGCCGCCAGCACAGCCGTAGCCGCCTTACGTATCACCGATGCCTCCCGTTGATCCCCGCGCACACGTCCTCCTGGAGTCTAGGACGCACGCGACGCCCACTCGGTTCCACTTATTGATCATCACAAGAGATAAGGAAGTCAGGCGCACAGGAGAAGTTCACGATCCACCAACCGGTCGCAGGATCAGCGGGCGAGCAGATCGCATGTGGGTCACCCGTCCGCAGTACCTCGCGGACCTCGACGTTCATGCCCGTGGCAGCCGCGCCGCACCTCGAACGACCACACCCATTGACCAGGAATAGTTTTGTTGCAAAACTATCCGCCCATGAGGATTGTGATCGTCGGCGCCGGCATCGGTGGCCTCGCCGCGGCTCTGAGCCTGCATGCGGCCGGGTTCCGGGATGTCGCTGTGTACGAGCGCGCCGATGTGTTGCGGCCACTCGGCGTGGGGATCAATCTGCTTCCGCATGCCGTGCGTGAGCTGACCGAACTCGGCCTGGGCGAGCGGTTGGCCGCGCTGAGCGTGGTGCCGCGAAAACTGGTCTATTACAACCGGTTCGGACAAGAGATTTGGTGTGAGCCGCGCGGTCTCGAAGCCGGATACCGCTGGCCGCAGCTGTCGGTGCATCGCGGCACGCTGCAGAGGGAATTGCTCGAGGCCGTGAACGAAAGACTCGGCGCGCAGACCGTCCGCACCGGACATCGCTTACTCATCGCGAACACCGACGGTCGTGCCCACTTCGCCACGGCGACAGGCGAATTGACGGTCGACGCCGATCTCGTCATCGGCGCCGACGGCATCCATTCGGCCCTACGCCACCAGCATCAGCCGGACGAGGGCCCACCCGTCTGGAACGGACTGACGCTGTGGCGCGGGACAGCGAAGCTTCCCGGTTTCCTCGACGGTCGCACGATGATCATGGCCGGTGATGCCGAGCAGAAGTTCGTGGCGTATCCGATCCGCGACGCGATCAATGTCATCGCCGAGCGCCGGACAGTCGGATTCGGCGGGCAGAATGCCGACTGGAATCGCGCAGTCGCACCGGCGCAGATAGTGGATCTGTTCCGAGACTGGCGCTTCCCGTGGCTGGACGTACCCGAATTACTCGGTGCCGCAGACGAAATCCTCGAATATCCGATGGTCGACCGCGACCCGCTCGACCGCTGGACATACGGGCGGACCACCCTGCTCGGCGACGCGGCACATCCGATGTACCCGAACGGTTCGAACGGTGCGTCACAAGCCATCCTCGATGCCCGAACCCTCGCGTTCCACCTGGCCACCGCGCGCACTCCCGACGGGGCTCTCGCCGCCTATGAGCAGGATCGACGCCCCGCCACGACAGCCCTGGTGCACAGCAACCGCAAGCAGGGTCCCGAGCAAGTCATGGTTCTCGCCCACGAACGCGCGCCGAACGGGTTCGCGCACATCCACGACGTCATCTCACCGAAAGAGTTGGCCGCCATCGCCACCGGCTACAAAAAGGCCGCCGGATTCGATCGCGACACGCTCAACAACCGGCCGTCGCTGACCCCACCGTCCAGCGAGGGGCACGTCTCGTGACCGATCTCGATCCCGCCCGGCTGGCATCGGTCATCTCACCGCTGCGCCGGAGCTTGCTCTCCGCCGCCCGTGCCGCCGAACATCTCCCGGATATCCCGGATGCGCAGATCGAAATCGTGCGCGCCCTGCCGCCCGGCACCGTCAGCACCTCGAGCGAATTGGCCGGACGACTCGGGCTGAGCCGTCCCACGGTCAGCAATCTGCTCACCGCGATGGAGGCGAGCGGCTTGGTCGAACGCCGCCCCCGGCCCGGCGACCGCCGCCACGTCGAAATCGCGACGACCTCGCGGGCCCACAATCTGTTCGCTCGCTTCGACCAGGCAAGCGGCGCTCTCATCAACGCCGCGGCGGCGACTCTCGATCCCGAGGACCGCGCCGCCCTGGCCACCGCCCTCCCCGCGCTCGAACGCCTGCGCGAGGCTCTCCAACGACTCCAGACCACGGAGGAAACCGAATGAGCAGGCCCCGCCAGCGCCTTTCGCGGTGGATTCAAACGCGGATCATCAAGGGACTGGTTCCCGGTCCGCACGACATCGCCGTCCGCAAGAACCTGCGCGTCCCGATGGACGACGGTGTCGAGCTGCTCGCCGATCTGATCACGCCGATCGGCAACTCCGATCCGAGGCTGCCCACGATCGTGATCCGTGGCCCGTACGGGCGTAGCGGACCCGTCGCCGGCCATGCCCGCGCCCTGGCCCGCGAGGGTTTTCCGGTGCTGTTCCAGAGCTGCCGCGGAACCTGGGGTTCCCGCGGTGTGTTCACCCCGCAGATCGACGAGCAGCGCGACGGTATCGCGACCCATCGCTGGGTTCGCGAACAAGACTGGTGCACAGGGCCGGTGGTCACCTTCGGACCCAGCTATATGGGCTTCACCCAGTGGGCGGTGGCGGGAAAGCTGCAGAAGGAAAATCCGGACATCGCGCCCGATGCCCTCTGCCTGGTCGTGACGATGCCCGATTTCGGTGCCATCACCTGGGACAACGCGGCCTTCGCGCTGCGCAACGCACTCGGCTGGACGCAGATGATGGATCGGATGATCCACCGCGAGCTGCTCGCCCTGGTGCTGGGTCAGTTGCGTCCGGATCGCAAGCTGCGCAAGGCATTCGACGTGCTCCCGCTGTCCGGCGGCGATGTGGCCGCGAACGGTCGCACGGTGCACTGGTACCAGGACTGGGTCGGTCACGAGCGGCTCACCGACGAGTATTGGACCCAGCAGTCGCATACCGCCTCGGTCCCCGACGTCACGGCGCCGGTGTACATGATCACCGGCTGGTACGACATCTTCCTGCCGTGGCAGCTGCGCAACTACGCACAGCTCGCCGAAGCGGGACGACCACCGCGCCTCACTGTCGGCCCGTGGGGCCATCTCACCCGAGATATGGGCGCACCGACGGTCGCCGAGACGGTGGAATTCCTGAAGGAGCATTTCGCCGATGCTCCGAGCAAGCGGGTAGCACCGGTGCGCGCCTATCTCACCGGCGCCGAACAATGGCACGACCTGCAAACCTGGCCACCGTCGGGCACAGCGAGCGAAACGCTGTACCTGCACGCCGCACGCGAGCTCGGCCCGGATCGCCCGGAAGGCGGCATCACCAGCTACGTCTACGACCCCGCCGATCCCACACCCGCCGTCGGCGGCCCCAGCTTGGGTCCGACCTCGAGCCCGGTCGACAACGCCGCACATGAGCGTCGCGCCGACGTCACCGTATTCCGTGGCGAGCCGCTCACCACCTCGGTCACGGTCGCCGGAGAACCGGTGGCGCGCATCAGCTTTCGATCGTCGCAACCGAGCGCCGACATCTTCGTCCGGATCTGCGATCTCCACCCGGACGGGCGGTCGATGACCGTGTGCGACGGTATCCGCCGCATCGGCAGCATCGCCACGACCGAGACGGACCCGGCGCCGGACGCGGACGGTTTCCGGGATGTCGAGGTGCGGCTGTGGCCCACCTTCCACCGGTTCGCGGCCGGCCATCGCATCAGCGTGCAGATCAGTTCCGGCGCCCACCCGCGATACGCCCGCAATCCCGGATCCGGCGAGCCGGCCGCCACCGCAGCCACCATTCATCCTGCGACGCAAGAGATTTCACATGGCACAGTGTCTCCGTCGCGGTTCGAACTGCCGGTGTGGTCATCGTGAGCGCCCCGGCACTGCCCGGCTTGGAGGTGGCGTTCCGAGTGGAGGCACGCCTGGGCGCGCCGGAGGACCACGGCGTGACCCGCGCCGGCCACCGCCGCGTCGTACCGATCGTCGGCGGCCGGGTCAGCGGCCTGTTCGACGCCGACATCCTTCCCGGCGGTGCGGACTGGCAAGTGATCCGCCCCGACGGCGCCATCGAGATCGACACCCGTTACTCGGCGCGCACCGCGGACGGCGCCCACATCTACCTCCGGACCTCCGGCATCCGCAGCGGAGCGCCGGAGGTGCTGAAGGCGTTGCTGCGGGGAGACCCGGTCGATCCGTCGGACTACTATTTCCGCCTGGTCGTGCGGTTGGAGACGTCGAATCCGCGGCTCGCGGAACTGGAACGGTCCCTCTTCGTGGCATCGGCGATTCGGGAAGCGACCACGGTCCGCTACACCGCCTACCGCCTCACCTAGACCAGATGCAGCCGAGGTGACGGCGGGAACGTGACCGGCAGTGCCGTCATCGAGCGATGGAACGGCCCAGGCCGCCAACTGATCTCACTCGGATCGACAGCGAGGCGGATTTCCGGCAGCGCGTCGAGCAGCTGATCGATCGCATCCTGTACCACCAGATACGCCACCGAACGGGCCGGACACGCATGCGGGCCCGCACCCCAGGCCAGATGCGAGCGGTTACCGGTACGGTCGCCGCCCGCGATCTCGGGATCGTTATTGCACGCAGCCAGACTGATAATGACCGGTTGATTGGCAGGCAGCCAGGTGGTGTCGATCAGAATCGGCTGGCGAGGATAGGTCATGCAGAAGTTGGCCAGCGGCGGATCGGTGAACAGCACCTCGTCGAGCGCATCGCGCGTCGACAGGCTGCCCGCGAGGATGTCGCCGCCGAAACGCTCGTCGGTGATCATCAGCAACAGGGTGTTGGAAATCAGATTCTGCTGCGGCTCGATGCCCCCGCCGTAGAAAACGATCAGGTTGCGAACCATCTCCTCGTCGTTGAGCTTGGCCGGATGGTGGGCCAGATGTGAGGTGACATCGTCGGCGGGCGCGGCGCGGCGCAGCTGCACCTGCTCCATCAGCGCCTGACTCATATGGTCCATCCCCCATGCGGCGTTCACCGTGTCGAAGATCGCAGCCATCCCGGTGGCCACGCGCCGGCCCAGGTCCGCCGAACAGCCGACCATACGGTTCAGCACCTCGAAAGCCAGCGGAAATGCGTATTGCGACACCAGATCCGCCGAACCCGACTCGCAGAACTCGTTGATCAGCGGGATGGCGATCTTCTCGACGGTGGTGTGCAGTTCATGCAGGTCGACCCGTTCGAAAGCTGCCGTGAACGCCTGCCGATACCGCGCATGCGCACTGCCCGCACTGCGGATCACGTTCGGATACCACTCCATGATCGGCCGCACCGGACAATCCGCGGGAACGGTTCGCTCCCACGCCCGGGGGTCGGCCGGGAAATGGTCGGGATCGTTGAGGATCTGCAACGCGGTGTGATAGCCGATGACCAGCGTCGCCGGCACGCCGGGCGCCAGCTCGATCGGCACGATGGAGCCGTAGCGTCGGCGCATCGCCTCATAGGCGCTGTGGGGGTCGGCGACGAATGCCGGTGTGTCCAGCACGATTCGGGGGCCGTCGGTGTCGAAGGGGGTGCCGGCCTGATGAACAGGGCAGCCGGGGGCCGCAGGCAGGTCGGAAGGTGGGGTTGACAAAGGGGGTGACTCCAGAGAATGAACCAACAAGCGCCGCAGGGGATTCGCCGTCAGCCGACAGCGTCACCTCGTGCTTGGTGAGGATAGGGGCTCCGGCAGCCCCCCAGTTAGCGTTTTCGTAAAACGGACAGGCGTCCTGTGAGCAGAAGGCGCGCACCCTGCGGCAGCGTTATTCCACTGGTCGATTGACCACTTCGCGTAACACGGCACCCGCCTGGCTACACGCAGCGGGCCGTGCATATCGTCCAGACGTCCCGGACGAGCGAGAGGTGCGCCCGAAGGCGAACGCTGTGGTCTGAATTTTTCGTGCAAACCTCGCCCGATTAGTCAATGTTCTTGCGGTCGAAGCGCTGCACGAAGTCGGTGCCGAAAGACCGATCTTCCTCGCGAGTTATCGGACCGGCCCCTTCCTGGCGATGGGCCGAGGCGTGACCAGTCCCGGGTTTCGTGCAATCTGACCCGGGGATCAGCGCCAAGGCTGTCGACCTCTTCGCACCGGCTCACTTCCGCCGTGGGACAGCCTTTTTGGCGACCCGGCGCGCCCGGCCACCCATCACTGGCGACGCCTCGGCGGCCGGGGTCGCGCCCAGCACCTGCGCCGCCTCGGCCAACCACGCTTGCGCGTCTGCTCCCTGCAGGTCATCGGTCCACATGAGAGTGCCGTTCGGACCACCGCCCTCTTCGTGCGGAAGGATGCCGTTCTCGGCGTACCACTGCTTCTTGAGCTCCCATTTCCGGGCGTAGTCAGGCAGATCGAGCATCCCCGCGTGCTCCCAGTACACGGGACGACCGTGCCCCGTCGAGATGGTGAAGTCCGGATGGACAATTCGTCCGTCGCCCCCGGCAAGCGGCTGTTCGTAGGTCCAGCGGCCGGGCACCAGCCGGTCGAGCAGTCCGGCGATGATGACCTCGTTCTTCGACTGCATGGGGATTCCATTCGCCGACACGTGCATCAAGGTGCGGTCGAAGCGCCGGGCTTCGCCACGCACCTCCAAGTCGACCGGTTGCGGCGGCTGGAAAAGGTCGGTCAGACGCCGCGCCGTTTCCGATCGCCACGGGTGTGCCAGGTCCCGCAGGTCGGTCAGGGTGCCCTCGTGGAGTATGACGACCTTGTCCTGCTGACGGGTCAGCGCGGTATACATCAGTTCTCGTGAGACTCTCGCACGCGCGGGCAGCATCAAGAAGGTCGTCTTGAATTCCGACCCCTGTGATTTGTGCACCGTTACCGCCCACGCCAGTTCGAGCAGTGGATCATCGGAATCGGTTGGCCAATAGGAATATTCGAAGCCCAGCTGCGAGGAGAACTCCACCTTCAACGGGAGCTTCCGCTTGGGCATCTTGTATGCCGGCGTCACATAGCCGATTCCGACACCGATCTCGCCGTTTGCGACATAGTTCATCGCTCCGTCCTTGGGCCAGGCCCGCAGTCGTTTATTACTGGTCTGCATGACCTTGTCGCCTCGGACGATCATCTCCGGGCCGATGGGATAGGGGATGTTGCTGCGCGCCTGACGCTGAGCCCACGCCGTGTCACCCGCCCGAAATGTTCGCTTGATGTGCCTGTTGAGCTCGACGGTCCCGAACGCCCGAGAGCGCGTAGGTGACAGAATCTGCCAGTCTTCTGCGCGCTGGCCCGCTCCCTTGTTCCAGTTCAGATAGTCGCCGTTGACGACGCCGCCGTAGGTCTGCGCGAAGGCCCGCTCGAGATCTTCGGCATCCTCCAAACCCAGATGTCGATTGAGTTCGTCGGTGAGAACCTGGATCGCAGTGCGGTTTCCCCATTGCACATAACGCACGGTCGGGAGGTCGGCATCCGCCGCCAGTTCCGCCCAGATGTCCTCATCGCCGGCACCCCTGGTGTTGTCTCCGAACCAAGCGGCCAGTTCCAGATCGTGGCGCCGTCCGTGACTGCCGTCGGCGAGCTGGCGGCGCGGAATCTGGAGTTCCACATAACCTGGCGATACTCGCACCCACGTGCTGAACTCGTTGGGACGCATCGTATTCACCAAGTCGACGAACGGCCGCCCCGCACCGATCGGAGGCAACTGGCGCGGGTCGCCGACCAGGATCAGCCGCCCGACATCTCCCAGCGCGTCCAGGGTCGCCGCCAACATCTCCTCGGTGAGCATCGATGCCTCGTCGATGATCACCACGTCGTAGTTGCCACGCGGCCGGTCCTGTCCCCACAGCACGTAACGACCGGTGTCTGCCTCGTATCGGTCGGTCGCGGTCAAAAACGACGCCAGTGTCTTGGCCGGTAGCTTCCCCTTGGTGTCGAGCTGCACCTTTGTTTCGAGCTGCACCTTGGCTTTTCCGGTCGGCGCCAGGAGCAGAATCCGATCGGGCGACACGTCCACCTGCTCGACGAGCGCGCGCAACAACGTCGTCTTACCGGTTCCCGCGGGCCCGATGAGCACCGACAACGCCGCGTCGTGCAGTGCGGACAGACCTGCGGCCTTCTCCTCGCGGGCGCGATCTTCGAGCTCGTCGACCCGGTCGGAGACGGTCCGGTTGGCACGGAGGGAACGATCCAAAACATCTCGGGCAGAAGCGATCTCACCGAGAGCCAGCCGATTTCGCTGGCGCGAAATCCAGTCTCGGATCACCTCGGAGGTCGTCTCATAGCGTTCCAGTTTGTAGGCCGGCGTGCCGTCGGCAAGCTCGACGCCGCGAATGGGCGACCACTCCGACCAGTCCGCCATCCCGTCCTGATCGAGGTCGAGACCCGCGAGCATCTTCGCGGACAGATTCGGTGGCTGTGCCAGTGGCACACGATTCGCGAGCTCGACCGCCTCCCCTTGGGGAACAACGGTGTCACCGTCGCGGCCCCGATGTTCGAGCACATCGGTGATCAGCGCCTCGATTCGCCGACGATCCAGGTGCTCGCGCAGATCGACATCCTCCGGAATGGACGGACGCCAGCTGACGTGAGTCGGCGGGAAGAGGGCACGATCTACGGTCGTGAATCCGACATGGTCGGCCTGGCCATAGGTGCAGGTCGTGGCGAAGTACGGATTCGTCAGCAGGTCCGCACCTTCCATCTCGACTTCGGTTTCCCCCTCCAGCAACATCCGTGTCTGTGCCGGGGATATGTCCATTCCCGACAACAATCGCAAGACCGCACGCTCGGTGTCCGGCAGCTTGCTCCAAATGCGGGCTTGGATCGCACCGATGTGCGGCCGGACCGAATCCGGAGCACCGGCGGGCGACGCGAACACCGCGTCCAGCAACTCCCACGGGTCTTGTTCGTCGTCGCATTCGGCAAGTAGCGCTCGCGCCGCAACGTATGGTCGCTGAACGCCCACGATGCTCAGCACCCCGGGAAGCCCCGGCACCGGCCCGCGCAACTGCCACAGCCGCTCGATCTGCCGCTGCAACCAATCGGTTCCGGCATCGGGCACCGGGACACCCAGCTGCCGCATTCCTCGTGCCGCGGCTTGCAGTGAGGTCAACGCTTCGATCGCCGCGTCGTCGGAAAGGTGTTCGGTGACATAGGAGAATTCGGTCGCTCGTCCTTCCGGCGCCCACGCGAGCGCCACATCGATGTCCGCCCCGGCATCCAGCAGCGGGATCAGTTGCTGATAGGGCAAGAGGAATCCGTCGCGCATATCGGGGCGTAGCGAGTGCTCGACGATCGTCTCCCACATCACCGAACTGAACGGCGGGGTTCCGGACTGATTCCACAGTGGTGGCGGCGTTACTCGTGTGATGCGTGCCGCGCCTACCAGCAGCCGGTCGGCGCGCTCTTCCTGCAGCGGTGAATGCTTGAGGTACACGAATACCAGCGAGTCGTCCACGACGACCGGCTCGAAGAACGCCTCCATCACCGCTCGCTGGTTGTCGCCGTCCATGATCCACGGCGGCTGGTACGACAGTGCCGCGTCGGCGGCGTCTTCCGCCTCTTGGACGAACCCTGGGACACGATCGTGCCCGATCTCGTCACACAGCGACTGCCTGTTCAGCCATCGAAAGGGCACCGCCTCGAACGCGTAACCAGGCAGAGCCACAACGGAATCTTCGAGGTGCAGAGCCGAATTGTGACGGTAGGGATGTTGCTTGACCACCGAGTACCCGAGCGGCGACATGAACGTCCCGCGCTCGCTCAGACATGGCAGCCTTCCCTGCTCGATGCTGTCGATCCCGGCACCGGCGTGCTCGACCTCATACGTGTCGTCACGGTTCTTTCCGATCCCTGTCAACAACGTGCAGGACGAATTGCCCAGCGGGTCGTCACAGACGAACTGGTCCCACGCCCGGTCCCGCCACGGCACCCTCATCGACAGATGCTGAATCCTCGCCACCCGGCTGGTGTATCACGGGTCGCCGACAAGGTGCAGCGCTTTGAGAAGGCCGAAGTTCCATCTTTCGCGAGCGCGGCTCTCAATCCACCTCGTCCAGCGCCGACAGCGCCGCGCTTGCGGCGAGCCGGGCCAGGCAGTCGGGGAAGCAGTCGCGATGCGATTCCCACAGCAGCCGCGCGCAGTCACGTTCGAGCTGCGTGGGTTCCCATGTGCAATCGTTCAGCAAGAGACCCTGAACGGCAACGGGTTTCAGCGCTCCTCTGCGCCAGACACGCGGTGGCGTGACGGTCGCGAAGTCGAAGTCCGCGCTGATCCGCTCAGGCTGGTCGTCCACGTGAGCTACGTCGGGCGCGATGATCGCCGCAACTCCCAGGCCCGCGGCAACGGCCAGCGCATAGCCGACCGGGTCGCGAATACCTTCGGGCAGCCGGATCGTGGATAGCCAGTGGTAGCCGAGATGATGTGCCTGACATTGGATTTCGAGCGCATGAGCCGCAGCGGACGGCCCGGAGATCACGAGCCGAACCAGTCCGAGAGCATCGGGGAGCACCCGCGGCACCGTACCGATCGGCGACGCCTGCGAGGATCCGATCCGATTCGTCACGGGCGCTCCCCAGCGGGCCGACCGCACCACCGGCACGTCACCGGCGAACAACCCGCCGCCATCGCGAGGTCGGCCCAGAATTCGCGCTGCACCAGATCCCACAACCGGTTCCACCTCGGATAGCGCTCACGTACTTCGACCAGATCGGTGCCCGCGGCGAATTCGACGATCCGCCCCGACACCACGCCCGTGTCGTACACCGCCGCGACCTCGATCCATCCGCGCGGCCCGCGGCGCATCCGCCAGACGGCCCGCAACCCGCCGAACTCGGTGAATCGTTCACCACCCATACCGGGCCCGCCCTCCCGGAGTCCGGCTGTACAACGCCATTCCACGCTCGCCGGCTCGATCAGCCGCGGTGACTGCGGGCGGTGTCAGCCTGCCGTCCGTCACCAGCCGGGTGAGCGCGCTGGACTTGCGCGCGCATTCCAGCACCGAACACTGCCGATGCTGCTGCATGACGCGCGCCGCCTCCTGCACTGACAGTGAGTGATCGGGAAAATCGTGCGCCCGTGCATCATTCATGCACACCCGCGCCCAGGTCTCCGGCGGGCAGACTGTCTCCAGATCGCAGATCTCACACACCCGCGCCGGCGAATGATCCACCGCCTCGAGGTCGAACACGATCACCGCCGCGACGGACATGCCGCAGACGACATCGAGGAGGTACCCGATCGGATCGTCGAGATGATCGGGCGGACCCACCGTGTACACGTATCGGTACCCGAGCATGGCGGCGTGCCGACGCATCGCGACGATGTGACGCGAATTGTCCAGTCTCGCAACGTTATTTCGTATAAAACCGACTGCTCTCGGTGTGCCGTCGTCGCCGGACACCTCACAGGCGAACGGCGGCCCCGATTGCGGCCTCGATAGCGCAGACATGGAAAACCTCGTTGATGTGACGGATATTTGGTGACATTCGGAGCGCGGCACCCGGCATCCGACTTCCCACCGACCACCGCGATGACGGGTTCAGTGATCGGCGAGGGCTCCCTGCTCGAGCCGGGTGCCGCGCATCCCCAACGACAGCACCTGCCCTGACCAGGAACAACCTCGCCACGGAAATCCATTGGAGAAGCGGCGAATCCGCAGAATCATTTCCGTCGGCTATGGCAAACTGGTTCCGCTCCCTGCTGTCCACTGTTCCGTCTACCGAGGGGTAACCAGAAGAGATGGCTGAGGAAGACAGCACCCTGCCACGCCGCCAATTGGGCCGGCTGCTGCGCCAGTATCGCGAGGAGATCGGGCTCACGATGGCGCAAGCCGCCCGGCTGGTGGAGGTTGGCACGACGACGTTGCATCGGCTCGAGAGGGGGACTGCCGATAAGGTTCGAGTGCGGATCGTGCAGCACTTGTGCGAGATATACGAGCGTTCGGCGTCCGAGACCGCGACGTTGAAGCATTTGGCCGAGCAGGCCTCGGTGAAGAACTGGTATCAGGAGTACGCGGGGCTCCTTCCGAACAACTTTAACCACTATGTCGAGTTGGAAAGTGCTGCACAGCAGTTATTTTCGTATCAAGAACTGATACCTGGACAACTGCAAACCGAGGCATACGCAAGGACGATGATGTCCGGCTTCCTCGCCGAGACTCAGCCCGAATTGGAACGTCGCGTCGATCTCCGCATGAAGCGCCAGATCATCATCAAGCGGAAGGCCGCGCCGGTCACGTTGAACGTGGTGCTGCACGAATCTGCGCTCTACCGCCTCGTCGGAAGCCGGAAGATAATGAGCACACAACTGCGGCACGTCGCGGACGCGAGCACCTGGCCGAACGTCGAGGTCCGCATCCTGCCGTACAGCGCTGGTATGCCGATGGGCGTCCTGCCGGGACCATTCATAATCATGGATTTCGGCCTCGACAGGAAGGGGAGGCCAGTCGAGCCCACCATCGTCTATATCGAGGCGGTGACCGCGAACATCTTTCTGCAGAAGGAACATGATGTGGCCCGCTATCGCGCGATAGCGGCAGCGGTGCGCGACGCCTCCCTGAGTCCCATGGATAGCAGGATCTTGTTGCGGAAAGCGGCAAAGGAGTACCACCAGTGACCGTAAACCTCTGCGGCGCAGAGTGGTTCAAGAGCAGTTACAGCCAGGCACACGGTGAATGCGTGGAGGTCGCCTGGTTAGCTGACGGCGCGGTCGGCATCCGCGACTCGAAGAATCCGACCGGCCCGGCCCTCGTATTCGCGGCGGGTGACTGGGCCGCATTCACCATCTCGGTCCGCAACGATCGGTTCGCACAATGATGAGCGCCGTTCTCTCGACGGTCAGTTGATGAAAGAACAGCCACAGCCAGAGCCACACCTCGGGTACGTGGAAGTTGCATGGCCCGCGGATGTGGCTCTCGGCGTTGGTGACTCGAAGACATCCCACCGGCCCCGCAGCGTCGAGGTAATGCCGTGCCTGCATGGTTCCTCTCGACCGACCCCGACCGACCATCTCCGCACACCCCTCGGCTGCTCTCCACTGTGGTTGCAGGACAATACCTTCGAGCCACGGGGTCGACCGGACGCAGTAGGATTGAGCCGCGTAACTGCCGCTGGCTCGAGGCCGGGCGAACACCGTGCCCGACCGGTGGGGAGGAGCGAGCGACCGTGGGGGACGCAACCCAATGGGAGGAATCGAGCCTCGCTGAGGTTCGCCGGTCTTACAAGGGAACGCAGGAAATTCCGAAGACAGTTGAGACGTGGCTGGCCAAGGGCTGGAGAATTCGCAAGCAGGGACACGGATACGCGCTTTGGCCGCCGGATCCAGGTTTTCGATGGGCTCCGCCCCCGGCTCCGTTCGCTCGCTTCGACCACACGCCGAAGGGTGACGGTGCGAGCCAGGCCAGGACCCTCGATCGCGCCTGCCGATACCTCGAGAAAACTATCTCCGAACTGCGGAAAGACCACAGCTGCGAAGCCGGGTGCGACACCGTTGTCGATTGACAACAGCACGGATGGCACGGAGAATACAACCATGACTGCCCACGAGTTCGAGATTGCTTTTGTGATCGAGACGGTCGAGGCTGACGATCCCCGCATCGATCGAGCGATGGAAGCGCTCCCGGGCACGACTATCAGCGGTGCGCTCGGATTGACAATTGCCACGACTCTCGTCGATGCGCACAGCGCGATCGAGGCAGGCCTGCACGCAGCAAAAGAGCTCGCCGCGGCCGACCTCGCGCCGCTACGTACGTACCCGGACCTCGTCTCTCGGCAGGACATCGCCGATCGAGTGGGTATGTCACGCCAAGCGGTCGGCAACTGGGTTCGCGGTGAGCGCCACAACGCCAAGCCGTTCCCGGTCCCCGTTACGTTGGTTGCCGGGGGTGCATGGCTGTGGGCCAGCGTCGTTCGCTGGATCGAGGAAACCGGTGCCGCGGAACTGAACGAGTCGGCCCTGCCGACTCTTGCCGACCATTGCGTCCTCGACACGATGATGCGGCAGGGGCTTTCCCGGTTCAACGTCTTCACTTTGCCGGTCGGTGAGCCTCGGTTCACGGCCCCGGAGGTCGCTGTCACGGTGCACAGCGACGACGCGTACGTCGCGATGGGCTCGATCGACACCTACACGCTGGCAGCATGACCGACCCGGCCGGCAAGGAACACGTCTACGTGGCCGTAGGCGATCTCGTGGACCATGTGGAGCTGACCGATGTGCGTTTCTACGAAATCGCCGGGCGCCGCTCCGACACCGAAGACAAACAGTTTTCGCTTCAAGTAGTGAGCCGCATCGAGCCGACCGAGATCGAGATCCGCTGCCAGACTGCCGTCGAAGGCGGTGGTGCACAGTACAAGGTCGACGCCGGCGCGGTATTCGCTATCGATCCTCCGGGGACCGTCCCACCCGAGGTTGCGCATGAGTTCGCCGAGAAGGTCGGCGTGATGTCGGTTTACCCGTACGCCCGATCGGCAGTCGCCAATCTCGGCGCTCAGCTCAACGTCGATCGACCCACGCTGCCGCTGTTGCGCGCCGACAATGTCCGACTGAACACGCCGGACGCTGCGCCGGAAAGCGATTCCGGATAGTCGGCGGCGGCGCACCGTCGGACGCTTTCCGCCCGACACCTACCTGGACTACCGAGCGCACACCGGTGGCAAATCCGCAAGATCGCCACGGCACTGCGTCAGAAGGCCGAGAAGCGAGGTAGGCAGCATCCCACAAGGGCCGACCAGCTGGATCGAGCAGGTTCACTCGGTGCCGCTGGCAGCCTGAACACCGAGGACTTCGCGAGAGCCACCATCGCCATGTTCGTGTTCACAGTCAACAACATGCTCGGTTGATATGCTATCGTTGCTGAACGAGTCGAGGTGGTGGCATGTCAGACGAATTGTTGGTGACCTCATCCGAGATCGCCGAACTGGCCGGCGTGGGGCGCGCGGCGGTGAGTAATTGGCGTCGCCGGTACGCCGATTTCCCCGATCCCGTCGCCGGGGCCGGGGCCGGCCCGATGTTCCGGTACTCGGAGGTAACAGGGTGGCTTCGCGCAAAGGGCCGCCTCACGGCCCCATCATCCGAGAAGTTGTGGCGGACAATCGAATCCGCCGTCGGCGACTCCGGCCTGCCGGGTTCCGTTGCACGGTTGGCCGCCCACCTGGCCGAGCTGTCCGACGGAGCGCACATACAGCCGCAGATCCTCAGGCAGACGGCCGAGCTGGATGGCCCCGCGCGCGCTGACACGGTGGAGTACCTGATCAGTCGGCTATTCGAACGACAGCAGCGGCAACATCTTTCGACACCACAGGGCCTCGCCGATCTGATGATCGAGCTTGCCGAACCACTCACCGGCAGCGTGTTCGACCCGGCTTGTGGCTGCGCCACAGTGTTACGCACGGCAGCGCGCCACGGAGCGCACGTCGTGCACGGTCAGGAACTCGACCCTGCGCTCGCCCAGTTGGCAACGGCCCGGCTGAGCTTCACCGGCGCGAGCGTCGAAACGGTCGTGGCGGGTGACTCACTGCGTGCAGACGCTCACGAACGATTGCGCGCCGATGTGGTTGTATGTGATCCGCCGTTCGGGTACCGCGCCTGGGGCAGCGAAGATCTGATGATCGATCCGCGCTGGACGTACGGGGTACCGCCGAAGACCGAGCCGGAGCTGGCATGGGTGCAACACTGCCTGGCCCGGACCGCGACCGGTGGCACCGTGGTGATAGTCATGCCTGCGAGCGCCTCCGCACGCCGGGCCGGGCGCTCGATTCGCAAGCAGCTGTTGCGGGCCGGAGCGCTGCGTGCGGTCGTCGGCCTACCGGCAGGTGTATTGAAGTCGACCGCGATCGCGCTGCACGTGTGGGTTTTGCGTAATCCCGACGATTCCGGGGTCGGCCCGGTACTTCTGGTCGACACGAACCACCTCGCGCCGCGTCGCCGCGGCGACGCGGATTGGCGTGCCATCGCTGCCGCGGTGACGGGCCCGTGGCGAGAATTCCGCGAAACCGCAGCGGTTACCGAGATCGCCGGCCGCCAGCGCACGGTCGACGTCATCGATCTCCTCGACGAAGAGGTCGATTTGACTCCTTCGCGCTATCTACCGCCGCCCACGGCACCATTGGATGTCGAGCGAATGCAGCGGGAAAACTCCCGCCTGGCCTCGGATCTCCGAGCGCTGGCCGCGCACCTGCCGAAAACCGTGATCCGGACGAAGCCCGACAGTCGCGGCACAACAACGATCAACGACCTCGCGCGTGCCGGCGCCGTCACTGTCCGGCAGCAGGCCCGCGGGCTGGAGACTACCGATGCCCTCGACGCGAGCGGACCACATGTCTTGTCCGGCCGGGACGTCGCAACCGGATCGCCGCCCTCGTTACGACTGATCGCAGCCCCAGACGATGTCATCGAACTTCGCCGAGGCGATGTCGTCGCCCCCGCAGTCTTCGGGGGTGAACGGCCCTGCGCCGAGGTCATCGACGCCGACGGCTGGATATTGGGGCACAGCGTGCACCTATTACGAGCCGACCCTGATCGCCTCGACCCGCAGTTCCTGGCCGGGATGCTGCGAACACGGGCCCTGCTGCGCAGCGCGTCCACATCGTCGGGGTCACATCGAGTCGACTTCCGCAAAGTAGAGATGCCGCTGCTCGACATCCACGAACAGCGCCGGATCGGCGAAAACCTGAGGCGTATCCACGATTTCGACCGCGGTCTGCGCGAACTGGCCGATCGTGGTCACGCATTCGCCACGGATCTGACCGACGCCATCGCCGCCGGGAACCTGGATTGCGGATCGATCACGAAGCCCGGCAACGTGTTACGAAATCGTGTCGGCAACGACACCATCAGTGACCGCAATACCGATGGGGAGGACGGAAATGCCCGCGAATCATGAGCTCGTGGCCGGCAGGTTTCGGCTGCTCGGCCCGCTCGGCAAGGGCAATATGGGCGAGGTCCACGAGGCGGAGGACCTGCGCGCGCCGCAGGATTCGATGGACCGGAAACTGGCCGTCAAGCAGATTCTGCGTGAGAGAGCCGGTTCGGCAGACGACACAAAGCTGGTCGAGCGATTCGACCGCGAAGTCCGCATCATGCGAAAACTCGTACACCCTAACCTGCCTCGCACCATTGATGGCGGCGTGGCTCCGGACGGCTCGCCGTATCTGGCGATGGAGCTACTCGACGGGTACTCCTTGCACGACCTCATAGGTGAGTGCCCGCAGCTTCCCGTCGGCTGGGCGGCCGCACTCGGCGCACAGATCGCGGATGGTCTGTCCGCGGCGCACGCGGCGGGGGTTGTGCATCGTGACCTCAAGCCGTCGAATGTCATGCTGTTGCGCGGCGGTCTGGTGAAGGTCCTCGACTTCGGCATGGGCCGGATGCTCGAGGATGTCAAGAACCCGCGTATCACCAGTACCGGCATCACCGTCGGGACCGCCCGCTACATGGCCCCGGAGCAGTTCCGCGAATCGGCGGTCGGTCCGGCGGCCGACCTGTACGCGTTGGGCTGTGTGCTGTTCGAGCTGCTCGCGGGCGTCCCGCCGTTCCACAGCGAGTCCGCGCACGCCCTTGGTGAAAAGCACCTCAATGACGCTCCCCCCGCCCTGCGTCCGATCCGCGCGGAGGTGCCCGCCGATCTGGCCAGGCTGATCTACCAGCTGCTCGCAAAGGACCCGGCCGATCGGCCCGTCGACGCAGTCGCCGTCCGAGATGCGCTGATACCGCTTGCCACTGATGACGTGAGCGTCCCGGGCTGGGATGCCTTCGATCCGGTGCGGCGGCTCACCCAGAACGAGACCGTCCAACCGGCAGGCGAGGCACTCATCCGCGAGGCCCCACGACAGCCGGTCGGGATGGACGTCTTCGATGTGCACCGCAGGCTGATATCGGACTACCGCGCATTCACCGAGGGCGGCACGGTGATCCGTGATGAACGGATCGCCGCGTACGTCGAGCAGGACTTGGATTCCAAGTCGCAGTGGCCCGACCCGTGGTTGTCGCTCAACCCGTTCTTCGCCTCCGGCGGCACCGTGCTGGAGCTCGCCAACGCCGGCGTCCTGCACGACGAGTGCACCCGAATCTTTCAGGCGGGCAAGACCGAAGGCGGCGCCGTCAGCGATGGCCGGCCGCTCACCCTGCACCGCCACCAGCGCGAGGCCATCGATCTCGCGGCTTCCGGCGAGTCCTATGTTCTGACCACCGGCACCGGTTCCGGCAAGTCGCTGTCGTACATCGTGCCGATCGTCCACAAGGTGCTCGAGGCCAGGCAACGGGAGGGTTCCGGCGCCGCCAAGCGGGTCCGCGCGATCATCGTCTACCCGATGAACGCGCTGGCCAACAGCCAGCTCAAGGAGCTGGACAAATTTCTGCTCGACGGATACGGCAAAGGCCGTGAGCCGGTGACCTACGCGCGCTACACCGGCCAGGAAGATGACCAGCGGCGCAAGCAGATCCGCGACGACCCGCCCGATATCCTGCTCACTAATTACGTGATGCTGGAATTGATGTTGACCCGCCCCGACGACCGGCGTTCGCTGATCAAGATGGCACGCGGGCTGGAGTTCCTGGTCTTCGACGAGCTGCACACCTACCGCGGCCGCCAGGGTGCGGATGTGGCGCTGCTGATCCGACGGGTCCGACAGGCCTGCGAGGCCGCGCAGCTGCAGTGTGTGGGCACGTCCGCCACCATGTCCAGCGAAGGCACCTTCGCCGATCAGCAGCGAGTGGTCGCGCAGGTCGCCTCGACCCTGTTCGGTACGCCCGTACGGCCCGAGAACGTGATCGGCGAGACCCTGGTGCGGGCTACCGGTGAGCCTCCCGCCACGGTGCCCGCCGAACGGTTGCGGCGACTCGACGCGCCGCGGACGTACGCGGAATTGGTTGGCGATCCACTCGCGCGATGGATCGAGACGCGCTTCGGCCTGACGACCGAGCAGACAACCGGCAGGCTGGTTCGGCAGCACCCGGCCAAGATCGAAGAGGCGGCCGCCGAATTGGCCCGCACCAGCGGCGAATCCGAGGAGATCTGCGCCGAGGCAATCCGCCGGACGCTCAAATCGGGTTCCGAGGCCCGTAATCCGGTGACGGACCGCCCCCTGTTCGCGTTTCGTCTGCACCAATTCTTGTCCAAGGGCGACACCGTGCATGTCACCCTCGAAGATCCTTCGATTCGCCATCTCACCCGGGACTATCAACGCGTACAACCCGGAACCGACGGCAAAGTCCTCCTGCCACTGTCATTTTGCCGCGAGTGCGGTCAGGAGTACCTGACGGTCTGGCGGACGCTCGAGGACGGCCGCTACCGATACGAACCACGCCCGGACACGTCCGCGACCGGCGGGCGGACCGGGGACGGTTACCTCTACGTCGATTCCGACCGGCCGTGGCCGGCCACGACCGAGGAGGCGATCGCCGAACGGCGGCTGCCCGAATCATGGCTCGACGTCGACGATCACGGGTATGAAAGCGTACGCGAGTCCTACCAGCGACGGTTGCCGCGCGCGGTCACCGTGGACCCGTACGGGAACGAAGACGTCGGGGAGCTGAAGGCCGCGTTCATCCCGGCCCCGTTCCTGTTCTGCCTACACTGCGCGGTGAGCTACGAGCAGGTGCGCGGTAAAGACTTCGCCAAGCTGGCCCGCCTCGACCAAGAGGGCCGCTCGTCGGCGACGTCACTGGTATCCGCCTCCATCGTGCGTTCGCTCAGCGAAATCGCGCCCGAGGCGCTCGACCGCCGGGCACGCAAGTTGCTGACCTTTGTCGACAACCGGCAGGACGCCTCGCTGCAAGCGGGACACTTCAACGACTTCGTCCAGATCACTCAGCTGCGCGCGGCCCTGTACGAGGCAACCCGCACCGCCGGCGAGGAGGGGATTCGGCACGAAGAGCTGGCCGCCCGCGTCACCGACACTCTCGGGTTGCGCGTCACCGACTACGCGGGTGCCGAGGTGGATCTGCCGCCGTCTCTGGCCCGCAACGCCGCCAAAACTCTGCGCGATGTCGTCGCGTTCCGGCTCTACCTCGATCTGCAGCGTGGGTGGCGGGTCACGATGCCCAATCTGGAGCAGACCGGTCTGCTTCGCATCCACTACGAGGATCTGGACTGGCTCGCCGAAAATCAGGCCCGCTGGGCGGACGCCGTACCCGCGCTGCGGGACGCCGAGCCGGGGCGGCGTGCCGAGATCATGCGCGTGCTCCTGGACGAGATGCGCCGGGCACTCGCCATCGATGTGCAGTACTTCCGCGACGATTTCGACAATCTGCTCCGTGCCAGTGAGGAGCGGCTCGTCGATCCGTGGGTGCTTTCCGCCTCCGACCGTCCGCAGGTCGGCACCGCCTATCCGCGGGGCTCTCGACCGGGGATGGACCGC
This sequence comes from Nocardia sp. MDA0666, assembly GCF_003023875.1. Lineage (NCBI taxonomy): Bacteria > Bacillati > Actinomycetota > Actinomycetes > Mycobacteriales > Nocardiaceae > Nocardia > Nocardia sp. MDA0666. Next base: position 100,278 of record NZ_PYHT01000012.1, read on the forward strand.
TCCGGACTGTTCCTGTCCGGGCGGGGAAAATTCGGAAAGTATTTGCGCCGAGTGCATTTCACCGATCTGACCACCGACGACGCACAGCAGGTGATCGTGGATCTACTGAAGGTGCTGGCTGGTGCCAACTTGGTACGCGAGGTCGAGACGACCCCGCAGCGGGCCGGTCGCTTCCGCCGCGGCGGCGGGTCGACGATGACCGGCTATCGCATCTGCGCGGCGGCCCTCGTCTGGCGAGCGGGAACCGGGGAGTTCGGCACCCACGATCCGTTGACTCGCACCTATGCCAGTGGGGACGGTCCGAGAGTCAACACGTTCTTCCGCGACCTGTATCGCAATGCGGCCGGCACCCTCGCCGGGATGTACGCGCGCGAGCACACCGCGCAGGTCGACCCGGTGGAACGCGAACGGCGCGAGGATGCTTTCCGCAATGGTGATCTCAAACTGCTCTATTGTTCGCCCACAATGGAATTGGGTGTCGACATCGCCGAACTCAACGCCGTGATGATGCGCAATGTGCCGCCCACTCCGGCCAATTACGCGCAGCGTAGTGGTCGCGCCGGGCGTTCGGGCCAGCCGGCGTTGGTCACCACCTACTGCGCCACCGGTAACAGCCACGACCAGTACTATTTCAGGCGCTCCGATCGGATGGTCGCCGGCGCTGTGGCGCCGCCGCGACTCGATCTGACCAACGAGGATCTGGTTCGCTCGCATGTGCAAGCGATCTGGCTCGCCGAGGCGGGACTCAAACTGAGCCAATCCATTCCGGACATCATCGACATCGGCTATCCGGAAGACACCCGCCGCCCCGATCCGGCTTTGCTGCTCCACGAGCACATCAGAGCCGCGCTGCACGACAGTGATGCGCAGGAGCGAGCGATCGAGGCGACCCGTGCGGCGCTCGGCGATCTCGGCCCCGCGCTGGCCGATACCGCTTGGTGGCACGACAAGTGGATCACCGACGCGGTCCGTGCCGCCGGTCGGCAATTCGACCGGGCCTTCGATCGTTGGCGTGACCTGTTTCGCGCCGCACTGGTCGATCAGGCCGAGCAGAACCTCCGGGTGCTCGACCACACGCTGTCCGAGCGCGACCGCAATGCGGCGGTTCGGCGGCGCAAGGAGGCCGAGACACAGCTCAATCTGCTGAAGAACGAAACCGCGGAGCACCGTTCGGTGCTGTCGGACTTCTATCCGTACCGGTACCTGGCCAGCGAGGGTTTTCTGCCGGGCTATTCGTTTCCACGTCTGCCGCTGGCCGCCTACATCCCCGAATCCGGCCGCCGCCTCGGCAACGGTGACTACATCCAACGCCCGCGCTTCCTGGCGATCCGTGAATTCGGCCCCGGCGCGCTCATCTATCACGAGGGCGCGCGCTACCAGGTCACCCGGATTCAGCTGCCGGTCGATATCGGGGGCGAGTTGGCGACCTCCGAAGCCAAGCGCTGCACCGCGTGCGGCTATCACCACGACGAGCAGCACAATGCCGACAGATGTCAGATGTGTGATGAACCGTTACGCGAGGTCACCCATGGACTGCTGCAGCTGCATACGGTCTATACCCGGCGGCGTGAACGGATTTCCTCCGACGAGGAGGAACGCCGGCGCGCCGGCTTCCGGCTCGTCACGAGCTATCGATTCCACGACCATGGCGCCCGTCCAGGCCGCCGGGACGCGAAGGTCAGCGATGAACGCGGCGCGATCGCCACGCTGTCCTACGGAGACTCCGCGACGGTCCGCATCACCAACATCGGTCGACTGCGAGCCGCACCCGACGACCCGCCCGGCTATTGGCTGGACCCGGCGGACGGCCGCTGGATGAACGAGCGCGACGCGAACGAGGCCTCCGGAGACTCGACCGAGATGCCGATTATCGACGCCGACGGCAACGAACGACGCCGCAAGAAGCGCGTCATCCCGTTCGTGCAGGACCGCCGCAATATCGCGGTGCTGCGGCTCGCCGAAGCCCTGCCCACGGACCAGGCACTGTCGTTGATGTATGCCCTGGAACGGGGTATCGAAGCGGCCTTCGAACTCGAGGATGCCGAACTGACCAGCGAGTTGCTGCCTCCCGACGACGGAGACCGTGACCGGATGCTGTTCACCGAGGCCGCCGAGGGCGGAGCCGGCGTCCTGCGCCAGTTGCAGGCCGACCCCCTCGCCTTGCGTACGGCGGCGCTCGTCGCACTCGAGATCTGCCATTTCGCGCCCGACGGTACCGATCTCGGCGGTCCGCATCCCGGTCGGCCCTGCGCGCGGGGCTGTTACGACTGTCTGCTCACCTACGGCAATCAGGCCCATCATGGGGCCATCGACCGCCACGGGATCAGGGACTTGCTGTTGCGCTTCGCCGATGCCACCGCGCTGGCGGCCGGGCGCGGCGAATCCCGCTCCGAGCAGTTGTCCCGGCTGGCCGGCCAATCCGATACCCGGCTCGAGGAGCGGTTGGTCGCCTGGCTCGGGGACAACGGCCTGCGACTTCCGGACGAGGCGCAGACGCTCGTCCCGGAGGCTCACGCCCGACCCGACTTCGCCTACCGTCTACCCGGTGTCAATGTCGCGATCTTCGTCGACGGCCCGGTGCACGAGCATGCCGAGGTCGCCGAACGCGATCACGCAGCTGAGAACCGGTTGCTCGATCAAGGATGGGACGTTGTGCGGTTCCCGCATGATGGCGACTGGATCGCCATCATCTCGGAGTTTCAACGCTACTTCGGGCCCGGTACGGGCATTCGACCTGGAAGTGGAGCACAGTAGCCGATGACAACCACCTTTTCGCCGGGTTCGCTGGTCACCGCCCGCGGCCGCGACTGGGTCGTGCAGCCCGACAGCGCCGACGACATGCTGGTGCTGCGCCCGCTCGGCGGCAGCGACGACGACATCTCGGCCGTCTTCCCGGCATTCGAAGAAGTACGTAGCGCCGAATTCGCGCGGCCGTCGGCACGCGATCTCGGTGACGCACTGTCGGCGGGCCTGCTGCGCACGGCGCTGCGGATCGGATTCCGTTCGGGCGCCGGGCCGTTCCGGTCACTGGCCGCCATCGCCGTGGAACCGCGCGCTTATCAGCTCGTACCACTGATGATGGCGTTGCGGCAACAGACCGTACGACTGCTCATCGCCGACGATGTCGGGATCGGCAAGACCATCGAGGCCGGGCTCATCGCCGGTGAGCTCCTCGCCCAGGGCAGCGCTTCGCGGCTCGCAGTGTTGTGCTCACCGGCACTGGCCGAGCAGTGGCAGTCCGAACTTCGCACCAAGTTCGGTATCGACGCCGAACTGGTCCTCGCCTCCACCGTGTCGCGACTCGAACGCGGCCTCGATCTGGGGCAGTCGCTGTTCGACCGGCACCCGCACGTGATCGTGTCCACCGATTTCATCAAGTCCACCCGCCACCGTGACGACTTCGTGCGGCACTGCCCGGATCTGGTCATCGTTGACGAGGCGCACACCTGTGTCGTCGCCACCGAGAACGCCCCCGCGCAGAACCAGCTCCGGCACGAGTTGCTCGAACGGATCGCCGCGGACTCGCGTCGGCATCTGCTGTTGATGACCGCGACCCCGCACAGCGGTAAGGAAAGTGCCTTTCGTGCCCTGCTCGGTCTGGTGAAGGCCGAGTTGGCCCACGCAGATCTCGATTCCGAAGCCGGACGCCGGACACTGGCCGCGCACTTCGTGCAGCGCAAGCGCGCGGACGTGCGCCACTTCCTCACCAAATCCGATGGGCTGCCCGACGAAAGCCTGCGTGAGGATACCGTTTTCCCGTCGGACCGCTTGTTCAAGGACGAGACCTACCGGCTCTCCGCCGAGTACCGAGCATTGCTGGACGACGCCATCGCCTATGCGGGAGAACGTGTCACGGCGGCCGGCGACCGCGGCACGCGTGATGCTCGCATCGCCTGGTGGTCTGCGATCGCACTGTTGCGGTCGCTGGTCTCCTCACCGCGAGCCGCGGCGCAAACCTTGCGCACCCGCTCCGCCTCGGCGCTCGCCGCCACCGCCGCCGAAGCCGACCGGCTCGGCGCGCCGCTGACACGCGACACCAGCGACGACGACGCTTTGGAAGGGTGCGATGTCGCACCCGGCGCCGAAATCGACGACGCGGGCGGGCGGCTCGCGGAACTGGCCGAACGGGCCCAACGGCTGGAGGGAAAAGCTGCCGACAAGAAGCTGGCGGCCCTGCTGAAGCACCTGAAAGCGCTACTGGCCGAGGGCTACCATCCCATCGTCTTCTGCCGCTACATCCCGACCGCCGAATATCTCGCCGAGCACCTCGACGGAAAACTCGGCGCTCGTACCGTGGTTCGGGCGGTCACCGGAGCGCTGTCCCCACAGCAACGCCTGCAGCGCATCGAGCACCTGGCGCACGAAGCGGGCGAGCACGACGATTCCCGCCGGGTGCTGATCGCCACCGACTGCCTGTCCGAAGGCGTGAATCTGCAACACCACTTCGATGCCGTGATCCACTACGACCTGGCGTGGAACCCCACCCGTCACGATCAGCGCGAAGGCCGGGTCGACCGGTACGGACAACAGCGTGACATCGTGCGGGTCATCACCCTCGTCGGCAGCGATACCGGCATCGACGGCAAGGTGCTCGAGGTTCTGATCACCAAACACCGCCAGATCCAGAAGGATTTGGGCATCTCGGTCTCTGTTCCCGACGCGGCCTCCGCCGCGGTGACCGACGCGATCGTGGAATGGCTGTTGATGCGCAATCAGCGCGCCGAACAGGATGCGCTGTTCGAACTCGAGACCGTCGACCGCCGGGCGCGGGAACTGGAGGCGGACTGGAAGTCGGCCGCGGAACGGGAAAGGGCCTCTCGTTCACGATTCGCCCAACGCTCCATCCACCCTGAGGAGATCGCCCGGGAGGTCGCCGCGATCCGCGAGACCCTGGGCCGGGCGGACGAGGTCCGCGGGTTCGCGCGATACGCGTTGACCGCACTGGAGGCGGTGCTGCGCGATGACGGGTCGGGCGGATTCACCGCCGATCTCAGCGGCACTCCGATCGGGCTGCGCGACGCGCTGGCGCCGATGCTCGGCGGTGACGCGGTGGAGGCCGGGCGGCCGGTGCCCTTCCGCGACACCGCGGCGGTGGCGCGCGGGGAGGCCGCGTTGGTCCGCACCGACCCCGCCGTCGCGGCGATCGCCGGATACGTTCTCGACGCCGCACTCGACGACAAGACCTCCGGCGCGCGGCCCGCTCGCCGCTGCGGGGTGGTGCGCACCCGCGGCGTCGATACCCGCACAACCATGCTGCTGGTGCGCTATCGCTTCCGTTTGACCCTCCCGACCCGGGCGAGCGAGCGGGAGTTGATCGCCGAGGACGCGCGCCTGCTCGCATTCCAGGGCTCACCTGCGGCGGCCACGTGGCTCTCGCCCGAACAATCGCTGAGCTTGCTGGATGTCGTCGCCGACGAGAACACCGACCCGGTATTCGGCACCCGCACCACACAGCGTGTGCTGGACGAACTCGATGCCACCACAACACATCTGGACAGTTTCGGAGAGCAGCTCGCCGCCGAGCTGCTCTCCTCGCACCGCCGGGTCCGCAGCGCGGCCGGCGAGATCGTCCGAGGTGTCGGCGTGACCGTCCAGAAACCCGCCGACATCCTCGGCGTCTACGTGTACCTGCCAGTGTCCGGGAGTCCCCGCTGATGTCCGTCGTCGCCCGCAACCAGGTCTTCTCCGCCGTGCACACCGTCGGCGGGCTGCTGCCCACCGATATGCTCGTCCGCATCGGCGAAGGCGCCGATGTCGCCGGCAGCGAGCCGTCGAGCTACCGGGTGATCGGTTCCCGTTCGGTCGCCGACGAGGCGGAACGGCATTGGGATTATCTGGTCTCGGTGTGGAAGGAATTGCGCGAGCACCTGATTCTCACCGCGCCTGCCGAAACCCCGCCCGACCCGACCGGCCGCGCTATCACCCAGTGGCTCATACCTTTGTTCGCCGAATTGGGTTTCGGTGAGCTCACCACCGTCGGCCCGGCCGGGATCCGATCCGATGACGGCAGCAAGGCCTTCGACATCAGCCACCGGTGGAATCATGTGCCGATCCACGTGATCCCGTGGCAGCACTGGCTCGACAAGCGCCCCGGCGGCGCCGGTACCGTCCCACCGCAATCGCTGGTGCAGGAATGTCTCAACCGCACCGAGGCGCACCTGTGGGCGCTGGTCACCAACGGGCGCCAGTTGCGGCTGTTGCGCGACTCGAGCGCCCTGGCCACCGCGTCCTATATCGAGTTCGATCTGGAGGCGATCTTCGACGGCGAGCTGTTCAGCGAGTTCGTCCTGCTGTATCGGCTGCTGCACGTCTCCCGCTTCGCGATCGCCGACGGCGCCGCCCCGGCCGGCTGCTGGCTCGAGACTTGGCGGCTCGACGCGATCGCATCCGGAACTCGGGCCCTGGACCAGTTGCGCGACGGTGTGGCCAAGGCGATCACCACGCTGGGCACCGGATTCCTCCGGCATCCGGACAACTCTGCTCTGCGTGCGGATCTCGACGTCGACGCCCTGCACAACGCCCTGTTGCGGCTGGTCTACCGGCTGCTGTTCGTCTTCGTCGCGGAGGACCGCGATGTCCTCCACCGGCCGGATGCCGACCCGCTGGCCCGCGAACGCTACGCTCGATACTTCGCCACGGCCCGGTTACGTGCCCAGGCGCGACGCCGCCGCGGCACCGCACACGACGACCTTTACCGCACCCTGCGAATCGTTCTTGACGCGCTCGGTGAGGAGGACGGCCGCCCGGAACTGGGCCTGCCGGGTCTCGGCGGTATCTTCGACGACACCGATGCCGATGCACCCTTGCGCGGTGTGGCGCTATCCAACGAATACCTGCTCGGCGCGGTACGACATCTCGCCCAGGTGCGCGACCCGGGTTCGCAGCGGGTGCGGCCGGTCGATTACCAGCACCTCGACGCCGAGGAGCTCGGATCGATCTACGAATCGTTGCTGGAGCTGATCCCCCGCTACAGCCCGATCGAGCGGACCTTAGAGCTGGAGCTGTTGGCGGGTAATACCCGCAAAACCACCGGCTCGTACTACACACCCTCCTCGTTGATCGACAACCTGCTCGATTCGTCCCTGGACCCGATCATCGACGACGCGGTCAAACGTGGGGAGGCGATGGCCACCGCGGCGGGGCAACCCGATCCCTCCGACGCCGTCATCGAACAACTGCTGTCGTTGACTGTCTGCGACCCCGCCTGCGGCTCGGGGCATTTCCTAGTCGCTGCGGCACGCCGCATCGCGAAAAAGGTTGCGGCCGTGCGCGAACACAACCCCGAGCCGACACCGGACGCGGTTCGGCACGCGCTGCACGAGGTCATCGCCCGCTGCGTGTACGGCGTCGATCTCAATCCGTTGGCGGTCGAACTCGCCAAGGTGTCGTTGTGGCTGGAGGCGCTCGAGCCCGGTCAGCCACTGAGCTTCCTGGACGCACATGTGAAGTGCGGCAACGGGCTCATCGGCGCCACTCCGGCGTTACTGCGCGGCGGTATCCCGGACAAGGCGTTCAAGAAGGTGGAAGGCGATGACGACGCCTATGTGAAACGCTTCGCCGACCAGAACGAGGCCGAGCGAGCGGGGCAAGGCGGGTTGTTCGACCTCATCGCGGAAACCAAGGTCGCCAATACCACTCTCGCCGAGGACCTTCGCCGTATCACCGCCGCACCGGCCGACACCCTGCCCCGCGTCCGCCATCAGGCCGCCGCGTACCGGGAATGGGAGAACTCCCCCGACTACCGCCGGGCCCGCCACATCGCCGATGCCTGGTGCGCGGCGTTCATGTGGCACAAAACCGAGGACGCGCCCACGCCAGTGACCGACGGAGTGTTTCGCGCACTACAGAATCCGAGCGACTCGGCGGCCCCGCAGGAGACCCATCTCGAGATCGTGCGGCTGCGCAACGAGTATCGTTTTTTCCACTGGCATGTCGAGTTTCCAGAGATTTTCGTTGTGCCCGTGGACAATTCCGGTGTCGACTCGGTCACCGGATGGTCCGGTGGCTTCTCCTGCGTGCTCGGCAATCCGCCATGGGACAAGGTCGATTTCGAGGACAAGAAATATTTCGCGGCCGCGCAGCCGTCCATCGCGGCGATGTCAGGGGCCGCGCGGCGTGCTGAAATACAGCGCTGGATCGCCGAGGTCCCGGAGGCCGGGAGCAGGTACATGGAGGCGCGCCGCAAGGTGAAATCCACATTCTTGTTCGCGGGCAGTTCCGGGGCATTCCCACTGTGCGGGCGGGGGCTGACGGTCAAGGGGGTCAACTCACTGGCGACCGATCAGCTTTTCGCCGAACGGTTTACGACCATCGTCGCGCCACAGGGCCGAATCGGATGCATCATTCCCACCGCGATCGCGACCGGCGCGGGTGCGCAACACCTGTTCGGTGATTTCACCGACCGCGCGGCCATTTCCATGCTTTACGACTTCGAGAACCGTAAACCGCTGTTCCCAGGCGTGGATTCCAGACAAAAGTTCTGCCTGCTCGCCCTTGTCGGCAAAGGCCAGCGGGAACCGTCGACCACCTTCTCCTTCTACCTCACCGACACAAGCGATCTCGACGACACCGACCGGCGGTTCACGCTGTCGCCCGAAGAAATTCGCCTGATCAATCCCAACACAGGGAACCTGCCGGTGTTTCGTAGCCGTCGCGACGCCGACCTGACCGCGGCCATCTACCATCGCGTGCCGGTGCTGTGGAATGAGGCGGTCAAGGGCGGCAATCACTGGCAGATCACCTTCAAGAATCTCTTCAACATGACCGATGACTCCGATCTCTTCCGTACGGCCGACCGCCTCGAAGCCGAGGGCTGGGAGTTGCGGGGGAACACCTTCACTCGCGATGGCAAACGTATGCTTCCGCTGTATGAGTCGAAAATGATCCACCACTTCGACCACCGCTGGAACTCATTTCACGGGACCGGCAACGAAGACCGTCGGCGTCTCTCGGCATCGGAAAAGAGCGACTCATCCGTGGCTGCCGCCCCGCGCTACTGGATCGCTGAGGATGGACTCATAGACACTGTCCGAAATAACAAGGCTACGGAGATTCCAGGCGTCGCGAAACGGTTGGAGCAACTGCATTGGGATCGGCAATGGCTCTGCGGGTGGCGCGACGTCTGTCGCGCCACCGATGAACGTACGGCTATCCCCGGCTTCCTCCCGCGTACCGCAGCCGGGCATACCCTCCCCCTGATGTTTCCGCGCGTTTCCCCTCCTCTCGTCGCGGCCCTCATCGCCGTCCAGAGCTCGTTCGTGTTCGACTTCGTCAGCCGGCAGAAGGTCGGCGGTATCCACATGGCGCTCATGACATGGAAACAGCTTCCGGTCCCCACGCCCGGCGAGATGGAACCGCACACCCCGTTCCTCACTCCGCGAGTACTCGAATTGGTCTATACCGCATGGGATATGGCGGGACTCGCCCGCGATCTCGACGATACCGACCCACCGTTCCGATGGGACGAGCAGCGCCGCGCCCGTATCCGCGCCGAACTGGACGCATATTTCTTCCACCTGTACGGAATCGAGCGCCCGGATGTGGAGTACATCATGGAAAGCTTTCAATCCGCCTCCGGCGGCGGACTCAAGAACTCCGAAATAGCCACCTACGGCAGTTACCGTTCGAAGGATTGGATCCTGGCCGAATACGACCGGATGGCGACGGCCGGCCTCACGCTCACCAGCCCGCTCACCGAGGGCGAGAACTACACCAGCGCCCTCACCCCGCCACCCGGATGCGGTCCGCGCCACCCCGCTCAAACCGTGCCGCAGTGGTGATACCGCGTCTCGTGGGCCTGTAACCGTGGGGCGTTCAGATCTCGGCTCGAGCACGGTCACCATCAATCACCCGTTTCCCATCAGCACCCCCGGTCAGAGGTGGAGTTCTGAGCCGAGGCCGACGCTGCCTCGGCTACGCCGCTGCATCCAGCTCCGATCCATTCCACGCGAACCGACTCTCCTCACAGCATCGCTGTCGCTGCGAGTCACCGACATGACCCGCAGCAAAGCGGACGTAATCACAGCGTTTTCGTCAGCAGCACTCGAGCCCCGCGAACGATCTGGCTGGTTGGTAGTCTGGGTCGGATCGAAATTCTCTGCGCCTCAATGAGTTTGACGCGCCGGATCGGAGGATACCGGGGGATGCTGGAACAGGAACTGCAGGACTTCGTCGAAGATCTCGTCAACCGGGGGCAGCTCGTCACGGCTACGACCGGCTGGGAAGATGTACGGGCTATCGCGGCAGACCAGCATCGTAACGGGGAATCGCTCCTACTTCTCGACGATTTGGTACTGCACCGTGCAGCCGAGGCCGCGCTTATGGTAGAAGGCAGACTGGGCACACTCACACCTGTGGCAGATAGCCGAGCATCGATCTCCCTCAATAGAAAAGAGGCTCTCTTTACCGATTTGCTGTACATTTCGCCGAGTACAGGCACGGTCGTGGTTTTCGAACTCAAAAGAAACCGCAAAGTCGCACGTGAGACCGCCACAGAGCTCTTGGCCTATGAACAGGAACTGCGAAACCACCTGCATTTCGCAGCCCGCACTGACATCTGTTTCGTCGTCGTCTCAACCGATTACTCGCCACTGCTCGATCATTCCCTTCTCTCGTTGACGGCTTGGCACGGACTACGGATACTGTGCCTGAAAGCTGGACCTGACAAATCACTGAGTGTGCACATTCCTGAGGCATGGAGCAGCTTGGGGCAGTCGCTCATATCTCCGCAGTACATAGAGACGATGACCCTGACCTTCACTCCACACGATGCAGAAATGGCAGCGGAGAAGGTCGGAACCCTGGTAAGCGGCGCTATGGATATCATCGCCCGCAATTCCGATCGCAACGGCGCGACCGGCTTCGGGATCGTTTGGGAGGACACGCGATATCTAGTCGAAACGCGGAACCCAGTCGGTCTGACGGTCGCACGGGTAAACCCTGCAGGGTTTCTCGCCGACACCCGCGCTGGCAACTTCCTAGGTGATGTGCCCCGCAGTCCGCTGCACCGCAAGATCACGGGGTCCTTCAGCGGCAACGGCTGGCATCCGACGTCACCCGAAATAGAGGACGCTACAAGGTATTTGGCGCACCATGGAGTAGCCGAGTGGGAGCGTACGCCATCATGGGAAGATTTGCGGTCCGACCACCGACATCGCCGGCGTGCACGAATGCTGGACGACTACGCAGTGCCGGTCATATGTAGCACATGGGGGCTCGTTGGCGACTATGTCCGCGACCTGCTCACAGCACCTGAAAGGTCTTCGATCCCCCTCGAATTCAGAAACCACGTCATCGATACGAGGACCCCTGAGTTCACACTCCGAGTGCTGGACACCGTGGCAGCCGAAGACCGTACCCCGACATTCGGTGCTCATTGGCTGTGTAGCTTCGGGTTCCGATTGGCGCGTCTGTGGATTTACGTCACCATTTACCCGGAGCTGCAAACCCTCCGCGCACGCGAACGCGCACGCGCATGTTTGTCATGGGCTCGCATCGATTTAGGGGAGCCAATGGGGGCAGTACAGTCACTTTCGCTGCCTGGAACTCCTCCGCCACCGCCAATGATATTCGGCGCAGACGGCGATGGTGCTCCCATGGAGGATCCCGGCGCTATCGCAGCATTCATCAAATGGTTCGGCGAGCACGCGATTACTGATCGCAACCCACTTCACCGAGCCATATTCGACGGCGCGGCCAGCGACGCTCAGGCGCTCGACTCTGCGCTGACTGAGATGCTGCCCACCATCGACTTAAAAGACGAGATTGCGGCCGCAAGAGGACGAGCTGCCACAACCCTGATGAGGGCGGTCATGGACGCCCCCAGCCGACCGTATGCGAGCGAAGCGCTTACCGCACACCTCGCCAGCTGTTTCTCTCTCGCATGCACTGCTACCACTAGCTCCGACGACCTCATGCGGATGATCGATCAAATCCCGACCCCGGTTCTGCTCGATGAATATACCCGCGCGGTTCCTCAGGCACTAGACATTGCAGTTGCGCCACCCCACCTTGACCGTGGGAGGACGCCTTATGTTTTCACCAACGGTATGCTGTCCATATTCCGGCGGCGCGTGCTTAAGCAGCGAGCGCTCGGCAATAATCCAGGTCTCTATATTCGAAATAACGGCGAGTGCGGCCTGGTGCTGCTTTCTCCGAACATCGTCGGCCCTTTTGGCCCGTTGACCGACGAAGATGTTCTTCTTGAGTACTCACCAACAGCAAATACATTGCTTCACGAACTCACGACGTGGGACGCACTCCGTCGACGTAAATTGTTCCTTTGAGATGCGATTGGCCCATTTTGACCCAACTGCGGCCGTCGTCGTTGGCTCAAACAGTCGGAGAAGACAGAAGTTGAGGAGGCGATGAAGCGCAGGACTCGGCGGTGAATAGGGCCAGCTTCGCTGGTGGACCGTTCTGCGATGAGGGAACGACCATTGCGACTTCTGCCTCGATCTTACGGTAGGCCACTCTGCGTGCGACCACGGCTATATGGGCAAGCGCAACGGTGGGAGCGGCAAAGAGCCGAAGATCCCGAGCAAGCGCGAACGGGTCGCACGTGCGGAGCTTAAACGCGTTGAGGACTTTCTGCGTTCAGCCAAGCGAACAGAATCTACCCGGCCACTCACTGCCCAGGAGCGGGCGCTTGTAGATAAGGCACGCCAACTTCGTCGTCGCCTGTACGCGCGACTGGGTCCAAAACCGTTGCCGGGGAATAATAAATTGGTACGGGTCGGCCGCCCGATGCCCAAAGTCGGGGTCCGGTCTATTGTATCCGACGGGCTCCCTGACCTCGGGCGGCGGCGGTGAATTCGGGAGGGCTAACGCGAATCGCGCCTGATCTTCGGGTCGACCCAGACCGTCCCGTCTGGATAGACGACGACGGCGGGTGTACGGCGCTGTGGGTGCTGGCCATTCGCTTTCAGGGGGAGCTCAACATCCGTCTGGACAACGCGGATTGAGTGCCCGATCGGGCGCGGTTCGCCTTCGCTCCTGGTCGTCATTTCGAACGACACTGAACTGACCTTGACACTCTTGTCGTCGACAAACAGATGGGCCTGCACGTCGCTGTCCGAAAATCCGACGACGACGGACGGTCCCTTGGGTGGTGGCATGCGGTCACAGTACCTAGTGCAGAGCGGAGCCGGTTGCGTCCTTCGCAATCCAACCCCTTCCGGCGAGTCGGCCGGGGAGGGATGCTTATTGCGTCGCAATGCATTTCGCCTTTCGCACACCTCCGCAAATCTGCGCGCAAGGCCGTACCTAGATCGCCTTTCGGTGAGACGGAAAATTGCTCCCGCCACCCCAACCTGCCTCGTGTCTCTCCCGCCGTGGGTTCCGAGGTCGCTATCTGGCAAAGCTTTTCGCAGTTAGTTTAGCTGGCCGAAACTGGATCGGCAGTCGTACCAGCTATCATGACTGCATGTCCGCCCCACAGGCGAGGCGGCCCAAGCTCCCGGAGCACTTGACCTGGGACGAACTGTCGGCGCTTCCCGATGAGATCGTCGAGCGCATCGAGCTCTGGGACGGGCGCGTGGTGTGGACACCACACTGCCCATCCGAACATCACGAATTCACCAACTTGCTCTGGAATCGCCTGCGGACCTGCGTCAAAGCGCTGGAGGCGGATCCCGAGCAATGCTGGCGGGTGAGTACCGGGACCAGCGTGTTCTTCGGATGCATCGGCATGTCGGATTTCGTCACACCGGACTTCATGATCTACCGGTGTCTGCCGGAGCCGTACCAGTATGTCCGATCCGATCGGGTGGTTCTGGTGGGCGAAGTGCTAACGCCTTCCAATTCGGATGCCGATACGGAAGCGAAGAAGGCTCGCTACGCACGAGCGGGAATCCCGTGGTACTGGGAGGTTACGCTCGCCACACATCGCAGCGAGATCGCGCACATCCACGCCTACACGCTGATCCCGGAGGTGAAACCGCCGGATCCCGGCATCCCAGTGTTGCACCGCGCGAACTACGTCCTCGCCGGAGCCTGGTTTCCCGCCGACGCGGGTGCTGCCACCATCAACCACCCGTTCCCCATCAGTATCCCCTGGTCCGAGCTGGAATTTTGAGCTCAGCCGCTGCCTCCCGGCTACGCCGCTGCTTCCAGCTCCGACCCATTCCAGGTGAACCGGACCGTCGTCACAGCATCGCTGTCATCGCCCGTGACGATCTGGTGGATGGCGATTCCGCTCAGTTCGGGGTAGGTGCACCATTCGTGGTCGGAGGTGAGGACCAGGTCGAGTGACAGTGCGGACAGCAGGGCGAAGATCTGGCCGCGGTTGGCGGTGTCGACGCCGACGAACACTTCGTCCAGCAGAATCACTCGGGGTGCTGTGGGGCTGGCGTGGTAGTGCGCGGCGACCGCTGCGAACAGTGGCAGATGAAGGGCGATGGCCTTCTCGCCGCCGGAGAGGGCGCCGTGCAGTTTCTTGGTGAGTTCCTGGAAGCCTTCTCCGCGCCCGCGGTCGATGCGGACGGTGAACTGATGCCATCGGGTGTAGTCGAATACCTCGGCCAGTTGCTGTTCCCAGCTGGTGGCGGAGTCAGCGGCTTTGGCTTCCTCGATGCGGTCGCGCAGGAACCTGTGCAGGGCTTCACGATCGGCATCATTGAGACGAGCGGGGTCCTTCAAGAGCAGTTCGCGGGCCGCAGCAGTGCCCGGTGGCAGGTCTTTGCCGACTTGCCACCGTAGTTGCACGCCGACGTCGGAGGCGGTGCGCACGCGGGACAGATGCTCGTTCATGGCGTCGACGAGTGCATTCGCCTGCCGGATTCTCGACGCGAGATGACGGCGGGTGTCTCCGGTGAGGGTCTTGTCGAACAGTTCGTGTTCCTGCTGGGTTATGTCGTTGCGGCTCTGGTCTGCTTCTCGCCGCAGGATGTCCTTCAGGCCGGCGGCGCCGACGCGCACGCCATCGACTACGGCGGTGAAAAGCTGGACGTCGCCGTCGGATTCGAGGTCCAGGTCGGCGCGAGCGCTCAGTGAGGTGCGGCATTCGTGCACGGATTCGCTGAGGCGGCGCAGGGCGTCGCCGATATTGTTGGCGGTGTGCGGGACGGTCGGCCAGGCAGCCGTCACCTTGCGGGCGGCGTCGAGGGCCGCACGGACACCGCCGGACCCGGTGAGCAGTTCCCGGAAACTTTCGGATTCGGGGATCTCGGCGTCTGCAGGCAGGTTTCCGCCGGCGAGCTCCCGGAATCGCTGAGCAATGAGGTCGCGTTCGGTGGTCTTGTCCCGGTGAGCCTGCGCGGCGGCATCGGCCTCCGTGCCCAGCGTGGCTTCATTTCTGGTCCATTCGCGCTCCCGCTTACGTTCTGCTTCCAAAGAATCTGCGGTGGTGGAGATTTCGCGCCGCAATGCGTCGATCTCGTTCAACACCTCGCGGTATTCCATGCCGACGGAGTCGTCGACCGCGCGCAATTGTTCTTCGGCGTCCCGGAGTTCGGATGCGGCGCGCTCTTCGCTTTCGGCGGATTGCTGTGCCGCACCGGCCGCCTCGTCGGCGTCTGCGGTACGAGCTCGCTCGTCGGACTCGGCATGCTCGAGGTCGCGGCGATAGTCAAGCCACGTCTGTGCCTTGCCCTGGAACGATTTCAGCACGGTGCGTAGTGTCTCCAGGGTTGGCATTTCGGTCGGCAATCCGCTTTCGGCACTGCACATATGCAGGTCCTGCAGCGCGGTTGTCTGTGCTGCTTGCGCGCGTGCCAAATCGGCGATCGTGGCTCGCACTGCCTGGTCCGCAGCATCTCGGCGGCGGTCCGCATCCGCGAAGGCCGTCCGGGCGGAGCGGAATGCGCTGCGGTCCGGTTGTGCCCGCATCTCGGCATCGACGGACCCGCGACGGTTCGACAGATTCTCCAGTTGCAGCTCGTAACCCTCAATACGCCTGTCGATTTCGGCGATCATGGCATCGAGTTCGGCGAGGCGGCGCTCGCGATTCCGTCTCCTGGCTTCGGCACCGATAAAGGTGACGGCCGGTTTGGCCCAGCTGCCGTGCAGAGTGCCGATGCGCCAGCTGCCGTCGGCCGCGACCGCCATCGTCGGACCGCCGGTGAGCGTTTGGCCGAAGGATATGGCTGCCAGCACCTTTCGTACCGATTCGGCCTCCGCCGCGTCCTCGTGCACGATCAGCATGTCGGCGAGAGACCGGCCGATAACCGCCTCAACCGCGTCGGGGACGGCGAAGATGTCGTGTCCGGCAATCTCGCCGCGGGGGCCGATCCAGGCATCGAGGAGCCCGGACGACTCGAGTGCCGCTTCGATCGCCGCGGCCGTGGCGGGATCCACCGCCGGTGCGAAATCGACCAGCTGCCAAATTGGTGCGCCCGACATGAGGGACCGGTCGGCCGTTCGCCATCGGGGCACGACCGGAGGCACATCTTGTTCGGTCAGCAGCTTCTCGCGGTCGGCGGCCGGTTGTTCCCGGTCCCCAACCGCCCCCTCTTTGTCCCGGCGACAGGCTTCGATCGCGGTAGCGATCGCCTCGCGCGCGTCGGTGACGGCCTCATTGACCAGGTCGGCGAACCCGGTATCCGAATCCGCGACGGAAAGCAACGATTCCGCAGACACACGCAGTTCCGAGCAGCTCTGCGCCCACTCCTCGATGTCGTGCCGCAACGCTGCCAGCGCCCGGTCTCGCTCGTCTCCGGCGGTGCGCAGCCGCTCATCGGCGGCAACCAGGTTGCCCCGGGCCTGCTCGACACGCTTTTCCTCGGCCTCACTCAGTGCCCGCGTCTTCTCGTGCTCCGCGATATGGCGTTCGACCAGCCGAATCCGGTCTTCGCGCGCGGCCACGGAATTGCGCAGCAGGTCGGAGCATTCCGCACGTACCGAACTCGCGGCCATCTCGTCCACAGTCGCGCTCATTCCGCAGGACAGAGCTGCTTGCCGAATTTCCGTGGCAGCCAGGGCCACAGCTTCCCGCCACGATGCGGCGGTCTCCTGGGCCTTCCGGTACCGCTGCGTCGCGCTCGCCGCCGCTGCGACGGCGGCACGGGTCCGGCCCTGCGCGTCGTCATACCACCGTTTTGCCTTCGCCACGTTCGCGCGCAGATCGTCGAGCTTCGCTCCCTCCTGGTAAGCGTGGGACTTCATCAGCCCCTCCCGGCGCGAGACGGACTGGGCATGGGCCTGTTCGAGCTCGATCACTTTCTGCTCGATGTCCATGAGCTGTTGTTTCGCCGCACCGTGTTGTCCGGCAGCCTCCCGTGCCTGCTCCGACAGGGTGTCGAGTTCGGAGGTCACCGAAACCAACTCCCCGGCATGAGCTCGGAGTACGCGCTGTGCGTAGGTGCGCTGCTGATGCGCGAGCTTCGCCACCGCGGCCGATTCCTCATCGAGACGTGCCAGCCGCTCCCGCTGCGCATCCAGCCGCTCGAACCCCTCGGCGAGGTCGGCGAGTTCGTCGGTTCCCAAGGGCGGCAGCGCCTTCGACAACAGTGTCGACAACAGTCCGGGATCGAGGCGCTGGGACAGTTTCGGCATCCGCAACTGCAGCAAGGCGGTGATGAGAGCGTCGTACCGTTGTTCGGACAGTTCCGGGAACAGCTTGGTACGCACGGCATTCCGGTATTCCGCGGCGTTCTCGTAGACATCGCCGTACTCGCCGATCCGGGCATCGAGTTCGGATTTGCCGATCGGCCGCTCCGAATCGGTTAGTACCAGCACTCCTTCTTCGCCCGGCTCGCCGATCCGCTGGCTGGTGGTGAAGAAGTCCGGATGCACGCTGATGGTCCGGCTGGTGGCCTGTAGTCTGGCACCGCAGGTGAACCAGCGGTCCTGCTGCCGGAATTCGAGCCATACGTAACCGACGCGGGTCACCCCGGTGGCGCCCTCCCCCATCATGTTCCAGTGCATCGTGCGTTCGTTGGTGCCGAAGGTCGAGAGCCGATTGGCCCGCAAGCTGGCATCGAACAGGAAGGGCAGCAACAACTCCAGCGCCTTGGATTTGCCGCTCCCGTTCGCACCGCGTAGCAGCAGTCGGCCTTCGTGAAATTCGAAAATTTCACGGTAGTAGCGCCAGATGTTGAGGATTCCGGCGCGAGTCGGTGTCCAGCGCACCTGAGCGGCAGCGGTCATGACTGCTCCTGAGTGGGATCGGCGAGGCGAGGCTGCTGCACGCAATAGCGCGCCGCAGCGGGTAGTGGCACGACCAGCCCGGCCGTGGTGATGCGAACCAGCTGGAACTGAGTGAGCACCGCCAGCGCGTCGGTAACCAGGTCACGGGGACCGTCGTCGGTGCGGTAGGTGCGTGCCCAACGGGGGAATCGCTGCAACAGCTCAGCCGCGTGGCGGCGCAGTTGCTCGACCGTAGTCGGGCCGATCAGCTCTTCCAGCAACAGCAAGGCGGCGACCTTGGCGGTGGCGGCATCATCCGGGAATTTCTGGTCGGTGGACAGTGCCTCGGGGTCTACGAACATCACCCCTTCGGCCCGCTCCTCCAGAACGAAGCCGGCGGTATCGGCAGCTCGTTTGAGCATCTGCCGTCCGGTCGGGGTCGCCAGGTAGGCGCGTTCGGCGTCGGTCAGGGTGTCGAAGTACAGCACGGGGTCCTCGACCAGTTGACGAAACACGCTGTGCCGCAACCAGAGATTGCGCTGCGCATCCGGCACTGCGGGGGAATCGGTATGGCGACCTCGATGTTCGGCGGCAGCGCCGTAACGACGTTCCCGGGTCAGTTCGCCGAGTACGTCGGGCAGCCGCAGCGGGACCTCCTCGGCCGGAACGCCCAGCTGCGAGGGACCCGACGTGGTGACCAGGAGCCGCAGCAACAATGTGGTATCGACCCGGTAGAGCACCTTCGCCTGCGTCGAGTCGATGAAACTGTCCGATGATCCGTCGACGATTTCCAGCACGCCGAACGACTCCAGAAGTCGAAGGACATCTACGAACGCTCGCCGCTCTGCCCGGTCGACCGGGTCGAACCCACTGATCAGCGGTTCGCTCGCGGTGGCGGCCGCGACATTGCCGGCCAGGATGCCGATGGTGGTCACCGGAACTGTGCAAAGCTCCGCCGCGACGACACACAGCAGCACATACCGGCGGCGGTCGAACGGCGCCCGCTGAGAACGATGGCGCCGAGCCGGACGCGTGGGATCGACACTTGTACGGACCTTACGCAACCGCGCGTATCCCACCCGCGGCTCCACGATGAGCCCCCATCCGCAGAAGGTGTCGAACCAGGCGGCAATCGGTACCCGGCGCCGGCGGACGACGTCGAAACGGTCGGGGGCCGACCTTGCGGTGAGCAGCGGTTCGGCGAGCAGATAGCGGATGCCGCGCCCTACCTCTTCCTTTTCGGCGATCGCGAGCTGGTTGGTGAGGTCGCTCATCGCCGGACTCCGACCGCACGAATCCCGACGAGATAGTCCGGGCCACGGAAGACACCGTGCGGCAGGCGCAGTTCGGCGACAGCGCCGTCCGCGGCGGGCCGCAGCACGATCTGGATGCGGCCGTCGTGTGCCCGGGCCGACCGGACGCCCTCTGCATCCGGTGCCGAACCGAGTGCACGTCCGATCAGGTCGAGAAGTCGCTGGAACATCGCGTGGTCGAGTTGCTCGAATTCCGACAGCCGCCGGGCGGTGCCGCCGGTATCGAGCATGTCCCACGCCGCCTGGATTTCCGCGCGCTCGGCGATCGCTTTGGCCGCTCGTTCCTTACGCAAGGCCGATACATCAGGAACGGCGCCCGTCCGTCCCATCCGTTCGGTCTTTCCCGCGGTGCGCAGAAGTGGCGACACCGGCACACCTGGGGCCTCGATCCACGAAGCCGTGTAACTCACCAGCTCCGGGTCCGGGTGTGCCAGATGAGCGTGCCGCGCCGGACTGAGGCCGAAGACCGTGGACCACAGGCGATTCAGGTCGTCTCCAGCCGGGATGATCGCGAACCAGCGAGCGAGCTCACGGAAGTCGGCCGAAGCATTACTCGATCGGCGGCGTGATTCGGTGAGGCGGTCGAGAACTTGTAAGAGAGTGACGATGGCACGCCGTCCCACATGTCGCAGCTGATCGACACGTGGCACGGAGCCGTCGGCTGGCAGGAACCAGGCGCGCAACCCCGCCCAGCGAGCCCGGCGCTGTTCCAGCCAGGCCGGACGGGGATCGGTTCCACTGAACGCGGGCAGATCGGCACCGGCCAACGCCCGCTGCTGCAGCCGGGCGACACCGAAATCCTCCAGCTGCCGAATCCGCATCGCGATGGTGTGCGCACGGATATCGAGATCGTCGAGAAACTCCTGCAGATATGCAACTGTGGCGGCCTTGACTTCGTGGAACACCACGAGATCCACGCCGTCCGCACGCAGCAGGCGTTGCAACTCGCCGTTGAATTGTTTTGTCCCCGAACGCAATGCCTCCAAGTGCCCCTCCAGCTCGGCCAGCACCACATAGACCTGCCGGTCGGTGCCGGACTCCGACACGCGGATCAGGTCGGCCAGGCGATCGGCGATCGCGTCCAGCACCGCGGTCTGCAAGGCGCCGCTCGAGGCAAGGACGGTCAAGGCGTGCACAACTCCGGCGAAGGCCGCCTCCCCCATCTTGGTCAGTGAATACAGCAGATTGCGGCGTTCGTAATCAATTGCGGTGCGGTAGTTCTCCGAGTGATTCTGGATTACATCCACGAGATTCCACGCCCGCAACTGGTCGAGTACCTCGGCCAGTTCGTCGTCGGCGACGGGTTCGAGCCGGCCAACCGAAGGCAACCGGGAACGCAGATTATCCAGGCTCAGCGCCGTCTCGAGATGTTCGTTCGCCTCACCGAACGCATGCAGCACCGCCGTATACAGTCCCGAACGCTCTGCACCGGTGAACCGGAACATCTCCGGTGGGACTCGAATCGGATCCATGCAGCGCCTCCCCTCGATCAGCAGCCACGGTAACGCCGTGCACCGACAACTACAGCGCCAGATCGTCCAGGAGTATCCCCACGACTCGTTCCTCCGGCACCGAAACCCCGGTTCGCCGCATATGGGAGGCCAGATCGCTATCCCAGGGAGCCTCCGATACCCGGCCCACCGGGGGCCCGCCCGGACCGACCGCCGGCAGGTAGTCCGAGCTACCCATGCGCCAAGGATGCGCACCGGTCCGCGCGATGACGTGTGCCGCAATCCGCAAACCCTCACCGTCGAAATCGCCGTGATATTCGAGCCGGGCACCCGCAGTGGACAGGAGATCCAGGAGCCGAATACCTGCGCTGGACGGCCAGCCTGCGGTGCACACGATCGGCGGACAGGAGGGTCCGAAGCGCCGCAACGCGCTCGCGAGCACGCTCGGATTCTCCACCACCCGAACCACTTCCGGCACCGCATCGAGTTGCTGTGCAGTGCGCACCTGCTGCAGCGTCAGCGAGGCAGCCGAGCCTGCGGCTGCGCAGACGGCGAGCATCGCTTCGAGCACCGATCCGGCTCCGGCCACACGTAGTCCCGCGGCGAGAACGGTGGACGAGAGTTCGTCGTCGGCCACGCCTGCCGTCTCCCAGAAACTGCGCACCCCCGCGGCATCCCGGGGCACATCACAGTCGTGGATTGCTGCCAGCGCACGAAAAACGATCGCCTGCAACCGAGTTCCGTTGTCCAAGGCATGTGGGTCACGCAGCGTCTGCTCCGCGAAAACCGGGAGCGGCGTCCCTGGTGCGGGTATAGCGTGCAGCACTGCCAGGGCCTCGGCCAACAGATCCCGCGTTGTGTCCACCGATCCCCCGACGATGCCGGCACGACGCATGGCGTGGGCCCACTCCCCCAGCGCCGGTTGTGAGCGAACGACGGGATGAGTATCCAGCCAATTCCACAACTCCCACCGCCGACCCGCCTGCTCTGCACGAGCGGCCGACCGATTCTCGATCGGTCCGACGAGCTGTTCCACAACCTGATGAGCCGTCATCCCCACGGACTCTGTCAATGCGGAGTCCAGCTGATCGACACGAATGCTGCACACCTCGGGCGGCAGAACTGCCATGCCCAGCAGGTCTGCCAACGCTTCGCGCTCAGCCTCGCTCAAAGGGCCGACTCGAACCGACGTCACCGTGGTGCCGGATCCGAAGCGCCGATGTAGCGCACGCCAAACAATCATCAGATCGGCTGAGAGACCGACCACCGTCCCGCCCGTCATAGGCATCAGTATCCGGTATGGAGCGTTGGCTGCACCCCACTAACCGAGCCGCGGCTACCGCCTGCGATCTACCCCTCGGGATAGAAGAGGAACAGCGTGCACCCCGTCTCGCTTCCTGGCACATGCCAGCTTTCCGCCGGAGCATGAATGAACGTGCCCGCCGAGTAATCCCGCGCGCCGTCGTTGAAGGTGCCGGTCAGGACGTAGACCTCCTCGGGCCCGGGTTCGTGCACGTCGCGGCGGGGCCACGACGTCCCGGGGTCCATTTCCAGGACGTGGGCGTGGGCGCGGTTGTCGCCCTTCCACAGTTGGCGTAGGCGGATGCCGGGGAAGAGTTCGCGGCTCGGAGCGTCGGCGACGGTGGTCCAGGTGTAGCCGGGCTGGGCGAGGATCTCGGGGTTCATATCTGTCACGGTGCCGGATGCGGCGAAGCCCGGACAGTGTCTGAGATGACGTCGAGGGGTACATTCTTGCCATGCATCGTGTGGTGGCGTTGGTGCGGCCGGTGCAGTCGACGTTCGAACTCGGTTGCGCTGTCGAGGTTTTCGGTACCCAGCGGGACGGCGTGCCGCAGCACTACGAGTTCGAGGTATGTACGGAAGCGCCGGGGGCGGTGCCGACGACTGCGGGTTATGCGATATCGGTGACGCGAGGGTTGTCGGCGCTGGACTCGGCGAACACCGTGATCATTCCGGGGTGGCTGCCGGTGGAGACGCCGCTGTCGGGACCGGTGCGGCAGGCGCTGGTCCGGGCGCACGGCCGTGGGGCGCGGCTGGTCACCATCTGTTCGGGAGTGTTCGCGTTGGCGCGGACCGGGCTGTTGGACGGGCGTTCGGCGACGACGCATTGGGCGCGGGCCGGGCAATTGGCGCGGGAGTTTCCGCAGGTTCGGGTGGAACCGGATCGGCTGTATGTCGACCACGGCGATGTGGCCACGAGTGCGGGAGCGGGTGCGGGAATCGATCTGTGCCTGCACCTGGTTCGCGCGGATCACGGGGTCGCGCATGCCGCACTCATCGCGCGGCACATGGTCATGCCGCCGCATCGGGACGGCGGTCAGGTTCAGTACGCGCCGCCCTCGCCGGTCGAGGACGGATTCGACGGTTTGCTGGAGTGGGCCGAGGCGCGGCTCGAGACATCGCTGTCGGTGGCCGATATGGCCGCGCAGCTCAACGTCTCGCCACGAACGCTGGCGCGCCGGTTCGCCGATCAGGTCGGCACCAGTCCGGGTGGGTGGTTGCTGGAGCGTCGGGTGGCGCGGGCGCGAGTTCTGTTGGAAAACACGGACTTACCGGTCGATGCCATCGCGGTCCGGGTGGGTCTGGGCTCGGCGGTCAATCTGCGTCGCCGCTTTCACGACCACGTCGGCACCACGCCGGGCGCGTATCGGCGCGCGTTCCGAACACCGGTCGCCGGTAAAACGTAGTTACTGCCGCCGACAGGAGCAGGCTCCGGCGGTTCGTCGTGATCGAGGAGTTCCGCAGCAGTCCCGACCAGAGTGCCGTCACCGTCTCGTCCCAACCAACCGGGCCCTCACCGTCTCGCCCTAACCGACCCGGCCCCCTCACCATCTCGCTCCCAACCTGCCGAGACCCTGCCGCCGACCGAGTTCATGTCTTCGTTGCGTCTCAGCCGACCAGCAGTGGCCGAGGGTTGGGACCGACTCGCAGGAGGGCCGACCCCACGCCGAGCAGCAAGCCGTGAGAATCCGACGAGGAAACCGACGTCGGCCACGAGTGCCACGCAATCTCGACGAGGGTTTCGTCGCGGGTGGCAGGGTAGACCGCCAGTGTGGACATCGGCGCAACCGGCGACCGCGAGACAGTTCGTACGCTCGGCACGCGTGGCGACTACTCGCTGACGCTCAGCGATCTCACGCTGCGAAACGCGGATCTGCGTACTCGTTGTGCGGCGGCCGCGGCGGCCGGCTTCACCGGCATCGGGCTTTCTATCGAGCACTACCGTGCGGCATTGGAGGACCAGCTCTCCCCCGCGGATATCGCCGCTGTGATCGCGGAGCACGGTCTCGAAGTGAACGAAGTCGAGTTGGCCGCCCACTGGGCGGATCCGGCCGCATATTCCGAGGACGAACTCGAATCCGACCGCACCGTGGTGCGAATGGCGGCCGAACTGGGCGCCAGCCGAATCCACACGACCATGTCGCAGCATTTCCCGTTGGACACCCTGGCACGCGGGTTGCGCGCATTGTGCCGCCGCGCCGCCGATGCGAGAGCCTGCGTCGCCCTCGAGTACATGCCGTACGCCGCGATCGATTCCGCTACCTGCGCCTGGAAGGTGATCGAGGCATCCGGCGCGGACAACGCCGGACTCCTCATCGATGCCTGGCACTGGGAGCGCGCCCACACCGCAGACGAACCGGATTCCGCACTTCGGGCCATTCCGGCGGAGCGGGTGGCGGCGATCCAATTGTGCGACACCCTGCCCGAACCGTTGTCCGACCTTCGCCGCGAGGCGCTGCATTGTCGCTGGCTGCCCGGTCACGGTGCGGCCGAGCTGATTCCGATGCTGCGCCGACTCGCGCGCCACGGCGTCCGGGCACCGATCGCGGTCGAAGTCGTATCCGACGAACTGGACGCACAGGATCCGTACGTCACTGCCCGGCAGGCTTACGTCAGTTCGCGAAGCGTGCTGCGGGACTCCGGCTGGCCACTTTCGACTCCGCGCAGATCGGTTCGGTGAGCGCACCGGGCCGCAAACGCACCGCACCGGTTCCACCCGTTGGTGATGTCGTCGGGAGGATCGGGTGTCGAGCTCACCGTAGGTCAGTGATCACACGCCGTGCGCGTATCGGCGGGTCTGCGGAGACCCTGCGGCAGCGGGAGTCCGCGCAGGGCGAGGCCATCCTTCGCTCGGTTGGGGTCAGGATTCGCGTGCCGTCCGGTAAACGGGAATTTCGCGATGCCCATTGGTGACAATGCTCGGAATTGGTTTCAGCTCATCGGGTTCCACCGCCAGCTCCATATCGGGAAACCGCGCGAACAGAGCCGGAAGCGCTATCGCCGCCTCCAATCGCGCCAGCGGCGCCCCCAGACAATGATGTACCCCGTACCCGAACGCGAGGTGTTCCTTCGACCGCCGCCCGGCATCGAACATATCGGCATTGTCGCCGTGCACTTTTCGATCCCGCCCCGCACCCGCCAACGACGCGATGATCACGTCACCGCGGTTGAGCCGCACTCCCGGGAAGTCGGAATTACCGGCGATGTCGATGTCCTCCACCGCGAAACGCATCGGCATATGCGCCAGCGGCGCATTCCAACGCAGTCCTTCTTCGATCACCTCGGACCACGGCGTTTGTTCCGCGATGGCCGCCTTCCGTTGTTCGGGATGGGTAAGGAGACCGATGATGCTGTGGTCCAACAGATTCGCGGTGGTTTCGTGACCGGCCGTAATGATCAGCAGCAGTGTGTCACGCAGCTCCTGTTCGTCCAACCGCGATCCGTCCGCGTCGTCGTGGGCGTTCATCAACACGGTCGTGAGGTCGTCGCCGGGATTCTCCCGCTTGTGCCGCAGCAGTTCTTCCATGAGGACGAACAGCGCTCCGAAATGCGCACCGACTTCGGCAGGGTCGAGGCTGGTATCGAGAATTCCGTCCGCGTGGATGCGCAGTTGTTCATCCATCCCGGCCGGAACACCCATCAGTTCGCCGATGACGCGAATCGGCAACTCGGTGGCGAAACCCGCACGCAGATCGACGATTTCGCCGTCGGAGACAGCGGACAACTCGTCGAGCAGTTCGGTGACGAACGCATCGATCCGCGGCCGAAGTGCCTGGGTGCGTTTGTTCGTGAACGCCGGCGCCACGAGTTTGCGCAGCCGCTGATGCTGCTCGCCGTAGGTGGTGAGCATATTTCGCGCCGCCACCCACGGAAACATCACCCACTCGGGCCCGATCTCACCGTCGATGAACCGCGGCCAGTGCTGATGTGCGTCCTTGGAGACGCGCGGATCGGTGAGCAGTTGCCTGAGGATGGCGGCGTCGGTAACCGACCAGGCCGGCACGCCGCCGGGAAGCACCACCTCGGTCACCGGGCCGCGAGCGCGGATGCGAGCCAGCTCGCCCTGGATGTCGGCGGCGCTGGGATCCAGCACCAGCGGCTGCGTATCTGTCATCGGTGACCCTCCATCAGGTGAGACGCATCGGCGGGCATGCGGGAAACACCACCGGCAGGGCTGCCAAGGCGCGGTGAAACTGCCCGGTTCTCCAACTTAGTTGCTGCGCAGGAACTTCCGGGCGAATATCCGGAAGCGCATCGAGCAGCAGATCGATGGCCTGCCGTGCGATCGTTTGCGCGAGGGGCTGCGCCGGGCACGAGTGCGGGCCGACTCCCCACGCCAGATGGGACCGGTTTCCCCGGCGGTCGCCGCCGACGATATGCGGGTCGGTGTTGCACGCCGCCAAGCTGACGACCACCGGCTGATCGGCCGGCAACCACACGTCGCCGATGAGTTGCGGCTGTCTCGGATACGTCATGCAGAAATTGGCCAGCGGCGGATCCGCGAACAGGACCTCGTCGATGGCATCGCGGGTATCCATGGCGCCGCTGAGCACGTTGCCGCCGTACTCTTCGTCGGCCATCAACAGCAGCAGGGTGTTCAGGATCAGGTTGCAGGTCGGCTCCGTGCCCGCCGAGAACAGCAACGCGGCCTGGTTCACCATCTCCATGGGGTCCAGGCCCTCGGGGTGGGTCAGCAGTCGCGAGGTCAGGTCATCACCGGGGCGTTCGCGCTTCTGCTCGACCACCGCGAGCAGCGCCTCGATGAACCGCTGCTGACCTTCTTCAGCGCCGACCCCGTCCAGCATCGCGGCCATCCCCTGATAGGCCGCCGATGCGGCGTCTTCGGGAAAGCCCATCAGCTCACTGAGAACCCGAAAGGTCAGTGGGAAGGCGTAATCCATCCGGAGATCGGCGGTGCCGCGCTCGCAGAAGGAGTTGACGAGAGCGTCGGCGGCGCGTGCGACCGCGCCGTGGACCTTGTGCAGGTTGACGGTGTCCAGCGCGTCGGTGATCGTGCGCCGGTAACGGGCATGTTCGGCACCCGCGGTGCGCAGGGCGTTCTGCCGATAGCCGAGCATCGGCGTCACCGGGCAGTCCGGCGGAGCGTTCTTCTCCCATCGGCGCGGATCGGCGGGAAAGCGAGCCTCGTCGTTCAAAATCTGCAGTGCCGCTTGATATCCGATCACCAGAGTGGCCGGCACGCCGGGCGCCAGTTCGATCGGTACCAGCGGCCCGCGGCGGCGCATGGATTCGTAGGCGCGGTGCGGGTCCGCCGCGAAGTCGGTGGAATCGAGCCGGATCTGCGGTTCCGCGGAGCGCGCCGGAGAACCGTGACCGGATGTCCGGCCGCTGTGGTGCACCGCGTTTGCGTCGTTCAGCATGCGTCCCCCGCGTGAGATGTTGCGTGTCCTGTCCGATGTCCTGCGAGATTGCCTGCCATTCGTTGTATGGGCACGGCGGACACCCTAGCGGAAACCGTTGTACTTCAATGTTTTTGACGAAACCGTCAGCGAGGTAGCTTGTTGCGTGCAGGTAGCTGCTCGGCGGCGAGCGTTACTGCTCCTCGCTCGGCTCCCGCATCAGCTCGGCGAGCCGGTCCCACGCCGGGGATGACGCGCCGGGCTGCGACTGGACCGCCAGGCGGGCGATGGTCGCATCGTGATCCGGCACGTCGCTCGCTCCATTGTCTCTGCGCCCGAACCACTCTCGCGTCCGCGCCGCCAACTCGGGTAGCCGAGGATCCGCCGGGGAGCAATCGTAGACGGCGTCGTAGTCGAGATAGATGGCGCGGAATTCGGGATCGGTGAGTAATTCGCGCTTTTCGGCGATCCACGCGGCGGCCGCTGCGGGTGAGGCGGTCTGCATGAGGATCCAACCGTCCCGTTCCAGCTGGATCTGCCGTTCGCTGACGCCGAGTTCGCGCAGCTCGTCGAGATGATCGGCGACGTCCGCGGACACGTAGAGGCGGTCGCCGCCACGCAGCTGCGTGAGTTGTTCCCGGGTGCGCCGCAACTGCTCGATACGTTGTTCGAGGTCGTGGTCGATCTCGGTGAGGGCCGCCGAAAGGGCGCCCGGGTCGGCGTCGAGCAGATCCTTGACGCGGGCCAGCGGCACCCCGGCGTGCGCCAGTGTCCTGATCTTGACCAGGTCGATCGCGTGCTGCGCGGTGTAGCGGCGATAACCCGAGGCGTCGCGGTCGGGTTCGGCGAGCAGACCGCGTTGGTGATAGTGGCGCACGGCCTTGACGGTCACGCTCGCATAGTCCGCGAGCTGTCCGATCGTGAGCATACCGACATCCTTCCGCGCGCCGAGGCGGTCAGGAACGCCGGGTCAGGCGGCCGCCGGCATTGCGGAAACGGGCACGGCCGTCGCGAATGTCGTGATAGGAGACCAGCAGCAATCGCAGATACCCGTCGAAGATTTCCGGCGGATAGCCCACGGGCGCGAACAGACCGGGCCGGACCGGAACATAGCGTTGCGGCGGTGCCGAGGTCGCACCCCCGGCGAATGCGGTGAAGATGCGTTCCTGCGTCGCGTCGTCGGGTTCGTAGGTCACGCGCTCCTCGAGCTGCCCGTCGACGACGCCGACATCGACGCGGAGCTGACCCGATCGGTAGGTGCCGGCGTACGGGGTGAGGTCGAACTCCGCATCGAATTCATCGACGAGCGTGGGGATTTCGATGCCCAGATATTCGGTCAACAGCCACCGCAGCAGCCGGTCGTGCAGCACGATCGCTCCGGACATGTTGCCGAAGGCGGTGAAGACCAGATCGTGTTCGGGGACCACACACAGAATGGACACCCCGCCCGGTGACGCGCCCGACATCGCCAGCACCGTGGTGTCACCGAACGGATACCGCACCCAGCCGAGTCCCATCGGCGGGACGTTCGGAGTGCGCATATCGTGGGCGACTCGTCGCATCGTCGCCGTCGATTCCGCGGACAGCACCCGCACACCGGTCGGCGCGACGCCACCGGCGAGGTGGGTGCGTCCGAACGCCAGCAGGTCGGCGACCGTGCCGATCGGGGTGCCGCCTGCCGGTCCCCAGGTGTCGGGGAGCATGAACATGCCGGTCGGCGCGACACTCCCGGTGTCGGGATCGATGAAGTGGCCGACCGCCGTACTGCGCAGAATCGCTTGTCGCGCAGAGGTACTCGACGTCGTCATGCCCACCGGGTCGAACAACTCCCGTTGCAGCAGGTCCGGGTAGGACGTCCTGGTGACCACCTCGAGCAGCCGGCCCGCCACGATCATGCCGCCGTTGGAGTAGCTGAGCTGCTCGCCGGGTGCGAACAGGGTGCCGCACTGCGCGAGGCCCTCGACGTAGTGTGTCAGCGCGTCGCGCCCCTCGGCGTCGGGGAAGAACAGGTCCGCGTCGATACCGTTGGTGTGGGAGATCAGGTGCCGGACCAGGATTTTGTCCGCGGCGCCCGGTTCCGCGAGCGCGAATTCGGGCAGGTATTCCACCACCGGCGCATCGAGTTTCAGCAGTCCGCGTTCGACCTGTTGCAGGACGAGCGTGGTGGTGAGCACCTTGGTGACGGAACCGAAGAGGAACCCGGTGTCCTCGCGCATCGGGGCGCCGGTGGCGAGGTTCGCGGTGCCGTGCGAGACGAGAATCTGTTCGCCCGCGTGATGGATACCGGCGACGTAGCCGGGGACCTGGTCCGATTCACAGCAGGAGTCCACCTGCGAGCGGATCCGGTCGGCGATGGCGTGCAATGCGTTGTCGTTCATGCGGACCATCGTCGAACCTTGCCCCTGGGTCAAGGTCAAGCCGGAGACGGAAATTGTTCGACGCTATGACGCGGGGGGCTCCGGGCTGAGCTCATAGGCCTTCCGGACCATCGGCGACCGCTCCCCGACCCAGTCGGTGGTACGACGCTTACGCCGCCTCGCAACATGCGGTGGAGGCGGTCGCCGACGCGATGCGTCAGGAACTGGCCGAATTCGGTTTCTCTGCGGGCGGGGCGGTTTCACGGCACGTGGTAGATACATCCGCCCATTCCGAGGTAGTCCCGGAATTCACAGAGCAGATTGCTCAGCGCATTCGCCGAGCCCGAGGCCGAACCGGTGCCGGTCGTGTCGGCGGATGCCGAGGGTGCGGTGGCCGCGAGCGGCAGTGCCAGGGCGGCAGCGGTCACTACGGTGACGGCGAATCGCTTGCTCATGAGACTTCTCCGTATCGATGAGTGTCAGGGCTGACTTCGGCCCCCACTTCGAAGCGTAAGAAGCCCTCGGAGTGCGAAACAGCCCCGAGTTTCCAGGTCTGGTGACCTTGGTGATTCGGGTCGCAGAGCGCACCGGGCGGGTTGCGGGGATAGCCTGGGCCGGAGGGAGGGCACCATGATGATCGATTTCGTTCCGGACAAGAGTCTGTATCCGTTCGAGTCGCGCTGGTTCGACTCGGCGGCCGGGCGCATGCACTACATCGACGAGGGGTCCGGGCCGACGATCCTGTTCTGCCACGGGTCTCCGACGTGGAGTTTTCTCTATCGTCACATCGTCACCGAACTGCGGGATCGATATCGGTGTGTCGCGGTGGATTATCCGGGGTTCGGATTGTCCGAGCGACCTTCCCATTTCGGATATACAGTCGCCGAAGTCACCGCGGTGCTCGGCGAGTTGATCGATCATCTTCGGCTCGACGAGTTCATCGTCATGGGACAGGATTGGGGCGGGCCCATCGGGTTGGGCGCGGCGGTCGCGCGGGCGGATCGGGTGCGGGGAATCGTGTTGGGTAACACGGTGTTCTGGCCGATCGAAGCAATGGCCAACAAGGCATTCAGTGCGATCATGAGCAGCCGTCCGATGCAGCGCCGAATACTCGAGCAGAACTTTCTCATCGAGCGCGTGCTGCTCTCGGAATTGGGGCGCACGCTCACCGCGGCAGAAGCCGAGCATTATCGCGCGGTACAACCCACCGCGGCCGCGCGTTGCGGACTTGCGGTGATGCCCAGAGAAATTCGTGCCGCGACTCCACTGCTGGAGCAGCTTTCCCGAGATGTTCCCACGCGCCTCGGGGACAAGCCGGCGCTGTTGGTGTGGGGGATGCGCGACCCCGTCTTCCGGCCGAAAACGTGCATTCCGCGCATGCGCGGCGCCTTCACCGATGTCGAAACGGTCGAACTGCCCCGCGCTCGGCACTTCATCCAGGAGCAAGCGCCGAACGAGATCGCAACGGCCATCGCGAATCGTTTTCCGTAAGTGTTTCGCGGCAGAGGCGTAGCCCGCCAGGCTTTACCGGCGCGCCGTCCGACACTCCGCACGGCGAACCGAACTATCCGAAGACCTGCGTGGCTGTCGGTCGAACAGCTTATTGTGGACGCCGTCCAGCCCCGCGATAATCGGTAGCCGATCTGCGGCAAGTCGGCCGACCACTCGAACCTGATGAGACCGAAAAGGTTTCGGAAAGCGTGCGATGAACAGGCGTGCAGTTGTTTCACCGTTCGTCACGATGTCGATCTGCTTGCTGACGATGGGCGTTGTCGGGTGCGGTGGTTCGGCCGGCGAGGCAGTCGGCGACAACGAGGCGGTCGGTGATGTGCGGAGTGTCGGGACAGCCTCGCCCGCAGGCACATCCGCTGCGTTGTCGAATGTGGCGATGCCCGGCGTGGCAGTAGCCGATGCCCGGTCGTACGCAGCCAACTCCGGCGGGATCGACGGTTACTACTTCACCACTCCGGCCGGGAGTTGGCATTGCGCGATCGTCGTCGGCGGTGACCCACATATGGCCGGATGCCAGCCCGCGACGAACACCGGCGCGGGGATCGGCGTGAAAGGCGCTCCGACGGTGGAGAGCCACTACTCCCACAAACAGGTCCCGCCCGACACGATCATGATCGAGCGGGGCAGCCAACCGCGTTTCGCGGTACTGGGGCAAGCGGTGTTCCGGCAGACGCCGAACGAGGCAAAAGTGTTGCCGTACAACACATCCCTGTCGGCCGACGGCTTCACCTGCACCGCCCGAGACTCCGGCGTGTCATGCCGAGACGATGCCTCCGGAAAGGGGTTCACCTTCTCCACCGAAGGCTTTGCGATGAACTGAGCCGGCACGTACACCACGAGGCTATCGGTCGACCACGCGCGCACGGGTGTGATGGAATTTGTGAGCGGACGCGCCACGGCGAGCGGAGCGGGGGAAATGCCTTATCTCACTTCCGATGTCATCACAGCGGGGATGCTGTCGCGGGACGAGCAACCCGAAGTCGCGGTGGGCGGCGAGCTCCGGCTGCGGCCGTGGGATGCGAACGATGCGGAATTGCTCCTGGCCGTGTACGCGGACCGTGATATTCAGCAATGGCACTGCCGAACACTCACGGATCTCGACGAAGCCCGGGAAATGATCGACCGGTGGCAGAGCGCGTGGAGACAGGAGACCGGCGCCCACTGGGCGATCACCTCCGGTCGGCGCGTCGTCGGCAGAGCCGGTTTCCGGCATCTCGACCTCGCCTACGGGGAGGGCGAACTCGCCTACTGGGCCGTGCCGGGGCAGCGTGGACACGGGTACGTCCCGGCTGCGGTGACCGCGTTGACGCACTGGGCCTTCGACATCGGATTCCTGCGAGTGTTCCTGCGCCATTCGTCGGCGAATACGGCGTCGTGCCGGGTCGCGGAAAAGACCGGCTTTCGGTACGAGGGCACGCTGGTTTCGGCGGCGCCGCATCCGGACGGGCGCCACGACATGCATGTCCATGCCCGGATGGCGAACCACGGCTGAGCTCGGGGAACCGCGACCTCATCGCCAAGCGGGTTCAGTCCTCGGCGACGAAGCCGCGCAGTGCGACCACCCGCCGGCCGTCGACCTCCAGTTCCGCGATCCCTCGTCCGGTCGGGGTGCGCACACTGACGGTCACGAATCGGCCAGCAGCGATGGTCTTGCCGACCTCGAGTCCGCGCACCCGCTTGACGAATTCGGCATGGCCCACATCGGAACCGGCCGGCCATTCCACCACCGCGCCTGAGCTGAGTACCGCGCGCACACCGGCGACGTCACCGCGACCGGCCGCTTCCAGCAATCCGGTGGCGGCGCGTTTGCCCGCCGCGCCGACCCGGAGGAACCCGCGGCTGAAACCCACAGCGCCACCGATGCCTTGGTTTCCGAGCAGCTGCGGCGCGAGTTTCGTGGCCGCGGCAAGCCCGCGCCCACCGGCGGCGAGCAGTTGACCGACCATCACCGGCAGCTCCCAGTGCGCGTAGAGGCGGGCGATCTTCCATTCGCTGCCGACGCGTGTCAGGTCGTAGCGCAGGTGCATCGGCACGTGCAGGGTCACACCGGTGGACATGGTGGTGTCGAGGACGAGGTCGCGGAAGACCGTGGCACCGCGTACGACGTCGTGGTCGACATGAAAGACGATGTCGTTGGGGCCGATGAAGGTGTCGTAGAAGCGTTCGATCGCCGCTCGGCCGATGTGCGGGCGCGAGCCGACCGGATCCTCGACCCGGCCATCGGGTGCGAACAGATCCACCCAGGCCACACGATCGTGCACCGCGACCGCCTGCGGGGATCGTTCCACCGTGGCGAGCAGTTCCGCCGCCGACGCGTTCGCGGACATCGTTCCTCCAGACTCTCGACTGCCCCCAATCTATAACGCGTTCCAGTTTCATACCGGGTAACCAGCGAACCTCCGGCAAGTGCGCGTGACGGATCTCGCGATGATCAAGCCGCGACCCGGGCGTACGGTGACCGGTATGCAGGTCGGGCAACCCAGCAGAACCGCGATGGCCACGGCACAGTCGCGGGCCTATCACCAACTCGCCGATGAACCGCGGATCTTCACCGATCCGCTGGCGGTGCGGATCGTCGGCGAGGAAGCGGCTCGCGACAATCCCTTCGACAAGGGAGTGGATCCCGAACTGGCCCGGCGCCGCCGGCTGTTCCTCGCCACCCGCAGTCGCTTCGCCGACGACACCGTCGCGGAGGCGGTCGCCGGCGGAACCCGCCAGGTGGTCGTGCTCGGCGCGGGTATGGACACCGCCGCCTACCGCAATCCCCACCCGGATGTGCGGTTCTTCGAGGTCGACCACCCCGACACGCAGGCGTGGAAGCGAAACCGTCTGTCCGAAGCGGGAATCGAGGTGCCCCACTCGATGACCTTCGCCCCGGTGGACTTCCACCGCGACAATCTCGCCGACGCGCTGGCACAGGCGGGACTGGATCGTGCCCGCAGCGCGGTCTACGTCTGGCTCGGCGTGGTGGTCTACCTCGAACACGACGCCATCGCCGAGACGCTGCGCTACATCGCCGGCCAGGGTGGCGGTGCGGACCTGGTGTTCGACTACTCCTACCCACCCGACGCGGGCCAGCAGGCTCGCGGGAAACGCGTTGCGGCCGTGGGAGAACCATGGGTGAGCTTCTTCACCGAAGAGCAGATGCGGAGCGAACTGGAGTCGGCCGGATTCACCGACATCGAGGACCACTCGGGGATCGCGCTGGTGCGGTCCTATGCCGACCTCCCCGCCGACGGACCGGCGCTCCCGGGCCCGCATCTCGTTCGCGCGAGAACCGCTGTGAACGGCTGAGTCGACCGGAGGCTCCCGAGACCGGCTGCGGCACTACGCGCACCTTTATCTTCCGAACCCTCGGAACAAATCTCCGGCAGACGGCGGTTGCCCCGAGAGATAGCAGAATGCGAACTCGGGAGGTGCAATGCTGGCGATCGGATTCGAGGAGCCGGGTGGTCCGGAAGTACTGAAACCGGTCGAGGTGCCCGAACCGCACGCCGGTCCCGGCGAGGTGCGGATCCGGGTGGCGGCCGCGGCCGTGAACCCCTCCGACACCGTGACCCGCTCCGGGATGGCACACGATCGCTACCGGGAGGTGACGCCGCCGTACGTCCCCGGCTGGGACGCCGCGGGAATCGTCGACGAGGCCGCTCCCGAGACCGGCTGGCACAGTGGCGACCGGGTCGTCGCGATCACGCTACCGGTACTCGCCGGGGGCGGTGCCTATGCGGAGAAGATCGTGGTACCCGCGGGCCAGGTGGCGCGCCTGCCCGAGGGAAGCGACTTCGTCTCCGCCGCAACGCTTCCGATGAACGGCCTCACCGCCTGGTTCGCCCTGGACGCGCTCGACCCGCGCGCCGGGCGCACCATCGCGGTGACAGGGGCGGCCGGTGCGGTCGGCGGTTACGTGATCCAGCTGGCCAAGACGCGCGGCTACACCGTGATCGCCGACGCGAAACCGGCCGATGAGCAGCTGGTCCGCGATTTCGGCGCGGATGTCGTCCTACCGCGCGGCGAGGACCTCGCTTCTCGCATCCGCGCCCACGCTCCCAACGGTGTGGACGCGCTGATCGACACCGCGCTCCAAGGCGATGCGGTGCTCGCGGCGGTGCGCGACGGCGGTGCGTTCGTCATCCTCCGGCCCGCAGCCTTGGGTGGCGGAGCCACGCCGGAGCGCGGCATTTCGGTCCACCTCGTGATGGTCGCCGACCATCTGGACGAACCACATGCGCTGAGCGAATTGAGCCGCCTCGCCTCCGAAGGCGCACTCACCCTGCGCGTGGCCCGGACCTTCCCCGCCGACCACGCCGCCCGAGCGCATGAGCTGCTCGAAGCCGGCGGTGTCCGGGGCCGGATCGTCCTCGAATTCTGAAGAGCGCGGTACTAGTTCCGCGGCGGCAACGGAGGAAGTTCGAGGTTGTCGCGGAACGTCTCGCCCACGTAGTCGGAGCCGACGATGCCGCGGCGGCGAAGTTCGGGTAGCAGGCCCTCGAGCAGGAAGTCGCGGTTGCGCGGGTCGTCGAGGCCGCCGAGGCCGATCACGTCCAGGACGTCGGCGTCGTAGCGTTCCTGAATCGCGTCGGCGAGTTGTTCGGGAGTGCCGGCGGCGGCCCAGTGGCCGGTGTCCTTGGCGGCGATGATCAACTCGCGCAACGTTTTTCCGGAACGAGCCAGCGCGGTGAAGATCTCGACGCGGCCGCGGCGCCGGTTCACCGCGTGCACATCGGGCAGCAGCGAGTCCGGGATCGGCCGGTCCAGCGGCAATTCGGACAGGTCGATCTCGCCGCCCAGCATATCGGCCAGCGCATGGCGGCCCGCCTCGAAATCGGTGGCCTCGGCACGTTCACGAACCAGCCGCCGCGCCTCCTCCTCGGTGGCGCCGTAGGTGGTGTGCAGCGAGCTGAAGATGTACGGCAGTCCGTCGGCTCGGCCCAGATCCGCTGCGCGCGTGCGAATTTTCTTCGTGTAGGTGAGCGCGTCGTCGAGCGTCGCCAGCGAGGTGAACACCACCTCGGCGAACCGGGCGCCCAATTCCACGCCACCCTCGGATTGCCCCGCCTGGAACTGCACCGGGCGTCGCTGCGGCAGCGGCGGAATGTTCAGGGGGCCGCGCACGGTGAAATAACGTCCGGCATAGTCGATCGGACGTACCAGCTCGGCATCCAGAACCGCACCGCCGTGGCCGTCCGGCGTGAGCGCGCCCGGCTGCCAGCTGTCGAACAGCGCGTTCGCGACTTCGAGGACTTCGGTCGCGCGGGCGTAGCGTTCCTCCGGGCTCGGCAGGTCCCCGGCGCCGTAGTTCTCCTCGCCCAAAGAGGAGGTCACCGCATTCCACGCGGCGCGACCGTTGCTGATGTGGTCGAGCGTGCCGAACAGTCGCGCCAGGTTGTAGGGGTGGTGGAAAGTCGTTGTGACCGTGGCGATCAGGCCCACATGCCGGGTCACCGCGCTGAGGGCGGACAGGAAGATCAGCGGTTCCTGCGCCCCGATGGCGCCCTGGGCGCCGAAACTCAGTAGATCCGCCGCGAAC
This sequence comes from Nocardia sp. MDA0666, assembly GCF_003023875.1. Taxonomy (NCBI): domain Bacteria; kingdom Bacillati; phylum Actinomycetota; class Actinomycetes; order Mycobacteriales; family Nocardiaceae; genus Nocardia; species Nocardia sp. MDA0666. The sequence goes on from NZ_PYHT01000012.1 coordinate 137,163, forward strand.
AGGGCGTCGAAGCGGTGTTCCTCGGCGAGTTTCGCGACACCCAGGGCGTCGTCGAGCGTCGAGCGCCGCGGATCGATCGCGGCGTCGTAGATTTTCGGCGAACCACTGACCCCGGTCACGACCTTCAGCGGCCGGCGTCGCGCACTGCTACCCATCCCCCGACGGTATCGATAGCCGCCCTCGTCGCCACCGGTTGCATTCAGCGAGATCATTTCGAGCGAATCGGGAATTGTGTTGCGAGCCCGATTGTTTCAGCTCGGCTGCTGCCAGGCGACCGGCTCACGCTCCCGAGGGCTTCGGCGCCGGGCCGGGAGGAAGTTCCGGCCCCACCGCCGTCAGACTGCCCGGCCGGCGCCCCTTCCCCCAGCCGATCTCGCGCCGATACGCGCCGATGTGCTCACGCGGGACCGCCTGTTGCGGCGGCAGCGGTGTGGATTGCGGGTCCACGTACAGCGCGTCGGTCGGGCAGTACGCCTCACACATGAAACAGGTCTGGCAATCGGATTGCCGTGCGATGACCGGGATTCCGTCACCACCGCGGTCGAAGACGTTCGTCGGGCAGACGTCGACGCATTTGTCGCACGCGATACAGGCCGGAGCGTGAACAAGTTCGATCATCAGGCCACCGCCGCGACCGCGGGGGCATCGGCCAACCGCAGCGCAGCCGCCACCGTCCACACCTCGTCGAGCCCGCCGCTGAGGATGTGGTGGTGCTGCGCGGGATCCAGCTCCGGATGGTCGGCCCGTTTGCTCATACCGCGAGATTCGGTGCGCGCCAATGCCGATCGGTACATCAGCCGTCCGACCGCGGTGATCGCGGCGGCCTCGCGCGCCCGCACGCGGTCGGCGCCGGTGGCCCGCAACCCCGCGGCCGCCTCCGTCCACACCGCGTCCAGGGCGGCCAACGCCGGACGGACCCGGTCGCCGTGGCGCAGATAGTTCTTCTCCACCGGCAACAGTTCGGCGCGGGCCGCGGCGAGCACCTCGTCCGCGCCGATGCGCCCGGATCCGGTGGGCCGCAACCCGGTTCGCCCGGCCCGGGTCAAACCGTCCGGACGGCCACCGCGCCGCGCGAATCGCGCCGCACCTTGCCCCGCCCAGCTGCCCGACGACATCGCCCATGCCGCATTGTGGCTGCCGCCGCCGGTGAATCCACCGCAGATGCGTTCGCGGGTGGCAGCGTCGCCCGCGGCGTACAGCCCGCTCACCGAGGTCGCACACTCGTCGCTGACCACCTCGATCCCGCCGGTGCCGCGCACCGTGCCCTCGGCCAGCAGATCCACCTCGAAGCGCTGGGTGAACGGGTCGATACCGCGGCGATCGAATTGCAGGAAGAAGTTCGGTTGTCCACGCCGCATCTGCTCCTGCGTGGTTCGGTCCGCGCGGTCCAGTTGCGCGAACACCTTCTCCTGCAACAGGGTTCGCGCGATGACCGAACGTCCCTGCACCGATCCGGCGCCCTCGAGAATGCTGCCGTCCTCGTGGAAGAAGGTGGCGTAGCGGTAATAGGCGGTCTTGGTGACGGTCGAGCCCTTCGCGGCGATGCCGTAGGCGTTGGAGAATTCCATCCCGGAGAAGCGTGCGCCCACCTCGGCGGCCATGAGGGTGCCGTCGCCGGTGTCGACGTTGGTGCCGAGCGCGCGCGAGAGGAAGGCGCAGCCGCCGGTGGCCAGCACCACCGCGCCGGCGTGCACGCGGTAGTCGCGATGCTCGCGCAGCAGATAGCCGGCCGCGCCGCGGACCGTGCCGTCCCGATCGACCAGCAGTTCCAGGGCCGGGGCGTGGTCGACGATCCGCACACCCAGCCGCTGCACCCACGCCCGCATGCGGCGCATGTATTCCGGGCCTTGCACGCCGGTGCGAATCGGGTTGCCGGTGCGCGGGTCCACCGGGAACGGGTAGCGGCCCTCCTCGGCCAGCCGGTGCATATTCGCGTAGGTCTGGTCGAGCACTCGGTCCATCCAGCGGTGGTCGGCGAGGAAGCCGCCCAACTCCTCGCGACTGGCCTTGGCCGCCGCGCGGGCCGACGGATCGGGCGCCACGTACCAGACGCCCGTCCCCGCGGGTGCGGTGGCGCCGCTGGTGCCGCAGTACCCCTTGTCGACCAGGACCACCTCGGCCCCGGCCTCGCGGGCGTGGATCGCGGCCCAACAGGCGGCCGGTCCACCGCCGATCACCAGCACATCGGCATCGATCTGCCATGCCTCGCTCATCGCCGTACTCCTTCGAAAGCGGGGCCGAAACCGCCGCCGGACAGATGCCCGACAGAAATACTCGCCCGCGCCCCGGCGGCGGAGAATCCTTACGATCAGCAGGATTCTGTGGTGAAGTAGCGCGCGTCGGCTGAATTCGAATCACGCCCCGCACAAACCGTTTACGCGACCGCACCCGTTTGGTTGACTGCCGTCGCCCGGTCCGCAGACCGGTTTCATCGCGACTATCGGACGGGTGTGCTCGTATGAGTGAACGGCAATTGCATCTGAACGCCTTCATCTATCCCGCGGGCCATCACGAGGCCGCGTGGCGGCACCCCGACAGCAGGCCCGACCGCATCTATGATGTGACCTATTACCAGGAGATCGGCCGCACCGCCGAGGCCGCCACCCTCGATGCGGTGTTCTTCGCCGACGGCCCCGCGCTGCGCACCGATGTGCGCTACAACGCTGCGCCCGGCCTGGAACCGATCACACTGCTGACCGCGATCGCCTCGGCCACCACGCATCTGGGCCTGATCGCGACCGCGTCCACGACCTATTACGAGCCCTACAATCTGGCCCGGCTGTTCTCCTCGCTCGATCACATCTCGGGCGGGCGCGCCGGATGGAATATCGTCACCACCGGAACCGACCTCGCCGCAGCCAATTTCGGACTGGACCGTCACCCCGATCACACCGAACGTTATGCGCGCGCACGCGAATTCGTGGACGCGGTCGTCGGATTGTGGAACAGCTGGGACGACGATGCGGTGCTCCTCGACCGTGCCGCCGGCATCTACGCCGATCCCGACAAGATCCATCGCATCGATTTCCGCGGCGAATATCTGCGCGTGCGCGGACCGTTCAACGCCGCGCGCACTCCGCAGGGCCATCCCGTGCTGGTGCAGGCCGGCGCCTCCAACGACGGACGGGCCTTCGCGGCCCGCTACGCCGAGGCAATTTTCACCGCCCACCAGCGGCTCGAGGACGCCCAGACGTTCTACGCCGACATCAAGCGCCGGGCCGAAGATTTCGGCCGCGATCCCGGGCACGTGAAGATCCTGCCGGGTATCAGCCCGTTCATCGCCGACACCGAGGCGCAGGCGAAACAACTACAACGCGAATTCAACGAGCTGACCGTGCCCGAATACGGTCTCGGCCAGCTGGAAAACCTCGCCGGGGAATCGCTGCGGAATCTCGCGCTCGACGAACCGGTGCCCGCCGCATTGTTCGCCGACGCGGGCGATGTCACCGACAATGCGGCCAGCCGCCGACAGGTGATCGCGGGCATCGTCACCCGCGAGCAGCCCACGCTGCGCGGACTGCTGCACCGGCTCGCGGGTGCGCGGGGGCACCGGGTCTTCGCGGGCACGCCCGAACAGGTCGCCGACACCATCGAGGATTGGTTCCGCCACGGCGCCGCCGACGGATTCAACGTCATGCCGCCCTACTATCCGGGCGGACTCGAGGTGTTCACCAGCACGGTGGTGCCTATCCTGCGCAGCCGCGGGCTGTTTCGCACCGAATACACCGGCACCACGCTGCGCGACCACTTCGGATTGCCGCACCCCGGGTCGGCCGCAGCGAACTGATGCCGAAAACCTTACGCCACAGCACTTTTCAGCGGGCGGGGCATTCATTCGGCGCGGGGACACCGCGCAGTCGCTGATCGAGCCAGTCGATCGCGCCCGGGAAACCGGCCATCAGGGTGATCGAATGTTCTCCCAGGACGCTGCGGAAGACAGCGGGAACGCCGCGAGCGCACTGCGTGCGGAACAGATCGGTCGACTCGACCTCGGGGATCCAGATGTCGAGCAGGCCGTGGTAGATGTACAGCGGCGCGGCGGAGGTGCGGTCGCGCAGATCGGTGGCGGCGAACAGTGCGCGGGCCGCCTCGGTGTCGAGCGGATGGGCGGTGTCGGTCGCCAATTCGATCGGCACGCCGGTCACGCCCAGCGGCCCGTTGCTGTCGCCGCAGGTGTCCTTCACCGGGGAGGTGGCCAGCCACTCCCCCAGATGGTTCAGCTGATCCAGCAGTTCCGGGTGTTCCCGGGCGAAGGCCAGCGCGACGACCATCAGGATTCCCGACGCGATATTGCCGTTGAAATGACGGGCCACCTCGCTGTAGTCGGTGGCCAGACCACCCACCGACACCCCGACGATCGAGCCCGCCAGTTCCGGCGCGTACTCGCCGAGCAGCATATCCGCCGCATAGGCCGCGATCGCACCGCCGGAATAGCCGCCGATCGCGAACTTGCTGTCTCCCAACGTCTTCGGTTCGACCGTCCGCACCGCGCGCATGGCGTCGAGGATCACGTGCCCGGCGACATGCGGTTCGGCATAGGCCATCCACGGGCCCTCGTGGTCGGGAACGAGCACTCCGTACCCGCGCGAGAGGCCCCACCACGTGGTGGGCGGGAAGAGGTCACCCGCGCTGAATTTGGGATGCAATCCGTGCGCCAGGGCATAACCGGGGGTGCAGCGCAGGCCGAGCGAATTGATCGGGATGGCGTTAACCAGCACGGGCCGCTGTCCGGGACCGGTCCAGTTCGCGGCGGGAATCAGCAGGGTCGCCGTGCCGAACGAGGGCGCACCGGTCGCGCCCGTGGAACGGAATTTCAGCTGCAGCGCGCGGGCGATCGGCACCACCGCCAGCGGCGCGGCCGTGGCCGTCACATCGCGCACCTCGATCGGGTCGCCGGGACGCATGGCGTCGAGTCCGGCCGGCCATTGATCGAACAGCGGATCGCCGGCCGGCGGCGACAACACCGACCGCCACAACGCGGCGAGCTCGGGCGGCAGTTGGGCGTTGGGCGGCGAGGGGGCCGGTGGCAGGTTCGGCGCCGGGATCGTCCGATCGATCCACTGTTGCCATTCGGTCGAATCCGTGGGAGCAGGGCCGTTGTCCGCACGACCGAGCGGTGGGCGAACCGTCATCGACACCAGCAGGGCACATGCCGCGAGCACGACGATCAGCAGCGTCCGGGCTCGTTTCACAGCAACCTCCACAACAGATCGACCAGCCCCGTGCCGGGGCGGTAGTGACTGGAGCCGAGATCGGGTTCGAAGGACCCGCCAGGCACAACGATATCCCCAGCTGACGACACCTGCGCGCAACTCACCGCCGCTCCGCCGACCGCGTCGGCCACGAGAATGCCGGCCGCGAGAACGGCCGCCGGGAGGAACCGCCGGCAAGGTTTGGATGCCACACCGAAAATCACTGTGCCCCTTTGTGAATGACTGCCCCGACGCAGGCACACCCTACGGTCGGCGGGTGCGGCGCAGAGCCGATCGGGCCGCGGTCGGGCACAACTCACGAAGCCGGAGCGCCGATATGGGTGCCCGGCACAACGGCTCGACAGGTGAAACGGGCGATTTTCATCAAAATGTGCATGATGCACCTCATATGTATGATGCAAACTTCGGCTCGTGATATCCGAGGAGTAGGGCGTGGAGAAAGCACATACCGCCGGGCGTTCCGGCGCGATACTGGCGGTGCTGGCATTCGCCGGCATCGTCGTCTCGCTGACGCAGACGGTGGTCGTGCCGTTACTCGGCCAGCTGCCGCAAATCCTGCACACCAGCCCGGCCAACGCCACCTGGGTGGTCACCGTGAGCCTGCTGGCCTCCGCGGTCACCACACCGGTGTCGGGGCGCTTGGGCGACCTCTACGGCAAACGCCTCGTGCTGCTCGGCTCGACGGTGCCACTGCTGGTCGGGTCGGTGATCTGCGCAGTGTCCTCCTCGCTGTGGCCGATGATCGTCGGGCGCGGCCTGCAGGGTATGAGCGCCGGCATCGTGCCCGTCGGCATCGCCGCACTGCGTGACCTGCTGCCGCGCGAACGCCTCGGATCGGGTATCGCGCTGATCAGCTCCTCGCTCGGAATCGGCGGCGCGCTGGGCCTGCCGATGGCGGCCGCGGTCATCCAGTACTCCGACTGGCGGGTGCTGTTCTGGACGATGGCCGCGCTCGCGGCGGTGATCGGCGTCCTGATCTTCACCCTGATTCCCGCCACCCCGCCGACTTCCGCCGCCACCGGCCGGTTCGACGTGCTCGGCGCCCTCGGTCTCGGCGTGGGCCTGGTGTGCTTGCTGCTCGCGGTGTCCAAGGGGTCGAGCTGGGGCTGGGGCAGCGGCCTGACCATCGGCTTGTTCGTCACCGCCGTCGTCGTCCTGCTGTTGTGGGGCTGGTGGGAATTGGCCGCCCGCAACCCCCTCGTCGATCTCCGCGTCACCGCACGACCGCAGGTACTGCTGACCAACGCGTCCTCGATGGTCGTCGGCATGGCGATGTACGCCCAGTCGTTGGTGGTGCCGCAGCTGTTGCAACTGCCGAAGGCCACCGGGTACGGACTCGGGCAATCGATGATGGCCATGGGCCTGTGGATGGCACCGGCCGGACTCATGATGATGCTGGTCTCCCCCCTCGGCGCCAAACTCTCCGCCCGCAGCGGACCCAAGATCACCCTGATCGTCGGCTGCGTCATCATCGCCGCCGGATACGGATCCTCGATGGCGCTGATGGGCAGCACCTGGGGCCTGCTGATCGTGACGCTGATCATCAACACCGGCGTCGGATTCGCCTACGGCGCCATGCCGGCCCTGGTGATGGCCGCGGTACCGCAGTCGGAAACCGCCGCGGCCAACAGCTTCAACACGCTGGTCCGCGCGATCGGCACCTCGGTCGCGGCCGCCGTGGTCGGCGCGGTGCTGGCGCAGATGACGATCTCGCTCGGCGGGCATGCCCTGGCCAGCGAGAACGGATTCCGCGTGTCGCTGCTGATCGGATGTGGTGTGGCCGTGGCCGGCGCACTGGTGGCGACGTTCATTCCGGGACACCGGACGGCCGCGATCGCCGCGACCGCCGCCGTGGATATGGATGCCGAGCACAGCTCGTACTCTGCGTCGCACGCCACTGAATCCGCGGTTGCGAAGGACGCAAATGCTGTGCGGCGCAACGGTATTGAGCAGACGCCGCGCCGGCCCGATGTCTCCGGACCGGTCGCCTTCGGTCGCGTCCACGACTCCCGCGGTGCGGCGCTGCCGAATGCCGTGCTGACCCTGATCTCGATGTCCGGCCGCCAGATCGGCCGGGCACTGACCGACGCCGAGGGCTACTTCGAACTCGCCGCCCCCGAACCCGGCTCGTATGTGCTGATCGCCTCGATCGACGGACGCCGCCCGGACGCGTCCACCGTGCAACTCGCGCACCATCCGGTGCCCTGCGATGTCGTACTCACCGCGATGGCCGGACTGGCCGGCACCGTGTCGCGCGGCGACGACGGCACCCCCATCGCGGGCGCGCGGGTGTCGGCTCTCGACGCTCGCGGTGAGGTGCTCTCCTCCGCGGCCACCACCGACGACGGCACGTTCGGCCTGGCGGAACTGCCCGAAGGCGATTTCACGATCGCGGTGAGCGCCGACGGCTTTCACCCGACCGCCCTTCCCGTGCGAGCGGGTGGCAGCGACACACCGCGCCTCGACGTGACGCTGCGCCCCTGCGCCCGCCTGCACGGCGTGGTGCGCGGCCGCGACGGCCGTCCTCTGCCCGATGCCCTGGTCACCCTCACCGACTGGGACGGCACCGTGGTCGACACCATGGTCACCGGCCCCGACGGCGCCTACACCTTCGCCGACCTGCACGACGGCACCTACACCGTGGTGGCGAGCGGTTACGCACCGGTGCACACCCCGGTGGTGGTCGGCGGCGAGGCAGAGGAGCTGAACGTGGAACTGGGACACGGCAATTCGAGCGAATCTCTGGAGCAGCTCGCGGCCCGGTCTTCCGCCGACCATCGGTAGCAGGGCTGACGTTGCTCTCGCCTTCCTCACCGGGAGGTCGGCTGCGGGATCGACGACAGTCGTAGTGAGGTGGAGCGAGCGTGTCTGCTGGGCCCTAGAGAGGGGTTGGAGCATCGGGGGTGAGATACCTGGGCGGTGCCGCTTACTGTCTGCTTCCGGCCGAACGCCGGCAAGTTGGTCGACCGTCCGGCGTCACGTCGAAAAGAAGTTTCGGCGAAGGCGGCGCGGGTACGGATCGAATATGTGCGGTATGCACCCCACCACGACTGCCGGTCGCAGTGCGGACCCTGGTGTCGGCATTCGGATGTGATCCGTTGTGACTACCGCCCCGCTCATCTGCTGGCAGGCCAGGAAAGCCGATCGTTGTGTGGTGCTCGAACCAGATTTCACACTCGATGCGGGGACATACCGCCAATTCAGCGACGGCCTGGTCAAATTCATCGTCGGGCAACCTCGGGCCGTCATCGTATGTCTCGACCACATGACGGTCGCATCCGAAGCCGTTCTCACCGCCTTCACCAGCGCCCGGCTGCGCACGTCGAATTGGCCGAATGTACCGATCCTGCTGGCCGCCGAGAGTGAGGAGGCGCGGCGCAGGCTCGAGCGCAGCGCAATCCGACGATGGCTGACAGTGCATTCGACCGTCGCCGCAGCGATCGCGGCGGCGGGCGAACCGCCGATTCGGCGGTGGGTCGCAAGGACCATGGCGCTGTCACCTTTCACCGGGCACAGGGCGCGTCGGCTCATCGACGAAGTCTGCGCCGAATGGGACCTCGGCGAGATCAGCGAGGCCGCACAGATCATCGTCACCGAATTCATCGACAATGTCGACCTGCACGGCCACTTCACCGGCGTCCCCGATATCGACGTGCGGCTGGAATATCGCGAAGACCTTCTCACTATCGCGGTCGCGGATCCCGATCCTCGCGAAGCCGTTCTGCGGGAACCGGCCCCGGGCTCCGCCGGGCGCCGATTACACGGCCTGCACATCGTGGCCGAGATGGCTTCGGCGTGGGGATGCATACCGCGGTGGCCGACCGGCAAAGTGGTGTGGGCGACGGTGGCGGCCACCCGGCACCCGCAGGACACCTGATCGGGTCCGGACCGCGATCATTCGGCCGGCTGAAAACCATGGTGCCGATGTAGATCACTCGGCCCGATCACGTCCGACCGCCCCCGCGCCGGCGCGAAGCGCGGGTGGTTAATGTACGGACAGCTCGTGAGAACCCTCGGTTCACCATCCGAGAGGGCACGAGCGATATCAGGCATCGAGAAAGAAGAATCATGCGTCACGTCATTCGCGCAGCCGCGATCGCGGTTCTCGCCACCTCCGCCACGGTCGGCATCGCCGGTCCGGCCTTCGCCGAGTCTGGGTCGCCCGCGACCGCCACGGTCGCGGGCGAGCAGGGCACACCGGCCGATCCGGCCGCCCCCGCCGGTACACCGGTCGATCCGACCACGGAGTATCTGAACGCATTCGACACCATCGCCGGTGCGTGGGCCGACGACTCGACGGTCGGTCAGGTCGTGGGGACGGCGGCCGGCCTGGCGGTCGGCTGTCCGCTCGGCGCGATCACCGGCGGCACGCTGACCATTCCGGTGCCGGTGCTGACCCCGATCGGCATCGTGGGCGGATGCATTCTCGGCGCGGGCACACTCGGTTTCCTCGGTGGCATGGCCGGCGGCATCGTCACCGGCGGACCGAGCTTGGCGAACGCGGTGGGCGACCAGTACAACTCGCTACATTCCAAAGGCCTGATCGCACAGTCGATGCCGGCCGACGGCAACGCACGGTAATCGACACTCGCCCACCGATCAGAGCGGAAGAACTTCATGAAGACCACCACCCGGACCATCGCCGTGTCCACCCTGCTCGCCACCGCCGTCGTCGCGGCGGCCGGAGCGGCCCAGGGCGAGACCGTCGCCCCCGCACCTGCTGCCCCCGTTGTCCCGCAATCGAATTGGACCAGTACCGATCTGGGCCCCGGCATCCGCTACCAGGACGACACGACCACCGGCACCGCGGCGCTACAGACTCCGCTCGGCGCGGTGGCGGTGCGCCCCGGACAGTTCGACATTCGCGACGGCGCCGGTAGGACGCTGCTCGGAACTCCGATCGAGGTTCCCGCGACCGCCGAGTCCGTCCCGCCGGCGACGCCGTCGCAGACCGTCGCCGGTACCGTGGAAAGCACTGCGGCGCAGCCGAATCAGGTCGCCGACACGCAGATGTCGGATCTCAACCAGGCCGTCGCGGCGGCGGGACCGCACATGGGTCTGGCAATGGCGGTCGGCGGTATGGCCGGTTCGGTGATCGGCGCGGCCATCGGCTGCCCCCTGGGTATCGCCACCGGCGGCACCCTGATCTCCGTCGCCACCGCCGGCACCATGACCGTGCCCGCGATGGCCGCGGCCTGCCTGGTCGGCGTGGTCGCGGTGGGTGGCCTCGGTGCGAGTGTCGGCGGAATCGCGGTCGCCATTCCGGTCGGAATCGCCGCGGGCACACAGAAATACAACCAGCTGCAGGCCGAACACGCCCAGGGCGTCACGCACTGAGCCATCGCCGTGCCCGGCTCTCCGCGCATGCGGCCGGGCACGGCGCCGGACAGCAGGCGACGGCGTGTCGGCGTGACCGGGAGTGTTGCGCGGCGGACAGTGTGCACGACGTCGAGCGGCAGCAGGTCGAGCGGAAGAAGTAGACACCGATGAGTTTGTCCACCCTGGCCCTGGTGCTGGCGCTCGGGCTGGCGGGACCGTTGCTGGCGTGGCGCGCGGCCTGGCACATACCGGTGATCGTCGGCGAACTGCTGGCCGGAATCATCTGCGGCGTCACCGGGTTCGGGCTGCTCGACGCCTCGGATCCGGTGTTCGCCTTCCTGGCCGACATGGGTTTCGCGCTGGTGATGTTCGTGGCCGGCACCCATGTCCCGATTCGTGATCCGCGGATCCGCTCGGCACTCGGAATCGGCGCAGTACGCGCCGCGCTGGTCGGTGCGGCCGCGGCCGTCATCGGCTACTTGCTGGCCGGATTCTTCGACACCGGACACGGCGCGATCTATGCGGTCCTGCTCGCCTCCTCCTCCGCGGCACTGGCGCTGCCGATCATCGATTCCCAAGGGCTGCAGGGCAGATCGGTGCTGGAACTCACGGCCCAGGTGGCCATCGCCGACACCGCGTCGATCGTCGCGCTACCGCTGGTGATCGACGCGGGCAATTCCGCACGCGCGGCACTGGGTGCGCTGGCGGTGATCGGCACCGCGCTGCTGTTGTTCTTCCTGCTGCGGTGGCTGGAACGATCCGGTCTGCGCCGGCGTGCGCACCGGGTCTCCGAGCGCCGCAAATTCGCCCTCGAACTGCGGGTCAGTCTGGCCATCGTGTTCGGGATGGCCGCCCTCGCCACCCGTACGTCCGTCTCGATCATGCTGGCCGGGTTCGCGGCCGGACTGGCCGTCGCGGCCGTCGGCGAACCGCGCCGCGTGGCGCGGCAATTGTTCGCCGCGACCGACGGATTCCTGGCTCCCCTGTTCTTCGTCTGGCTGGGCGCTCGGCTGAATCTGCGGGAATTCGCCGACCGCCCGCGACTGGTCCTGCTCGGACTCGCGCTGGGAGCCGGTGCGCTGCTGGTGCATCTGCTCATGCGGATGCTGGGGCAGCCGGTCGCCTTCGGTGCGCTGGCCGCCGCGCAGATCGGTGTGCCGGTCGCGGCCGTCACCGTCGGCACCCAGCTGCACGTGCTGGTTCCGGCCGAGGCGGCGGCGATGATGCTGGGTGCGCTGATGACGATCGTCGCGGCGGCGGTGGCTGCCACGCTCGCGGCGCGCCGGCCGCCGGTGGCCGATCCGGTCGCGCCGTGAACCAGGGTCAGGGTTTGTGCGCCACCACCGCGAACATGGTCACCGAGAAGTGATAGTCCCCGGTCTCGGCACCGCGCCGGATTTCGGCGAGAACGTAGTCGCGCTGGGCAGCGGTGATCAATCCGTCGGCCACACCTCGCTCGGTGACCGCCGTGAACATCGGGAGGATCGACTCCGGCTCCCAGATCACGGCCTCGGAACCGATATCGTCGATCACCAGCCCCGCGTCGACCAGCCGGCCTCGTAAACGCCTGCCGGAGTTGCGATTCGGACTGTTGGTTTCCATCCGCTGCTGCAAGGCCGCGACGACCTCCGGATCGCCGGGATGGAAGATGGCCGTCGACCAGTCGCTGTCGATCAGCACCACCCGGCCGCCCGGCCGCAGCACCCGCGCGATCTCCGCGGTGGCCTTCGCCGGATCGTCGAGGTGCTGATACACCCGCTCGCAGCGAACCGCGTCGACGGAGGCGTCCGGCAGCGGCAGATCGTAGGCCGATCCCTCGATGAATTCGGCCTTCACGTCGGCGGCGCGCTCGCGTGCCACTGTGAGCATCGACGGATTCGGATCGATACCGATGGCGCGACCGGACTCCCCCACCAGAGCGGCCAGCTCCACCACTTCGGTGCCGGTGCCCGAGCCGAGGTCGAGGGCCGTTTCGCCGGGTCGCAGGGCCAGCGCGGCGCGCGCCCACTCGCGCATCCGCACCACGCCGGGTAGCGCGGCCTGATTGTCGAGTATTCGGACGATCAGGTCTTGTTCCGGGTGGTCGACCTGGTCGATGTGGAAGGACGGAACGGCTTGTTCATCGCTCACCCCGCCAGTATGCCGCGCGGTCAGTCGAACAGCAGCTGTGCGGCGTGAGCGAGCACATCCGATCTGCTCTGTCCGGGGTGTTCGGCCTTGATCAGGCGATTGGCGATGACCATCGAAAAAGACAGCAGCGCAACCGCTTCCACGTCTTCCGCGGCGACACCGGAGTTCCGCAGGAGGGTGCGCAGGTAGTCCATCCTGGCGTTGTCCACTTTCCGCAACCGCGCCTCCACGTCCGGGTCGCGCCGGGCCCAGGCCCGGATGGCGAGGTCCAGCGGCGTCAAATCCTCGGCGAAGGTGAGCGTGCCCGCCCGCCGGATCTTGTGCTTCGGGTCGCCGCCCTCGCGTTCGACCTGTTCGCGCACATCGTCGACGGCTCGCCGCTCCCAATCGTCGAGCATCGCCTCGAGTAGTTCGTCGCGGGAGCGGAACTGCCGGTAGAAACCACCGCGGGTCACGCCGAGCTGCGCCGCCAGCGCTTCCACCCGGACCGCGTCGGGGCCGTGGTGCTCGAGCACGGAGAGGCCGGCATCGACCCACGCCTGCCGCGGAGTGCGCACCGGTGGTGCCATCACGTCCTCCTTCTCGACCGGCTCGCTACGCCCTTGATTAGATCACCCTCCGATAGATACAGTACTGTTCTGTATCTATCGTGCAGTACCGAAACCAGAAGGTTCTCGTCATGTCCGTGCACACCTCCCCCCGCGTCCGGCAATGCGGAATCACCGCCGAGCTGCTCACCCTCACCACCCTGGACGACGTCGTCTACATCGACAGCCACGTGCTGGAAACCCCGGCCGTCACCGGCCGCACCGCCGAGCAGTGGGCCCGCACGATCATGGAGGACGTCCCCGAGGAGGTCCGGGCGCGATTGCGTGCGGCGTGGGCCGGCATCGAACTCGACCTCACCCCCGGTGCGCCGGAGACCGTCGCCGGCTGGCGCATCACCTTCTCCGCACCGGATTGCCTTCTGCTGCGGGCCGATTCGGGACTCGGCTTCCACGGCGAACTGGCACTCGAGATCCGCGACGGCGTCGTCGCACTGTCGACCTTCGTGGCCATGCGGGGCACGCGCGCGCCGGATGTGTGGTTCAGCGTGGTGCCCGGCCATCTGGCGTTCGTGCGTTCACTGCTCGAACGAGCCGGCAGTACGGAGCCGGCGGCGAGCTGACGACCGCGCGGGTCAGTACCTCCACCGGCACGCGTCGGTGATCTGCTCGGGCGTGGCGTCGGCGAACAGCGCGATCTCACCGCGCCGGACGCTGTCGATGGTGTCGGCGAGGTCGTCGCCGAATGCCGCCCACAGCACCTCGTCTGCGTCGAAAGCCGCCACCGCGTCCGCGAGCGTGGTGGGCAACGGGGTGATCCCGCGCGCCGACCGGGTGGCGGAGTCGAGGCGAGCCGGATCGCCGGCGACCGGTTCGGGCAGGGTCGCGCCCGCTCGTAAGCCCGCCCGGCCCGCCGCCAGCAGGCCCGCCAGTGCCAGGTAGGGGTTGGCGGCGGCGTCGAACGTCTTGATCTCGATATTGGCCGCGCGGTCGCGTTCCCCCTCACTTCCGGTGATGTAGCGCAGGGCGGCCTCGCGGTTCTCCAACCCCCAGCAGCGGAAGACCCCGGCCCAGTGACTGGGCTGCAATCGCAGATAGCTCGCCACCGCCGGGCAGCCGACGGCCAGCAACGCGGGCAGATGGTCCAGGATCCCCGCGGCGAAGTACTCCCCCTCCGCACCGATGCCGAACGGACCCGGACCGCCGCACATCCGATTCACGCCCTCGCGCCACAGGCTCAAATGGACGTGGCCGCCGTTGCCGACGACCCCGGGCACGACCATCGGGCTGAACGTCGCCCGCAATCCGTGGGCGCGGCTGACGGCCCGGACGACCTCGCGCACCAGCACGGCGTTGTCGGCGGTGCGGACCGGATCGGCGGAGGCAATCGACAGTTCGAACTGGCCCACCTCGTATTCGGGATGGATCTGCTCGACGCCGATGCCGCTGTCGCGCACTTTCGTCACAACATCGCGCAGATAGGGGGCCAGTTCGCCGAGTCTGGCCATGCCGTAGGCGGGCGCCGAGGTGGCAGGGATGAAAGTGTCCGGGTCGAGTGGATCGGGGCGCGATATCGTCCATTCGAATTCGATCGCGGTGCGCAATTCGTAGCCGTCGCCGGCCAGTTCGGCGACGAGCCGGCGCAGCAGCAACCGCGAATCGCGTGAATGCGGCGTGCCACTTTGCGTGTAGCGATCCGCGGGCGCCCATCCCCAGCCCGGTAGCGCCGCCACGGCGGTGGCCCGGTCGACGTCGGGGTACAGCCGCAGGTCACCGGTCGGGCCACCGGCGACGTGTTCGGTCAGGATGGAGTCGTCGACCAGGAAGGCGTCGAAAACCGGCGACGCCCCGATGCCCCAGGCGGCCGCGTGCGAGAACCGTTCCACCGGAACGGCTTTCATCCGGACGATGCCGCCGGTGTCGACCCAGGTGACGGCCACGGCGTCGATATCCCGGGCACTCAGGGCGGCAGCGACGGCGCTGGCCCGATCCGCGCGGTCGCGGCGCAGCCGCTCGGTCAGTGGTTCCACGTCGACTCCCGGGAGTTCGAGGGAGGCCGGCACAACCAGACACAGACGCCGGCGGGTTGCCGCGTTCGAGACTACGCGCCGAGATCCCGATCGCTCGCACTTGCGCCGCTGTCGCGCCGGATCACCCGACCACCCCACACTCGTGTGGAACCCGCACGAGAACCGTGGCGTGGCGGTGTGTGGTCACCGCATCGACAGGCAGCCCTGGAAGGTCTGGAAATCGCCCGCGAAGCCCGGGCCGCCGGTACATACCGGGGTCCCGACGCCGGAGACGGTGACCGTGGCGCCCGGCCCCGCGATGCCGATGGCAAGACCCGGCCGGACCCCGGACAGGTCGGCGGTCGCGCCGGAGCCCACCGCGATCGCCGCGGGCCCCGACCACGGCCCCGAGGCGGACCGGGCGGTGCCACCACCTTGCGCGATGGCCAGCGACAAACTCGTCGGCCCCGCGTTCGCGGTGGCCGTACCGTTGATGCCGTAGGCGGCAGCCGCGCTCCCGCCGGTGCTGGTGGCCGAACACGCGGCATCGGCTCCCGTATCGGCGACCGATGTGGCGCCCGGCGCCGGGCAGCTGGTGGAGTCGGCTTGGGCCGGCGCGGCCAGCAACGCGGCCGAGGTCAATGCGATACCGCCGCCGGAGATGAGAGCGAACAGCGCGCGACGCGCGGAAGAACGAGACATGAGGGCCTCCTCTGATTGGTTCGTCTCAGCCAGAATACCCGCAATTCGATGCATAAACGATGCAATTTCTTCTTTGTTGCATCTGACCGCAGTGGGAACCTTCCGGACCCGGCCCACCTCGGACGAGTCGACCGACAGCCCTCCCTGCGCCTACGCGACACTCGGTCGACCCCAGCAGATGAATACGGTTTTCACTGCATCATTTATGCATCGTTTGCTGTAGCCTTGGGGTCGGAAGTCGAGGGAGGATCCCCCACCCGGACCGGAAGACGCGGTCCCGATCCCGCCTCGCAGACCCAGCCGGCACCCGTATCGCCGCACCACCGAACCGAGGAGTGGACGTGAGCGTCACCATCGACAATTCACGCCGATTGTGTTCCCCCGCAACGATTCTGGCCGACCATCCGGTGAACGTGGCGGACGGTGTGGCATGGTGGCGCGCCGCGGTGCGGGATCGAGTGCTGACCGAACTGGACGCCTTCCTGCGCGCGAACCGGATCGGCGCCGTCCACGGGATCGCGGTCGACGACATCGCACGCCGATACGTGGCAGGCGGCAAATGCCTGCGATCGACGTTCATGTACATCGGCTGGTTGTGTGGCGAGGCCCCGGATGCCGCCGCGCTGCGGGCCGCCGCCGCGCTGGAACTGGTCCACGCCTTCGCGTTGATCCAGGACGATGTGATGGACGAGTCGGCGCTGCGTCGCGGCGCGCCCACCGGACACGTCGCCTTCGCCGACGCGCACCGAGATCGTCGAATGCCCGGCGACGCCGCACGATTCGGCGAGTCCGCGGCCGTGCTCCTCGGCGATATCTGCCTGGTCTGGGCGGACAAGATGCTGCGCGACAGCGGAATTCGACCCGATTGCCTCTACCGCGTGTGGCCCCGCTTCGACGCGATGCGTATCGAGCTGGCGGTGGGCCAGTTCGGCGATCTGCTCAACGACGTCCGCACCGAACCGGATTTCGGGCAGGTACTGGCGCTGGCACGTGCGAAATCCGGCAACTACACCGTGCGCCGGCCACTCGAACTCGGCGCGGCGATGGCCGGATGCGACGAGCCGACCCTGTCGGCGCTGAGCCGGTACGGACGCGCCGTGGGCGAGGCGTTCCAGATGCGCGACGACCTGCTGGGAGTCTTCGGATGCGCCGATGCCACAGGCAAACCCGGTGACGGAGACCTGACTCAGCACAAGGCGACCACCGTGGTGATCGCCGCCCGGCAGCTCGCCGAACCCGCCGCCCGCCGCGAACTCGACACCCTGCTGTCGGCACCGGTTGTCGACGCCGGCGCCACCGACAGACTGCGCGCCCTGATCACCGCCTCCGGAGCGCCCGCCCGGATCGAGGCGATGATCAGCGACCGCATCGGCGAGGCGCGGCACGCCGCCGAGAGCGCGACCCTGCCCGAACCGATGCGCCGCGTACTCGACGGCATGGGACTCATCTGCGTCACCCGCCACCCCTGAGGAGGAAGACCATGCGCACGACCACAGGTCGCAGCGACCATATCGTCGTAGTCGGAGCGGGGCTGGCCGGATTATCGGCGGCACTGCACCTGGTCGGCCGCGGCCGTACCGTCACCCTGCTGGAACGTGATTCGGTTCCCGGCGGCCGCACCGGTCGCGCCGACGTGGACGGCTATCGCCTGGACACGGGTCCGACCGTGCTGACCATGCCGCATCTGGTCGAGGAGACGTTCGCCGCGGTCGGTGAGCGGATGGACGACCGCCTGTCGCTGGTGCCGGTGGATCCGGCCTATCGGGCCCATTTCGCCGACGGGCGACACCTCGAGGTCCACAGCGACGCCGATCGCATGGCGGCCGCGATCACCGAGTTCGCCGGACCCGGGCAGGCGGCGGGATACCGCCGACTGCGCGCCTGGCTGACCCGGCTCTACCGGGCCGAATTCGACTCGTTCATCGCGGCGAATTTCGATTCACCGCTGTCGGCGCTGCGTCCCTCGCTGGCGCGGCTGGCGGCGATGGGCGGGTTTCGCCGCTGGGACCGTGCGGTCGCCCAGCACATCCCCGATCCGGAATTGCGGCGCCTGTTCACCTTTCAGTCTCTGTACGCCGGAGTCGCGCCCAGCCGGGCGATAGCGGCGTACGCGGTGATCGCGTATATGGACACGATCGCCGGTGTCTGGTTCCCGCGCGGCGGTATGCGAGCGCTGCCCGACGCGCTCGCCGCGGCCGCGCACGACGCCGGTGTGGAGATTCGCTACGACACCGCCGTGACGAGCCTGGGCCGCACCGGATCCCGGATCCGCACGGTCGTCACCTCGTCCGGCGAGCGCATCCCGTGCGATGCGGTCGTGCTCACCACCGAGTTGTCCGAGACCTACCGGTTGACGGGCCACTCCCCGCGCCGCCCGCTGCGTCCCACGGCGGCACCGTCCGCCGTCGTATTGCACGTGGGCTGTGAGGCGATGCCCCGGGCTGCCCACCACCATCTACTCTTCGGCCGCGCCTGGGACGAAGCCTTCGACGACATCATCGCCCGCGGCAGCGTCATGGCGGATCCGTCGCTGTTGCTCACCCGGCCCACCGCGGCAGATCCGAGCCTCGCCCCACCCGGTCGCGACCTGCTCTACATCCTCGCTCCGGTACCGAATCTGGTTCGGGGGCCGATCAATTGGGATCGCTTCGCTCCCGCCTACGCCGAGGAGATCCTGACCACCGTCCGGGATCGCCTGCCGTTCCCGCTGTCGGATCCACGGTTGCTCCACATCACCACGCCCGCCGACTGGGCCCGGCGCGGCATGCTGGCCGGCAGCCCGTTCGCGTTGGCGCACACCGTCACTCAGACCGGCCCCTTCCGCCCGTCCAATATGATCCGCGGCCTCGAGAACGTGGTGCTGGCCGGCGGCAGCACCGTCCCCGGCGTGGGCATACCGCCCGTGCTGATCTCCGGGCGGCTCGCCGCGGACCGCGTCACCGGGCCGATTTCTTCGCCACGTCCCGCACGCCGACCCGCTCCTGCGCTTACCGCACGGGCCGCCGCCCTCGTCCGCTGATCGGAAACTCATGTCCCCCATCGCTTTCATCGACAACGGCCGCACCGATACGCAGTTGCAGCGGTCCTATCGCGCCTGCCGGACGCTCAACGCACGCCACGGCAAGACCTTCTTCCTCGCCACCCGGTTACTCGCCCCCGATCAGCGTCCGGCGATCCACGCGCTCTACGGCTTCGCCCGCCGCGCCGACGACATCCTCGACGACATCGATCCGAGCCGCCCGGTCACCGAACGCGCGGCTCGACTGGCTGCGCTGGCCACGCAGTTCACCACCGAGGACGCCGATGCCGACGCGGTCCTCCCGGCCGTGCTGCACACGGCACACTCCTACCGCATCGCTGCGTCGCTGTTCGACTCGTTCCTGGAGTCGATGCGCATGGATCTCACCGTCACCGACTATCCGGATCGGCGCGCGCTGGACCACTACGTCTACGGTTCCGCCGAAGTCATCGGATTACAGGTGCTGCCGGTGCTGGGCACGGTGTGCCCGGTGGACGAGGCCGCCCCCTACGCCGCCGCGCTCGGAAAGGCCTTCCAGCTCACCAACTTTCTGCGCGATGTGGACGAGGACCTGGTCCGGGATCGGGTGTATCTGCCGGCGGACGAACTGGCCGCCCACGGCGTCGACCACGATCTGCTGCTGTGGTGCCAGGCGCACCGCCGCACCGACGCCCGAGTCCGGCGTGCCCTGATCGCCCAGCACGCCCACACTCGCGGCATCTACGAGTACGCCAGGGCCGGTATCGCCCTGCTCGATCCGCGGTCGCGCCCGTGCGTCACCGCCGCGCTCACCCTCTATTCGGAGATCCTGGATCGCATCGAGAGCCTGGACTTCGACATCTTCGTTCATCGTGCCCGCGTCGGTATTCCGCGACGTGCCGCGGTGGGAACCCGCGGTCTCGCCGCTGCCGTCCGGGCTCGGAGCCGCGTTGGCGGTGCTATGAAACCGACTGGGACACAGCCTCTTCGGCCGCTCCGGTGATGTTGCGGGTCATTCCGCCGAAGATGAGCGCGTGGAAGGGAGCGATCGCCTTCCAGTACAGGTGACCGGCCAGGCCGTGCGGGTCGAATACGGCCCGCTGCCGGTAGACCGTGCCCCGCGCATCCGTGTCCACGCTCAGCTCCAGCCACGCCCGCCCCGGCACCCGCATTTCCGCGCGCAACACGAGGGTGCCCGGGCGTTCGATGCGTTCCACCCGCCACCAGTCCAGCGCCTCGCCGGCATGCAGCCGATGCGGATCGCGTCTCCCCCGGCGTAATCCGGCACCGCCGGCGAGCCGGTCGATCCAGCCGCGCAACGACCACGCCAGAGGAAACGAATACCAGCCGTATTCGCCGCCGATGGATTCGATCACCGCCCACAACGTCGCCGGATCGGCGCGGGTGTGGCGTTCTCGCACATCGACGTAGAGGGAACCGCCCGACCACGCGGGATCGGTGGGCAGCGGGGACGACGGTTCACGACCGAGCTGGTCGGCATCCGACCAGCGGGTGGGGACGTCGAGGTCGCGGATGCGGGTCAACGCCAGTTCCACCGCGGTTCGGTAGTCGATCAATCCGCGCGCCGGGTCGGGGATGTGCTCGGCGATTGCGTGGTCTTCGCAGACCACGTCGTTGACCAGCGATTCCATCAGCGGCACCGCGATCGCCTTGGGCACCGGGGTGACGAGATTGACCCACTGCGCCGACAGCCACGGGGTGAGCACCGGGACCGGGACGATCACGCGCCGCGGCAGCCGCGCCACTTCGGCGTAGTCACGCATCATCTGTTCGTAGGTGAGCACATCCGGACCACCGATATCGAAGGCGCCGCGCACATCCGACGGTAGTTCGGCCGCCCGCGTCAGGTAGTACAGCACATCGCGCACCGCGATCGGCTGGATGCGGTTGCGCACCCAGCGCGGCGTGACCATCACCGGCAGCCGTTCGGTGAGATACCGCAGCATTTCGAAACTGGCCGAACCGGATCCGATGATCACCGCGGCCTGCATCGCTATCGCCGGAACCGATCCCGCGAGCAGGATTCGCCCGACCTCGGCACGGGAGGACAGGTGCCGCGACAGTCGCTGACCGGGCGGAACGATGCCGCCCAGATACACGATCCGGCGTACCCCCGCCCGGGCCGCCTGCTCGGCGACCAGTGTCGCCGCGCGGCGGTCGACATCGCCGAAATCCGTTCGCGTCAGCGAATGCACCAGGTAATAGAGCACATCTGTGTCGGCGCATGCCGCGGCCACATCGTCGGCGCGGAGCACATCACCGCGCAGGACTTCCACGCTGTCGCGCCAGGCGGCGTCGTCGAGTTTGGCCGGGGTGCGGGCCAGCACCCGCACCTCGTGCCCCGCGGCCAGTAGCTCGGGCACCAACCGGCCACCGATGTAGCCGGTCGCACCGAACACCACACATCGCATACCGTCTCCTGATCACCGCATCGATTACATGCCGGGCACTTCCACGATCGGCGCCGAATAGATCGCATTGTCGACGTCCTCGCGCCACGGGCGGTGCACCGCCGCGCCGGACAGGTGGACGAGTTCGGGCAGCCAGCGGCGGACGTACTCACCCTCCGGATCGAAACGGTGCGCTTGCCGCAGTGGATTGAGCGTGCGATTGGGGCGGGTGTCGGTTCCGGTGCCCGCAACCCACTGCCAGTTCATCTGGTTGTTCGCCACATCACCGTCGACCAGCCAGCACCGGAAATGGGCTGCGCCGATTCGCCAATCCAGCCGAAGGGTTTTGGCCAGGAACGATGCGGTGATCAGCCGCGCGCGTCCCGGCATCCACCCTTCGTCACGCAGTTGGCGCATCGGCGCGTCGACGATCGGAAAACCGGTGCGACCGTGCGTCCACGCCTCGAAGGCCTGTTCATCCTCGCGGATCTCGACCGGACCCGAGCGGTAATCGGACCACGCCGCCGCGGGCCGGGCGGCCAGCACCTGATGATGGAAGTCGCGCCAGGCCAATTGCCGGGCGAAACTGTGCGCGCCCGGGTCCGACATGTCCAGCCTCGACACCACCTCCGCGGCGGACAGGCATCCGAAATGCAGGTACGGCGACAGGTGTGAGGTGGCGTCGGCGGCGAGGTCATCATTGGCCTCGTCATACGCGGTGACCCCATCGGACAGCCAGCGGCGCAACATCTTTCGCCCGGTGGTCTCACCGCCGACGCGCAGGTTCGGTGAGGTCCGCACGGTGCGAAGTTCATCGAGATCCGGTTGTTCACCGTCCAGCCGCGGCACCTCGAGGTCTGCGGGCGGCGGCAGCGGACGCCGATGGCGAGCGCTTTCCCAGCGCCGGAAGTACGGCGTGAACACCGCGAAATGATCGCGTCCGGTGCTCGGCTCGATCGCGTCGAGGTCGACACTGGTCACCGTGGCAGCGTGCGTATGCACCTGGCAACCGTGGGATTCGAGCCTGTCACGCAGGGCGGACTCGCGTCGTTTGCCGTAGTAGCTGACTTCGGCCGCGAGGTGGACCGACTCCGCCTGCGTCTGGGCGACGATCCGCTCGACCTCGTCGACCACCTTGCCGCGTCGTAGAACGAGATGCCCACCGCGCGTTTGTAATTCGCCGTCGAGTTCGTCCAGCGCCGCGGCGAGAAATCGCACCCGGTTGGGTGCGGCCTCCGAGCCCGTGACCAACGATTCGTCGAGGACGAACAGTGGAACCACCGCATCGCCGGCACGCTGCGCCGCGGTCAGCATCGGATTGTCGTGAACCCGCAGATCACGAGTGAACAAAGCTATCGCCACACCCATCGCTACTCACCTCCACTCACCGGAGCGGCCAAGGCTTGTACGCACCGAGCCGGGCTCACAGCCGGCACAGTGGGGTGATGTCGCCGCGTCCACCCGTCACCGGCGAGGTCAGGTACAGGCAGGGTTGCTCACCAGCCGCCACGATCGCTGCGACGACCTGGTTCCACTGGTCCGCATCCAGTGCGGGCGTGCGGGAGAGCACGAATCCGGAGATCCGGTAGGGGTCCGTGACGAGGGCCCAGGAGTAGTCCGGACCGAGTGCGGTCACGACATAGTTGGGCGGACCGTCCAGGCTTTCCTGCGTCGGCACTCCCGGGAACGCGACGCGCAATTGTGCTCCCGTCACCGGATCGACCACGCGCGCCGCACCCTGGATCTCGTTTCCCGTACCCGACCAGGTGGTGCACGAATTATGCACCGACACATCACCGTTCGGCAGTGCCGCGTATTCGGCGCGCGTATCGCGGGCGCAGACGAGATTGAAATACTGCGGAACTGCGGCGACCTGATACCACATGCCGACGTAACGGCTCAGATCCAGCGCGGGAACGGGAGCCGGACCGGCCGCCGGACTCGCACCTGCGGGTGCCGCGACGGCGCCGAACACGACCATCGCCGAGACAGCGACACCGGCCAGCCGAGCCGGGCGCATCGCTGCCGCAGCGAACGCGGTCACACGGCGAAGGGCACCGCTCAGCGTTCCCGCCCCCTTCCCCTCGAAGCCATCGGGCCGATCTACCTGCGAACGATGTTCGAGCACCTGCGACTCCTCTGTTCGATGAGCATGGGTTCGACGACACAGACGATCCTACAGCAATCGATGCGTAATCGATGCATACTGGAGGTGCCGCCCACGCATCACCCCCACCGCGCGGGTGCCGCAGCACTGTGACGTTGCGGTGCCCATGCCCGCGAAAGGCAGAATGATCGTCATGTCCGATGCCTCGCCTCCCGACAACGACGCGACCGGATTCTCGGTACGCACCGTCGCAGAGCGCATCGGCATCCCCACCGCGACACTGCGCAGTTGGAATCAGCGCTACGGCATCGGCCCCTCCCAGCATCGGCGCGGTCGCCACCGCCTGTACTCCGAGGCCGATATCGCCCGGCTCGAGCGCATGGTCGTACTCGTCCGAGGCGGATCGAGCCCGGCGCGGGCGGCCGAGTACGTGCGCGGACCATTGCCGGTCGCCGGAGACCACGCGTCACTCCTGGAAGCCGCCTTCGCCTCCGACCCCACCACACTGCAGTCGTTGCTGCTCGCCCACATTCGCGCCTTCGGCGTGGTCGACACCTGGGATCGACTGTGCCGCCCGGCCTTCGCCGAGATCGTCCAGCAGCAAGGGGCGGGCATCGGATGCATCGACGTCGAACACCTGCTGTCCTGGTGCATTACGGCCGCACTGCACCGCGCGGTCCCGCCACCGGCCAACGCGCCCGCCACCCCGGTACTGCTCGCCTGCACCAGCGGTGAAGCGCACTCCCTGCCACTCGAGGTCCTGCGCGCGGCCCTCGCCGAGCGCGACGTCCCGGCCACCATGCTCGGCCCCAACGTCCCCACCCCCGCCCTCGGCGACGCCCTGGATCGCAGCGTGCCGGAGTCGGTAGCGGTGCTGTGGTCACAACAGGAATCGACCGCCCTCCTCTCGGCCGTGCGCACCTGCGCCGGCCGCGGCGCCCGCGTCCTGCTGGCAGGCCCCGGTTGGCAGGACGTCCCCGCCCCCGACACCGCCGAAATCGTCGACGACCTCCAGTCCGCACTGGCGGAACTGACCGAAGCCCACCCGGCAGAGGTGTCGGCTCAACCACGCTGATCGGGCATCACCGGTCCGCCGGCACGCAGTGCAGTACCCGCTGCCGAGAGCTTGCCGGACCTTGCCCCACAGCATGCGTGATGCTAATTTTCGTATAAGAGAATCGCATTCTCACCTGGCCGACACCACCGGCAGCTCGAAAGGTCGATCACGTGCGCGTCATTCAATGGACCACCGGGAAGGTCGGAAAGCTCAGTCTGCGAGGGATTCTCGACGATCCGCGACTCGAGTTGGCCGGAGGACAACCCGTTCGCCGCCCACGCCCTCCAACGCATCGGCCAGCCCAGTGAAATCGTCGGAGCCGCAGTGTTTCTCGCTTCCGACGCCTCCAGTTACACCACCGGATCGATCCTCCGCTCCGACGGCGGCATGCCGTAAGGACCTGCGCGGCTGCAAGGCCTCAGCTCAACGGCTCTGTTCCGACGTCGACGCGCTCGCGGCGACCGACGAGGCCGGCGGTCCGGAATCGGCCGGCGCCGCACCACGTATCCAGCGCCCCGGCCACCAGATTCTCGGACCGATCAGGGCGAACAGGGCGGGGATCACCAGGGTGCGGATGACGAAGCTGTCGAGCAGGATTCCGACGCCGACCACGATGCCCAACTGGGTCAGCGTGATCAGGGGGAGGACGCCGAGGACGGCGAACACTGCCGCCAGCACGATTCCGGCGCTGGTGATCACCCCGCCCGTGGAGCCGACCGCGCGGACGATGCCGCCGGTCACGCCGTGGCCGGGCGTCTCCTCGCGTGCTCGCGTCACCAGGAAGATCGTGTAGTCGACACCGAGCGCCACCAGGAACAGGAAGGCGAACAGCGGCACGTTGGTATCCAATGCCGGGAACCCGAAAACGTAAGTGCTGAGCAGGCTTCCGATCCCCAGCGCGGCCAGGGCGCTGAGCACCGTGACCGCGACCAGCAGTATCGCGGCCGGCAGTGCCCGCAACAGCACCAGGAGTACCAGCAGGACGACCACCAGAATGAGCGGAATGATCAGGTGCTGATCGCGCCGGGCCGCGTCCCGGGTGTCCATGGCGACGGCGTCGGAGCCACCGACCAGCGCCTCGGCGCCGGGCACCGAGGACAGTGCGGTGCGCAGGCGACTCACATCGGCGAATGCCGCGTCGGAGGCCGGTGGGGCGTCCAGGATCACCGACCAGCGCGTCGACCCGTTGTCCGAAACGCCGGCGGGGGTCGCGCGCACGACGCCCGGGGTGCCGTCGAGGACCGCCTGCACCTGCGGCGCGGTTTCGGTGCGCGCCAGTACGATCGCGGGATCGCTTGCGCCGGAGGAGAAATGCTCGCTGACAGCCCGCAGGCCGTCGACCGATTCCGCGTGTACGCGGAACTGCTCGGACTGCGCGAGGCCGACATGAGCGAACGGCAGCGCGGCGGCACAGGCGGCCGCGACCACCAGGAAGACGCCGGCCACCGTCGCCGGTCGCCGTACGACCTTTTCCGCGACGGTATGCCAGGCGCCGGAGGTCGCGGTGTCATGACCGTCGACTCGGGGAATGAACGGCCAGAACACCTTTCGTCCACACAGCGCCAGCGCGGGAGGCAGCGCGACGAGGACGAAGACCGCAGCGATCACCAGCCCCAGTGCACCGAAAGCGCCCAGACCGCGGGTATTGGGCAGCAGCGCGAGCAGCAATATCAACAGGGCCAGCACGACCGTGAGGTTGCTGGCGAGCACCGCGGGCCCGGCTCGCCGCGCGGCGATCCGCAGCGCGGCCCGGTGGTCCTCGCTCCGATACAACTCGTCGCGATAGCGGGACACCAGTAGCAACGCGTAGTTCGTGCCCGCCCCGAATACCAGCACGCTGGTGATTCCTGCGGTCGAACCGTCGAACGTCAGACCACTCACCTGGGCGAGCGCGTTTCCCGCCGCGGAGGCGACCCGGTCGGCGACCGCCACCACCGACAGCGGAATCAGCCACAGCACCGGGGAACGGTAGGTCGCTATCAGCAGCACCATCACCACGGCGGCGGTGACCGCGAGCAACAGGGTGTTGGCGCCGGAGAAGGAGTCGGCGATATCGGCGCCGAAGGCCGGGCCGCCGGTGATTCGCACCTGTAGGTCGGCGGGTGCGCCGGCCCGCGCGGCCGTGCGCAATTCATCGATCCGGTCGGTCAGGGCGAAGCCGTTGAGCTCGGACGGAATCGGTGTCTGCCCGAGTGCGGCGCGCTGGTCGGGCGACAGCACGAGACCCGGCCCACTCGCGCCGGAACGAATCCGGGCCAGCGCGGCCTCGGCCTGCGCTCGGTCGCCGGAGGTGAGGACTTCGCCGTCGGCGCGGGTGACGATCAGGACCGCCGCCGCCGAATCCCCGCCGGGAAACTGCCGCAGCAACCGCTGCACCTGCGCGGATTCGGCGTCGTCGGGTAACGAGTTCGGCGCCGAGCCACCCGACTCGCCCCCACCGGACAAGCCGAGCACCGCGACGGCGGCGACAACCATCGCCACGAGGACGAGCCACCCTCTCCGTCCGGAGACGATCTGCGCATATCGATCCCATCCGCCCATCCCGGAACTATTTCAGAAACTGAAATAGTTTGCAAAGGGTTCGGCCCGCCGTCCGATTACCCTGTGTGCACGCCCACCGGCGGGAGAAGGGAGACAGCGGTGACCGAGCGCTCGACCGACGCGGCGCCCACCGAGCGCGACCGCGACGCACTCGAGACGGCGATCGCCCGCGACATCCGCGCACTCAGCGCCGTCTCGGATCAGATCTCGCACCTCTTCGCCCATTCGAACGATCTGCGCCCCAACGACTTCCGTGCCCTCATGCATATCGCCACCGCCGACGCGGAAGGAACGCCCCTGACCGCCGGACGACTCGGGGCGCTGCTGGGCGTCTCCCCCGGCGCGATCACCTACTTGATCGAGCGCATGATCGAGTCGGGCCATATCGAACGCGAAGCCGACGACACCGACAAACGCCGCGTGCTCCTGCACTACAGCGACCACGGCATGACCGTGGCCGCGGGCTTCTTCACCCCCATCGGCATACGAACCCGAACCGCACTCGCCGCCCTCCCCGACTCCGACCTGCAGGCCACGCACCGCGTCCTGACCGCCATAGTCGGCGCTCTACGCGACCACAGCGCCGCGATCACTTCCGAGAACGAGCGACCGAACCGATAGGCCGGAGCGCGGAAGCCGCACTCGAAAACGGCGCCACCGGAGAGTCGTCGTATTCGCGTCGGCCGGGCGGCCGGTGCGGAATCGTCGAATGTCATGCGCGGCATCGCTTTCTGTCGAGGGGCGCGGCGAGTGCAGCACCAGCCCCCACAGGTAATGGTGCAGATGAGTTCCGCCGGTGGACACATCGCCAGGGTCGCTGGTGTCGATGTGGATCAGCCAGGTCACCACCGGGCGCCACCGAACGTGACGGTGAACGCCAGCCGGGCACCGCCAAGCGGTCACGAAGGGCTGGTGCTACCTCACATCGGGCTGCCGAAACCGTCACCGTGCCGACCGACCGGCGTCCTCTGCGCATCCCCTTTCGACGTACTGTGGCCGTCGTGGCGCCCGCAGAAATCCCCGAACCCGTGCCCGACTCCGCGGAGTTGGCGAGGGCGTGCGGGAGCGATATCGCCGAGCTCACCGCCCGGCTCATGGCGGCGGTGTTCACCGACAATCCGGAGTGGACCGACTATTCGGCGGTGAGCAGAACGGATCTGCAGGAGGGATGCCGGCGGTTCCTGACGCGGGTGCTGGAGTTGCTCGCGGCGAAGGGGGCCGGCGCCGAGCGCGACGATGTGGCCGCCGCGATCGGCCGGCAGCGCGCCGCGCAGGGTGTTCCGCTCGAGGCCATGCAGCGCACCTTCCGTCTGGGCGGGCGCATCGTGTGGGAAGCGCTGATGGATCGTGCCGGCGATATGTCACCCGCCGATTTCCGTGAAATCGGGACCGCCATGTGGGCGGTTGTCGACGGGATGTCCTCGGCGCTGGTGACCTCCTATCGCGGTGCCGAACTCGACCGGGTCCGACGCGACGAGCGCCGCCGCCATGCTTTGATCGAAGATGTCCTCTCCGGGCGTGGCCGCGACGCCGCTTTCGCGGCGTATGCGGCGCGGGAACTCGACCTCCCCGCCGGCGGCGACTACCTGGTGGTCGTCGCTCGCGGGGAACAGCCGCTGCGGCTGGGCACCGAAAGTGCGTTGGCGGCCATGGGGATTCGTTCGGTCCGCCACGATCGGGGCGACCACACGGTCGGTATCGTCGCGCTGGAACAGCATTCGCCGCAGCAGGTGGCGGAGCTGCTGGGTCCGCTCGTGCTCGGACGCGCGGGTCTGTCCCCAGCGGTCGACGGTCTGGCCGAGATCGACGTCGCCCACGCACTGGCCACGCTCGCACTCGATACCGCGCCGCGAGGCCGCGAACCCACTCTCACGCTGCTGGACGATCGCTACCCGGAGGCCCTGCTGGTGCGCGCGCCCGATCTGGCGCAGCGATTGGTCCAGCGATGCTTGGGCCCGATTCTGGCGCTGCCCGCCAGAGAGCGCGACATCCTGCTGCGCACGCTGACGGTCTGGCTGGCCGAGAACTGCTCGGCCGCGCACGCCGCACCGCTGTTGCACTGCCACCGCAACACCGTCATCAACCGGCTCCAGCGCGCCGCGACGCTGCTCGGGCGCCCACTGGAAGGCCAGCGCCACCAATTCGAACTCGCCCTCGCGCTCACCGCGTACGACCTGCTCGAACGCCCCACCGACTGAACGTTTGGCCCGGCGCAGCCGCAAGCGACATTGGGCGCAGCGCCCAATTCCGGATCGCAAAACCTGGGCTTGCCGAGAATTGTCCGCCGTCCGTGCGCGGATAAGACTCCAGACCTGATGGCCCACACCGCAACCGGATTCGGGTCACGCGATTCAGGACGAGGAGCACCACAAGTGCCGGAATTCGATCTCTTGATCATCGGCGGCGGGCCGGGCGGGTACGTCGCGGCGATCCGCGCGGCCCAGCGCGGCCTGCACGTCGCCGTGGTCGAGAAGGAACGCCCGGGCGGGGTGTGCCTGAACTGGGGCTGCATCCCCACCAAGGCCATGCTGCGCTCGGCGGAGGTATTCGAAACACTGAGCGCCGCAGCAGATTTCGGTGTGCAGGCCGACAATGTGCGGTTCGACTTCGCGGCCGTCCGCCGGCGCAAGGACGGGATAGTCGGCAAACTGACCGGCGGCGTGGCCGGGCTGCTGCGGGCCAACGGCGTCACCGTGATCGAGGGGCATGCCCGTTTCACCGGACCGACCACGGTCGAGGTATTCGAGCCGGGTCCCTCGCCGGTCTTCACCGACGGTCCGCGTTACGCGGCCGCCCCCACCGGCACCCCGACGCGAACCGTGACGGCCACCGACGTGATCGTCGCGACCGGGTCCGTGCCCGCGGCCCTGCCCGTGCCGGGCGCCGACCTGCCCGGCGTGATCACCTCCGACGGCGCGTTCGGGTTGACCGAGGTGCCGCGGCGGCTGCTCGTCATCGGCGGCAGCGCGGTCGGCGTCGAATGGGCCGGCCTGTTCGCCGCCTTCGGCGCCGAAGTGACCGTCGTGGAGATGCAGGACCTGCTGGTTCCCGCGGAGGACACCGAGATCGGCGCCGCGCTGGGCCGCTCGTTCACCGAGCGCGGCATCACCGTCCTGACCGGCTGCACCGTCACCGGCATCGACCGGACCGGCGATGCGCTGGAGGTCGACGTGAACGGCGCGACGACTCGGAAAATTGCGGCCGACATCGTGCTCGTCGGTGTGGGACGACGGCCGAACACCGCCGATCTCGACCTGAAATACGCCGGACTCGATACCGACGCACGAGGTTTCATTCCGGTCGACGACCGGCTGCGGACCACGGTCGAGAACGTCTACGCCATCGGCGATGTCACCGGCAAGGCGCTGCTGGCCCACGTGGCGTCCCATCAGGGGCTCACCGCCGCCGACGTCATCGCCGGTCACGACGCCCACATCGACTACACCGTCATCCCCGCGGCGACGTTCACCCATCCGGAGATCGCGAGCGTCGGCCTGACCGAGGACGCGGCTCGCGCCGGCGGCCACGAGGTGGTCATCGCGAAGTTCCCGTTCGCCGCACTCGGGCGAGCCGAAGCGCTCGGCGAGACCCAGGGCTTCTGCAAGATCGTCGCCGGGGCACGCTATCGGGAAGTGCTCGGCGTGCACATCATCGGCCCTTCCGCGAGCGACCTGATGGCCGAAGGGGCACTGGCGATATCGCTCGAAGCGACGCTCGACGAACTCGCCGACACCATCCACGCCCACCCCACCCTCGGCGAGATCGGTATGGAGGCAGCCCTGACCGGGCTCGGCCTGCCGATCCACATCGCGCCGCGTTCACGTTGAGGAGCACCACCGTGACTACCACAACCCCACAGAAGACGACGCGCACGTCGACCCGGCGCGCACCGATACGACCGGTCGCGACCACCGAGACGGCCGGGAGTGAAGCTCTGCTGGCCGACCGAACCGACTCCCAGACAGCATCATTCGACGCACGAGTGGCGGCCGAGGACCCCGGCACACTGCGGAAGCTGTATCGCGACATGCTGTTCGTGCGCCGATTCGAGGAGCGCACCGCGCAGAGCTATCAGCAGGCCAGGATCGGCGGCTACTGCCACCTCAACCTCGGCGAAGAGGCCACCGTGGTCGGGCTCGGCGCGGCGATGCGGCCCACCGACTATCTGTTCACCAACTACCGCGAACACGGCTACGCCCTCGCCAAGGGCATCGAACCCGGCCGGGTCATGGCCGAACTGTACGGCCGCTCCACCGGCACCTCCAAAGGGTGGGGCGGATCGATGCACATGTACGACACCCAGACCCGGCTGCTCGGCGGCTACGCCATCGTCGGCGGCCAGGTGCCGCTGGCCGTCGGCGCGGCCCTGGCGATCGACTACCGCGGCGGCGACGACGTCGTCGTCTGCCAAATGGGTGAGGGCACAACCAATATCGGCGCCTTTCACGAATCGCTGAACCTGGCCGCGCTGTGGAATCTGCCGATTGTGTTCCTGGTGGTCAACAACCAGACCGGCATGGGCACCACCGTCGAGAAGTCCTCCGCCGAACCCGATCTGTTCAAACGCGCCGCCGCCTACCGCATGCGCGGCGAACGCGTCGACGGCACCGATGTCCTCGCCGTCCGCGATACCGCCGGCGAGTTGATCGAGGCCGCGCGGCGGGAGGGAAAGCCGGCCCTGCTGGAAGCGGTCAGCCACCGCTTGAAAGGGCACTCGGTGGTCGATCCCGCGAAATACCGCACCGAGGAAACGGTGACGGCGGCGCGATCCCACGACCCGATCGAGATCTGGCAGAGTGCACTGCTGAAAGCCGGTGTGTTCAGCGAGGATTCGGCCACCGCCCTGGACGCGGAGATCATCGCCGAGGTCGCCGCCGCCGTCGAGTTCGCCGACACCAGTCCGCATCCGGAGCCGTCGAGTCTGTTCGACTACACCTACGCCACCCCGGTGCTCGGCGATTCCCGCCGCCTGCCCGCAGACCCGCTCTTCACCGCCTGAGGATCATCCCGTGCCTGTCATGACCTACCGCGAAGCGCTGCGCGAGACCCTGCGCGAGGAAATGCGCCGCGACGACGACATCTTCCTCATCGGTGAGGAGATCGGCGTCTTCGAAGGCTCCTACAAGATCACCGCCGGACTGCTGAACGAATTCGGCGACAAGCGAGTTCGCGACACCCCGATCGCGGAGGAAGGATTCGTCGGCGCGGCCATCGGCGCCGCCATGCTGGGGTTGCGCCCGGTCGTGGAGATCATGACGATCAACTTCTCGCTGCTCGCGCTGGATCAGATCGTCAATCACGCCGCCAAGATCTACGGCATGTTCGGCGGGCAGACCAGCGTGCCGATGGTCATCCGCACCCCGGGCGGCGGCGGACAACAACTCGGCGCCACCCACTCGCAGAACATCGAGCTGTACTACGCGTTCGTGCCCGGTCTCAAAGTCGTCGCGCCCAGCACTCCCGCCGACGCCCGCGCTCTGCTCAAAGCCGCCATCGACGACGACGATCCGGTGCTGTTCCTGGAGAACCTGTCGCTCTACAACACCAAAGGCGACGTGCCGGACGATCTTCCGCCCGCGCAGATCGGCAAGGCCGCCGTCACCCGCGAGGGCACCGACATCACGCTGATCGGCTACTCCCGCATGGCCACGGTCTG
The DNA here is from genome assembly GCF_003023875.1 of Nocardia sp. MDA0666. Taxonomy (NCBI): domain Bacteria; kingdom Bacillati; phylum Actinomycetota; class Actinomycetes; order Mycobacteriales; family Nocardiaceae; genus Nocardia; species Nocardia sp. MDA0666. The sequence continues at coordinate 169,851 of NZ_PYHT01000012.1, forward strand.
CACCCAGGTCGCGGAAAGGCTTGCCGCCGAGGGTATTTCCGCCGAGGTGATCGACCTGCGCAGCCTGCGCCCGCTCGACCGCGACACCCTCGTCCGCTCGGTCCGCAGCACCGGATGCGCGGTCGTCGGCGAGGACGACTGGCTCACCTACGGCATCGGCGCCGAAATCGCGGCCTCGATCTCCGACGGCGCCTTCGACTATCTGGATGCCCCCGTGCGCCGCGTCGCCATGGCCGAAGTGCCGCTCCCCTACGCCAAGCCGCTGGAGAAGCTGGCCCTGCCGTCCGTCGAATCGCTCTACACCGCCGCCGTCGAAACCCTTGCGGCCGTGGGCAAGCGACGCTGAGAGGAAAGATCGTTGTCCGACATCACCATGCCCCGCCTCTCCGACACCATGGAAGACGGCGTCGTCGCCACCTGGCTCAAACAGGTCGGTGACACCGTCACCCGCGGCGAAGTACTCGCCGAAATCGAAACCGACAAGGCCCTGATGGAACTCGAGGCCTACGACGACGGCATCCTCGAACGCATCATCGCCGCACCCGGAACCCGCGTGCCGATCGGCGAACCCATCGCCATTCTCGGCGATGGCAGTGGGACCGCTGCGGCGTCGTCTTCGGCACCTGGCCAGCAGGCCGAGACCCCGACGGCACGGCAGAGTATCGAACAGCAGCCGGAACCGGCCTCGGCCGACAATGCATCGGCACGACAGCACACCGCGCACCAGGCAGTATCGGCCCCGGCCGACACCGCGACGCCAGCGGTGACTGCTCCGCAATCGGCCGCCGACGCTACCCGTCGCAAGTCCTCGCCGCTGGCGCGCAAGATCGCGCAGGAACTCGGTGTCGATATCACGACCGTCACCGGAACCGGCCCCGGCGGGCGCATCACCCGACTCGACGTCGAAAACGCCCACGCGGCAAGTACTTCCGATATTGCGCAAACGACCGCCACGCCGGAACACACGGCACCGGGCACCCCGGCGACCGGCGACTACGACGAAATCCCGCTGTCCAGCATCCAGCGCGTGTCCGCCACTCGCCTCACCGAGAGCAAACAGCAGGCGCCACACATCTACCTGACCAGCGCTATCGACGTCACCGAACTCCTCGCCTTCCGCACCCGGATCAACGAGACACTCGCCGACACCGGGGCCGGCAAGGTCAGCGTCAACGATCTGCTCGTCAAAGCCGTCGCCACGGCACTGCGCGCCAACCCCGCGGTCAACGTCTCCTTCGCCGGTGACACCCTGCGCCGCCACCACGGCATTCACCTCGGCGTCGCCGTCGCCACCCCCGCCGGCCTGCTCGTCCCGGTCATTCGCGACGCCGACCGCAAAACGGTGTCGGCCATCGCCACCGAAACCCGCGACAAGGCCGAACGCGCGCGCGACCGCAAACTCCGCGCCGAGGAGATGACCGGCGGCACCTTCACTCTCTCCAACCTCGGCATGTACGGCATCGAGCATTTCACCGCCGTCATCAATCCGCCCGAAGCCGCCATCCTCGCGATCGGCGCCGCCACCGACGAACTGCGACTCGACGGTGACGAGGTCGTGAGCCGAAAGGTCCTGCGTGTCACCATGTCTGCCGACCACCGCGCCATCGACGGCGCCGTCGCCGCCCAATTCCTCGCCCAACTGAAGGAGCTGATCGAGCACCCGCTGCGGATCGTGACCTAGGGTCACGACGATGTGCCGGGGTCCGAGAGTTCCGGAAAATGATCTGAAATGCGTTCGAACCGTTGAGTCGGACGCGGGAACGGCGTTCAATCGAAGGCACGGTCCACGAGTCGGGGCACGAGAATCCTGTGGATCGCGTGCGCGCAGCGCGCAATACGGAGAGTGATCGACATGATGGGGACAGTGCATCGAACCGCGGCGCGAGTGCTCATGGTGACCGCCATCGCGGTCGCGCCGATACTGCCTGCCGCGCCGGCTCTGGCCGAACAGCCGGCCGGAGCACCGGCGGTTCAGGTGGCCCACGACACCGGCTGGTACGGGAATCCCTGCAATTGGGGATTCAACTGGCTGTACCCGCAATGCTGGTTCGGCTGGGGTAACTACGACGGTTTCCACGGCTGGCTGTGGTAGGCCGATAGCCGCGGGGAGGGACAGGTCGGTCGCCGCTCGCGTGGTGACCGATGCTGTTTGCGGCACAGCACTTTCCCCGGACGTCGTCGTCAGCTCTGCGGCGCGTATGTCGTCAGATGAGCGGTGACCAGGCCGCGCCTCTTCGATGACGACGTGGTCACCGGGCCGCATGCTCCGGAAAGCGACCTCGCGGGAGCCATGACTTGAAGTTGACGTCAAGTTTAAATTAGAGTGGCGAGTGTCGTTGTTGTCGGCATCTCTCCTCCGATTCCGGCCGGAGAGCGTGGGTAGCGCCCGAGAGGAACCGAGTGGTGAGTGGGCAGCAGGCGGAGAATCCGGAGTTCGCACAGCTCGTGCAGGCCGTCGTCCTCAGCATGCCGGCGGCGCGGCACCTGGGGTTCTCGTTCCGGCGCGTGGAGCGCGGCGAGGTGGAGATCGTCCAGCCCTATCGCACGGAGTTGACCGAGCACAACGGCAACTTCCAGGGCGGTGTGATCGGTTCGCTCGCGGACTTCGCCGGTGGATCCGCGGCGGGCACGCTACTACCGACCGGCTGGGTGAACATGACGGTCGACTACACCGTCAAACTTCTCGCACCGGCGCGCGGCGAGTATCTGGTGGCCCGCGGACGCGTGCTGAAGCCCGGCAAGGCGATCACCGTCGCGGCCGCCGACGTCTTCGGCGTCGATCAGGGTAGCGAAACATTGTGCGCGACAGCGTTGGTCACGATGCGAAACGTCGACATGCGCGGTGCGTGACCGCGCGGGGCGCTGTAGCGTCGCCGAGTCGGTGCGCGTTGTTACTGTTTCTCATGACCAACGACGCGCACCGGCGTAGGGAACAGCTGCGCGAATTCCTCCGCAGTCGCCGAGAGCGGCTCGCGCCCGCCGAGGTCGGGCTCGCGCCGGCCGGGCGGCGCCGCACACCGGGACTGCGGCGCGAGGAGGTCGCACAGCTCGCCGGGGTAACTATTCGGTTACACACTCCATATGCACTGACCTGCTAAAAGATGATCTACCGGTGTCGTGCACAGCTGTTTTGGGTGTGTCCATTACGCACGTCGGGGTTTCAGGGGTTTCTGTTGTGTGGGTTTCTTTTCGGGGTCTTCGGGCTCAGCATCGACGCCGGATGCCGAGTAGCGCCGGCACCCCGAGAAGGGCGGCCACCGCTCCGAACGCGTACAACGCGTGGTAATTGTTCGGGCCATCGATGCTCAGGAGTATGGGTGCCACCAGGGGCGCGACCATCAATGCCGCCGACTGGGTCAGCACCACCAGTCCGAGATCGCGCGCCGCGTTCTCCCACGATGTCATCGTGGATGCCGCCAAGGCCAGCATCTGCCCGATCAACAGGCCGTATCCGATGCCGAAAAAGACGCAGATGACGAGGAATTCGGGAGCTTCGGTGACGACGTCCATGCCAGCGCACCCCCCTGCGACGAGCAGTCCCGCGGTCGCGAACACCGGTTTGCGTCGGCCGATCCGGTCGGCGATTCGCCCGCCCAGGGGGCTGATGATCGACGCCGTCCCGTTGATGATCAGGGTGGCCTCGAAAACCGTAGGTATCAGGGACGCGTCGTCGAGCTTCAGCTCATTTTGCAGAAAGTAGACCAGGAAGGTCGCCGCGACTGCGGCGCCGACCGTGACACCGAAGATCGAGCCCAGGCACCAGGCGAAGTCGGGCGACTTTCTCGGATCGAAATATAGGGTCCGGACGAAGTCACGGAAACTGAATTTGGCGCGAGCCTGCCCCACGAAATCGGTTTCCCGAAGAATGGCCACGAATACCAGGACGAGTGCGGCGCCCAGAGCTGCCGGAATGAGAAGCCTAGCGGTCATTCCGGGCGTGATGCGGACAATGAATGTGCCTGCGATAAGCCCCACGCCCTGTGCCGCACCTGCCAGACCTGCCACGAAACCGGCACGATCCGGCGGAATAGAATCGGCGATCATCGACCACAGCACCGTCAGTCCGATCGTTCCTGCAACGGACACGATGATCCATCCGATGACAAGACCCGGGATGCTGTCGGAAACGGCCACGATTCCGTTGCCGACCAGGATGGAGGTGGCGGCGAGCACCAGCCATGGTCGCCTACGGCCGAAGCGTGACATCGTGATATCGGCCAGGCGTCCGAAAAATGGTCTCGCAGGCAGTGATACGAGTGCGCCGATCGCTGCGATCGCCGAGTAGGTCACGGAGGCGTCGGCTGGGTCGGCCTGCGCGACCCGCAATGCCAGAGTGATCATCGTGGGGGTCAGAACGGCCGTCCATACACCGAAGATCGCGAATATGTACGACCAGATGAATGCAGAACTGCCATGATTCAGCGTGACGGCCGACGAAAAGTCATCGCTGGTTACTTCTGAATCGTTTCCCGTCGCAGCCGCAGGGATCGGCGAATCTGGAGCTGTCATAATACTTCCGAACTTTCGTGAATTGCGGGTTTTTGCGGCACGCACAGCCACACGAGTAGAAGGTGGCGCGGAATTGTGCAGAGACTCGCCCGGCGGTTAGTTCGCAGCTCGCGGCGCAGGGCTGCGAAATGGGCGCACCAAGATCCGTGACCCTGTTGTGCAGCGGGAAATGATGAGGAATTCTCGGCTATCGACCGGGCCGAGGCGATCGCAGAACGCGCTGGACCGAACGTGCAGAGACCTGCTGAAGGACTCGCCGCAGGCGCACGGCCGTTTCCTGAATGTCGGCGACCGTGTGGACGGTGCTGAGGAAGATCTTTCCGGACGGCATGAAGACGACACCGGCTTCGAGCATGCCCTCGGTGACCTCGGACCAGAGCCCACCGGTGCCATGCAGGCTCGTCGCCTGATCACGAGGCACGAACTGCAGCAGCGATCCGACGCGCCGGAGGCTGCCAGGGGTTCCGGCCGAGCGCAACACGTCGGTGATCGCCTCCTCGAAAGCGGCTCCCAGCTCGTCCAGCTTCTCGTACACGCCTGGCGCCGCGGACAATTCCATCGCCGCTTTCACCGCCGCCAGCGCCACCGGATTGCCGTTGAACGTTCTTGCGTGGGTGACACCGTCTTCCACGAGATCGATGATGTCCGCACGTCCCACGACCGCGCTCTGGGTGAACCCGCCCGCGATTGCCTTGCCGAACACCGAAAGATCAGGGCGCACACCGAATCTCTCGGCGGCGCCACCGCGGGCGATCCGGAATCCTGTAATGACCTCGTCGAAGATCAACACGACGCCATAGCTGTCGCACAGCTCGCGCAGCGTCTCGAGGAAACCAGGTACCGGGATCAGCACACCGCCATTGCTCATCACCGGATCGACTACCACAGCGGCAATTCGGCGCTCCTGGGCGCCGGCGAGCAGCGTGGTGATCGCGGCGATGTCGTTGAACCGGCTGATGATCAGATCGGCGTAGGCGTTGGGGCTCTGCCCACGACTGGCGGGAACGGCAGCCTCGCTCGTGTCGTCTGCGGCCATGCTCGCGTACACGCTGTCCTGCCAGCCGTGATAGGCCTTCGCGAACTTGACGATCCGGTGCCTGCCGGTCGCTGCACGCGCGAGCCGCAGGGCGACCTGCACCGCTTCGGTCCCCGTATTCGTCCACACCACACGTTCGGCACCGGGCACCGATTCGAGCAGCGCTTCCGCAGCCTCGTATTCGAGGCGGTGCCCCATTCCGACGACCTGCATCGACGTCATGACTCGCGCCACCGAGTCGACGATATGAGGGTGGCTGTGCCCATGGACCAGCGGCCCCCACGCCATCACATAGTCGAGGTAGCGATCGCCGTCCAGGTCCCGGACATGAGCGCCGCGCGCGCTCTCGACGAAGAGCGGAACGGGCCGCATCGCAGCCCGGAGACCCGAGCTGACGCCACCGCCGAGACTTCGGCGGGTGCGCTCGAACGCGGTTCTGGACGATTCGATCGCCATGACAGTTCCTTGCAGGCAGTGAGCGGGCCTACCGAAGGGAACTCATCGGCTCCCCAGCGGGCCACGAGATGGACCGATGCGCCGGATGGCATTTCAGAGCTGGAGGTAGTCCCCGAGCTCGCTGTAGTCCACCTGCCACAGGCCAGGCGACCCCACGGGGTACTGGGAGCGGAAGCCGAGAATCCGCTGCACACGCGGCGAGAGCTGCTTCGCGATGTCCATATCGACGAGGAAGGGGTACGCCTCCTCGCCGGTGAGGAAGCCGGGGTTGAACGCGAAGGCCAGCCCCCGGCGGTACTGGTCGGTGGTGACATTCGCGCCGCCGCCGTGCACGGTCTTGCCGCTGTAGAAGAACGCGTCACCCGCCTTCATGATTGCGGGAATGGTGGCCTCGGGGCTACCGCGATCCTGGAAGTCATCCCACTTGTGACTCCGCGGGATCACCCGTGTGGCGCCGTTCTCCTCGGTGAAGTCGGTGAACGCGATCATGAAGTTCACGCACGCCTCGGGGCCCTTCGGACCCATGCCGATGAACGGGTACCAGTTCTCGAGGTCTCGATGCAGGAATTGGGCCCGGTTACCCGGGCCTATCTCGATGAGCTGCGCCGTGGTCATCCAATAGGTGCCGGATTCCTCGAGGAACACCGCGTCACACAGCGAGTGGATCAGGTCCTGTTCGAGGATTTCCTCGCGGAAGGTCTTGCTGTGCGTCACCAGGTTCGTCAATCGCTTCGTATTGCGCCCGTGGAACTCGGCGACAAGTTCGTTCTCGTGCGTCGATCCCGGATTCAGCGCCGTCATGGGCTGCTCGACTTCGGTATTGAACCGAGCGATCTGATCTGCCGACAAGAAGTTCTCGATGATCACGCCACCGTCTTCCACGACGATGTCGAGGATCTCGGCGAGGGGGGTTGTCACAGCCACCGATCGCAGGGCGGCTTTGGCTTGGGTACTCATAGTTCCTCATTTCCACGACTGATCAAACGTATTGTTCATTTGATCTGGTCAAATAATTGACCAGATGAACTTGTTGTTGTGCTGGGCCACCTGCCGTGTCGGCATTGGAGCGCAGGATTGCCGAAAACCTCAACGGCGACGAATCACCGGAGGCCGGACCTACCCGGTGATCCGGTTGCACATCGCGGGGATGCCCGCGCAGAGGGCATCGACATAGGCATCGACCCGAGCCTGGTCCCGATGCGAGGCCCATTGCACGACAAGCCCACCGATGGCGCCAACCAGCACCCAGGCAAGATCTTCGATGGCCTGCCTTGACGCGGACGGCCCCGCGGAACGCCCGAGTACATCGGAGATCGCATGCAGGAGAAAGGCATACGACTCCGACGCCAGCGCCGGCCGGGTCCGGGCTATCCGCAGGTACAGGTCGAGCTGAGCCAACGCCTAGTCCGGGGGTTCTATGAGCCAGCGCACCGACATCCGGACGACCTGCGCCGCGGTCACGTCGAGTTCACCCGGTTCGATCACTGGGCGGCCGTCGGCGAGCTCGCACAGTCCGCCCGCGAGGCGGCGGCAGCGGTCGCGGAATTCGGTGTAGGTCCACCGTGAATCACCCTCGACGACCGCGATTCGTGATCCGTGCGCGGCCGCGGCCCGGTCTAGGAAGGTCGCAGGCGTCATCGCCGCCCACGCGTGCGCCGGGTCGGGCGTGGTCGAATCAGACACGGCGGCGATTCCGGAAACCCCCGCATCGATCGTGACGACGTCGAACTCAGGTGGGCTGGTCATTTCAACTCCTCACTCGTTCGGTTGTGCTCCCCGACGGGAGCACTGGCCGCGGCACACAGTTCCCGCTCGACGAGCCAGGGGAAACACGAATCGAGCTCGACGTTGGTTTCCGCATGTCATTGCAGGACCGGGTGGCGGGCCGGTCGCGGTTTCGGACACAGCGGGCAGGACGCGCGGGTCGCCGTGTCCGAGCACGAGCGGGCCCCACGCCGCCGACGCTGCGGCAGGCTCGTTCGAAAGCGGTCCGTGACGATTCCAGGGCCATACGACGACCAGTGCCTTTCTGCAGAGGCTGGGCAGCAGATTTCAGTACTTGATCACCGAGCGGATGCCGATGCCGCGCTTCATCTCGTCGAACGCCTCGTTCAGGTCCGTCAACTCGATCACTCGCGTCACCAGAGAGTCGAGATCGATGCGCTGGTTCAGGTAGTGGTCGATCAGTAGCGGGAAGTCGGCGGCGGGGTTGCTCGACCCGTAATTGGAACCGATGAGCGACAGTTCCTGATCGGACATGACGAACGGATCGATCGACACCCGCACGCCGTCGGCCACCTGCCCGGCGACGACGGCCTTTCCACCTCGCGCCAGCACCTCGTAGGCCGCCTCGATGGTGCGCGGGAGTCCGATGGCCTCGATGGCGACATCTACTCCGCGTCCGTCGGTGAGCTGGCGGACGCGGTCCGCGAAGTTTTCTTGCTCGCTGTTGATCACATCTGTCGCACCGAAGTGGAGAGCCTGCGCGAGCTTCTCGTCGGCGATGTCCGCGGCGATGATCTTCCGCGCGCCGACCAGGCGCGCACCCTGCACCGCGTTCAGCCCGACGCCACCACAGCCCAGGACGAGCACCGTGTCGCTGGGCCGGACCTGCGCGGTGTTGACTGCTGCCCCGACGCCGGTGGTCACCGCGCACCCGATCAGGGCCGCTTGTTCGAACGGGGCGTCGCTGCGGATGGGGATCGCGGCTGATTCGGGCACGAGGGTGTACTGACCGAACGTTCCCAGGCCCGCGAAGCTGTGGACGTTCCTGTCGTCTGCCGAGGTGACCCGGGTGCGGCCGTCGAACGACAGGTGGTTGGCCGAGTGCTGGCTGACCATGTCGCAGAGGACGGGCCGACCGCTGACACAGTAGCGGCACCGGCGACACGTCGGGGTCCAGGACAGGATGACGTGCTCGCCCTTCGCCAGGGTCGTGACGCCTTCGCCCACGCTTTCCACTATTCCGGCGCCTTCATGGCCGAGGATCAGCGGCGCGGGTGCGTCCCATTCCCCGGCGAGCACGTGCAGGTCGCTGTGGCACACCCCGCTCGCTTGGAGCCGCACCAGCACCTCGCCGGGTGGTGGCGTGTCGGGGAGTGAAACTCGCTCGATGGTCAGCGGTGCGTCCGGCTGCCGGAAAACGGCGGCGTCGAACTCGATGGTCATGGCGGTTTTCCTTCTCTAGCTGACGCTGGTTCGTCGCCGAAATCAGATCCGTGCGGTGCGGATGAGCTTCTTGTTGGCGAACTCGTCGATCCCGGCTCGGCCGAGTTCACGACCGAAGCCGGACCGTTTGACCCCGCCGAACGGCAGTTCCGGGCCTTCGAGGCCGACGCCGTTGACGAAGACCATGCCCGCCTCGATCTCGTCGGCGACCCGCATCGCCTGCTCGGGGTCGGTGGTGAACACATAGGAGCCCAGGCCGTACGGAGTGCTGTTGGCCAGCTCGACGGCCTCGGCTTCGGATTCCGCTCGGTAGACCGTCGCGACGGGCCCGAACAATTCCTCGGCGGCCGACGGCGAAGTCGGCGGCACATCGGTCAAGACGGCGGGAGGGAAGAACGCGCCTTCTCGCCGCCCTTCGCACACCAGGGTCGCGCCGTCATCGACGGCCCGCTGTACCTGGACTTCGAGTCGCTCCGCGGCCGCCACCGAGGACAGCGGAGCCAGCGAGCCGGTCCGGGCGAGCACCTTTTTCGTGAACGTGTCGAGGAATTCGTCATAGAGGTCCGCAGCGACGATGATTCGCTTGCCCGCGTTGCAGGCTTGGCCGGCGTTCTCGAAGCGAGCGTCCACCGCCGCTTGCGCCGTGGCATCCACGTCGTCGGAAGCCAGCACAAGGAACGGGTCCGAACCGCCCAACTCGAGCACTACCTTCTTGAGGTGGCGACCTGCCCTTTCCGCGACTTCCGCGCCGGCGCGCTCGGAACCGGTGAAGGACACTCCTCGCACTCTGGGGTCGGCGATGGCGTCGGCGGCTTGTTCGTTGGTCGCATAGACGTTGACATAGCAGCCCTCGGGACAGCCGGCATCGGTGAATATCTGCTGCAGGGCGGCAGACGATTGCGGGCATTGCGGCGCGGGCTTGAGCACGATGGTGTTGCCCAGGACCAGGTTGGGCGCGGCGAATCGGGCGACCTGGTAGTACGGGTAGTTCCAGGGCATGATGCCCAGCAACAGACCGATCGGCTGGCGGCGGATGAACGCCGTGCCCTCCCCCTCGATCAGTTCGACGGGCTCGTCGGCGAGAAACCTGTGCGCGTTCGCGGCGTAGAACGAATAGATCGATGCACTGAACTCGACCTCGGCCACGGCCTCGTCCAGGGGCTTGCCCATCTCGCGGCGGGCGATGCGGGCGAGATCGTCGCTGCGCGCGGTGTGCAGGGCAGCGACGGTGTTCAGCACTTCGGCGCGCTGAGCCAGCGTGGTCTGTTTCGACCATTGCCGGTAGGCATTCGCGCCCGCCTCGAGTGCCCGGTCCATGGCCGCGTCGGTCGCGGTCGGGTACTCCCGCACCACCTCGCCGGTTGTCGGATCGACGACGGTATACAACTGCGTGTTCATGACAACACACCCGCTTTCTGCGCTGTGCTCGCGCCGGAGGCCACGTTGCGGTCGTGCAGCGCGCGGTAGCCGAAGAAGTAGACGAACAGCTGGGTTCCCCACGTCGCCAGCGCGGCGGTGTAGAAGAGCGTGCGGTTCGCGTCGTCGAACGGAAAGGGAAAGAAGTCGTAGGTGATGGCGATGATGGTCCCGGCAGTGGTCGCCAATCCGGTACAGATCGCCAACCATGTCGCCCCGATGTCCCAGAGCCGCTTGGCGAAGTACGCCAGGAAGACCGTGGTGGCGAGGTTGACCGCAACGTAGATCGCCGCGACCGCGAACGCGGCGTTGTCGACGCGGGGGTCCACGCCGTGGAACGGTCGCAGGAACAACCCGGCCACGGTGGCGAGGGCGAACACGCCGACATCCACGGCGATGGTCGGCTTGTAGTGGTGGGTGACCCGCATCAGGCCCATGACGAGAATGACCGTGACGCCGAGTGATCGCGAGAAGGCGTCGAAAAAGTACGCCACGTCGTAGAGGACACTGCCCTGGTTGGCACCGAGCATCGCCCAGACGAGGAAATTGCTGCCCGAGGTCGCGATGACCATCGCCTCGAGGCCGAGCAGGTAGTTGCCGTAGCGGCGGATGAGTTTCCAGCCGAAGAGATAGCCGACGACGATCATCCACACATCGGCGAGCAGGAAGAGCACATCTTTCATCGCATCGCTGCCTCACGGGGCTCGCGTGCCAGCGCGGCCGCGATGCGCTCGGCAGCGCGCTGACCGGTCAGGACCGCACCGTTCATACAGCCTGCCCACTCTCCGGCGGTTTCTGTGCCCGCCCAGTGAACGCGCCCGTGCGGCTCGACGAGAGCACGGCCGTAGCTCGTGGTCGCGAAGGGGGCGACGGCCGGATTCGGGCCGCCCGGCGCGAATGGCTCCTCCCCCCAGCGGTGATCGATGTAGTCGATGGGAGCGTTGGCCTGCGGGCCATAGAGCTGGACGAGCTGCTCGATGACCATGCTGCGTCGACGCTCAGGGCTGAAGCCGTCGAACGTGCGAGGGTCGCAGAACGCCATCAGGACACCGGGTCCGTTGTCGGGCGAGACGTCGAAGGTGATGAACACGGTCCCGGTGTCGGTGACCCCCTCACCCGACAGTCCGTCGGCCCGCCAGAAGGGCTTGTCGTAGGCGACGAACGCCTTGCTCAGCACACCCATGCGCCAGGTTTTCGCGAGGCCATCGGCCTGCTCGGGCAGCGCCGGGTGGAACTCGATGCCGGCGCGGTGGCTCGTCGCGACGGTGACGATCGCGTACTTCGCCTTGATCTCTGCCGAATCGGTGGCGACGGTGACGCCGTCGCCGTCTTGGGTGATCCGGCGCACCGGCGTCCCCAAGACGACGCGGTCGCCGAGTTGCTTGGCGACTCGATTCGCGATCTCCTGGGTGGTCTCGATGTACCGCTCCTCTTGCTGGCCCCCCTCGACGTCGAGCATGTGGTCAACGCCGCCCGCCGCGCGGATGTAGCGCAACGCGTGCAGCAGCGAGACGTCTCCCGGACTACAGCCCCACTGCACCTTGCTGACGACGGTCATCAAGGCACGGGTGGCGGGCAGCGCGTGCTTGCGGTCGAGCCATTCGCCGAACGAGATCGCGTCGAACTCGACTGCTCGGGGCGAGTCCCAGGCCGCTTCGACGTCGATGCTCGCGACCAGCTTCTCGAGCGCCAACTGCACACGGGCCATGTCGACCAGCGTCATCGGCGAAACCTTGGGAATGGTGCCTTTGTAGGTGCGGCGCCGCCCGGCTAGCCACAGGACATTTTGTCCCTGGCTGAACTGACGGGTCGTGGTTAACCCCGCTCGTCGCGCGAGGTCGCGGATCGCCGTGTGCCGCTGAGCGACCCAGGTCGCGCCCAGATCGACCTTCACCCCCGCCACCTCGCCGGACAGCGATCGGCCGCCGACCCGGTCGCGACCTTCCAGGACGAGGACGGACAGGCCCGTGTTCACCAGTCGCTCCGCGGCACTCAGGCCGGCGAACCCGGCTCCGACGACCACGACATCGACCGAGGTGGCACTGGAACGGCGCTCACGAGATGGCGACATGATTGCCTCCTTCGATCACGCGCGTGGCGTGCTGTGAGATGTATTCGGTGATGGGCTCGACCAGGGCCTCGGGAATGTGGTGGCCCATGCCGGGAATGACGATGTGCTGCGCGGAGCGGATGGCCTTCGCGGTCGCGACGCCGCCGCTGGGAGCGACCAGCAGGTCCCGGTCGCCGTTGATGACCAGGGTGGGAGCGGTGATCTTGCTCAGCTGGGCGGTGCGATCTCCCGAGCGTTGGATCGCCTGGATCTGTCTCGCTGCGCCGGCGCCCAGGTCACCGGCGCCGCGCTCCCAGCCACCTGCCGCGATGGCCGCTTCGGCCACGTCATCGATGGGATATCCCGTTCCCGCGATGTGCCCGGTGATCCGCAGGTGAGCGCACACCGCCTCGGTTCTGGTCCGCGCCGGTGGGGCGGCGAGGAGCCGGATCGTCGACAGCGCCGGCCTGCCGACTTTCTTCGCGCCCGTGGTCGAGAAGATCGAGGTGAGGGACAGAACACGCGAAGGTTCGGTCGCAGCGACCGTCTGCGCGATCATCCCGCCCATCGACCGGCCGACCACATGGGCCTGCCGGATCCGGAGATGGTCGAGGACGCCGACCGCGTCGGCGGCCATGTCCGACAACGAGTAGGCATCACGACGGGGGCGCGCGAGCGCCTGGCGCCACAACCGGGGAGGCGGGGTGGCCGCGAACGTGGACCGGCCGACGTCACGGTTGTCCATCGTGATGACCCGGAAGCCCCGCGCCACCAGTGAGCCGACGAACGAACCGGTCCAAAAGGTGAGGTCTTCGCCCAACCCGGCGATGAGCAGGATTGCTCGGTCGGTCTTGTCGCCGTGGTCGCGGAAACAGATCCGCACGCCGGAGGGCAGCTCCGCGTACTGGTCGACGTCGCCTTCAGACATGAGCCGACCGCCTCTGCCCGGGCAGCCCCGCGTTGGCGGCGCTGCCGAATTCGAGGTTGTCGTCGGCGACCGGACCGCGCAGTGCCTTGGCGTCCTCGGGGTAGGACATCGCCATCCGCCAGGGTGCGGCATGCCCTTGCTTGGGCAGCATCGCCTCGGCGCGTTTGGCGTAACCGGCCTGCAGGTCTATCACCGGCCTGCGCGGCATCCCCTCTGGTATCGCGACGGGGACCACCTTGTCGTATCCGTGGGTGTCCATGTGCCGGACCAGGTCGATGAAGTAGCGGCACACCAAGCTCACCTTGAGCGTCCACGACGAGGTGGTGTAGCCGATCGCCACCGCCCAGTTCGGTATCCCGCTCAGCAGCATCCCGCGGTAGCAGACCGTGTCCGCGAGGTCGATCTCGCGCCCGTCGACCACGATCGGTATGCCGCCGAAAAGCCGCATGTTCAACCCGGTCGCGGTGACGATGATGTCGGCTTCGAGCTCCTCGCCCGATTGCAGGACGATTCCGCGTTTGCTGAACCTCGTGATCGTGTCGGTGACGACAGACGCTCGCCCGGCCGCGATCGCGTCGAAGAAGTCGCCGTCCGGTGCCAGGCACAGCCGCTGGTCCCACGGGTCGTACGGCGGGTTGAAGTGCTTGTCGACGTCGAATCCCTTGGGCAGTCGCTTGATGTTCTCGCGCCGGATCAGAGCGCGCCCGGCTCGAGGGAACGCCCGCAGGGCCTTGACGACCGCGTGTTCGGTCCAGATGTTCTTGAACCTCGTCGCGGCGTACCCGCGCTTTTCTCCGAGTAGCTTCGTGAGCGTCGTGGCGACCCGATCGACGCGGGGCAGCGCCATGATGTAGGTGGGGGTGCGCTGCAGCATTGTCACGTGCGCGGCGGCGCCCGCCCCGGTGGTGATCGCCGGTACCAGGGTGATCGCGGTCGCGCCGCTGCCGATGACGACGACCTTCTTGCCGCTGTAGTCGAGATTCTCGGGCCAGTGCTGCGGATGGACGATCGTGCCCGCGAAGTCGTCACTGCCCGGGAACTCCGGCGAGAAACCTTGGTCGTACCGGTAGTAGCCGGTGGCGGCGAACACCCAGCGCGAGCGGATCGTCTTTGTCCTGGTCGACGTCGTGGCGGGATCCGAGACCTCTACGGTGAGGGTCCACCGCAAGTCCGTTGAGGACCATTCCGCCCGGACAACACGGTGGCGCGGCCTGATCAGGCGTCGCAGGTCGTTCTCATCGACCGTCTCCTGGAGGTACTCCCGGATCAGCGGAGCGTCGGCGATCGCGGCCTTGTGCCGCCACGGCTTGAACTCGTATCCGAAGGTGTGCAGGTCCGAGTCCGACCGGATGCCCGGATAACGGAAGAGATCCCAGGTACCGCCGATGTTGTCACGGCCCTCCAGTACGACAAGGGACTTGCCGGGCAGTTCTCGGCTGAAATACGTTGCCGCGCCGATCCCGGAAATTCCCGCGCCGACGATGACGACGTCGAACTCCTCCTCGGCGTTCAACTCCTCAGATGTCATCTGTCTCTCCTCGTTGAGCCCGCTACTGACGGTTTCAACTGTCAGCCAGGGATGACCTCGGTCACAACGACAGCGAGCACAGGGTTCGGCGGGGTGTGGTGCACGGTGCACAGGGCCCATGTCGCCGCACGGCCGAAACAAGGCAGACTTACGCCATGGAAGAACTCTGGCCACCGCCCGGCCCCGAGGTCGCGCACGCGATCCGGACGCTGTGCCAGCGCTTCCTGACCGACACCGATGCCCTGGTCGACGGCTTCGCAGCGCCGGTTCTCGCGGCGCAGGACGATCCCGCTCTGCTCTCGGACGCATCGTTGGGTGAGGAGGACCGCAACCTCAATCGCTCCGATGTCGTGCAGTGGCTCACTTCGAACATCCAGCATCCGGGGCGACGGGTAGAACCCTATGTCGGTCCGAGGCTCATCACGTACATCGGCGATCTGGTCTCACGCGGCATTACCCCTGATTTCGCCGAGGGATACCGCGCGGCACTCGCGGTCTGCTGGCGCCAATGGCTGGAAGAATGCGTGACGTCATACTGCCGCACGAATCCCGGCGTTCTCGTGGATGTCCTGGACGTATCGGCGAAATCGATGGTGCAGTACGCGCTCGACTCGGTCGCGGAGCTGCGCGAGGTCACCCGCCGCGCCGCGAGGGGCAACGCGGAGGCCGACGCGGTCGCGCTGATCCAGTTGATCGCCGGCGGGGCCTCGTTCACCGAGGACCTGGTCGAGGTGCGCTTGCGCTATCGGATGGCGCGGTGGCACGTGGCCCTCGTCTTGTGGGGCCAGGTCGACGCCTTGGACGAGACGATCGCGGCCGTACGCGCCGACGAGGTGGGCCGAACTGCCCTGGTGGCCCGGGCCAGTGCCACGTCGAGGTGGATATGGCTCTCCGGGACGGATACTCCGGACCTCCACCATGTCGAGAAGACTCTCGCCGCGGCTGCCGACGTACGCGCGGCGATCGGCAGGCCTGGACGTGGACTGGACGGATTCAGGTCGAGCCACCAGGACGCCCTCGCCGCACAGGCGCTGGTCATCCGGCTCGGCTCCGACCGGCGATTCACCGCCTACGCCGACGTCGAACTGATCGACGCCCTCACGAAAGACCGCGCCGGCGCACGCCGATTCGTCGTCAAGACTCTCGGCCCGCTGGCCGAAGCCGACCCCGCGTTACAGAAAACGCTTCTCACTTATGTGCAGTGCGGTTTCAACACAACCCGGGCAGCCGCCAAACTCTTCGCCCACCGCAACACCGTCGAGCGGCGGGTCTCGCGCGCCAACGAACTGTCGGTCGTCAAGGTCGAGGACAACCCCACCCACGTCGCAGCCGCGCTCCTGGTGCTCGATCTCGCGCCGGACATCACGACGACCAGTGCCGACTGAATCGACACAGCGGCGTCGCGTTGCTCCAGCCGGCCGTTTCGCCTCGGTCAGGTTCCGGTCTGTTTCCGCGACACGGTTCTCGGTGCTACCACAGATGTGGCTCATTCCCGGGTGATGATCTCCCAGATCCATACTGCGACATCGGCGGTCGGTACCTGCGGCACTCGTTCGAGCCAGTAGGTGATGACGGCGAGGATCGCTCCGGCCAGTGCCACGGCGTCGACTGCCGGCGGGACCGGAGATTCGACCGGTGCGTCCTGGTCGAGAATTCCGATGCCTTCGCCGAGGATGGCGGCGATCCGGCCGGTCAGTCGGGCGTGGACCGCGGCGGATCCGTGGGCGCCGAGCACGTTGCGATACAGCTGGGCGTGATCCGCGATGTGCTGGAGGTAGTCGATCAGGAACTGCGGCGGTTGACCGGGCAATCCTTCGTCGAGTCCGACAGTTCGTAGTGGGACCCCCGCCTCGAGGGCCTGGCGGTCCATGGCGTCGGCGAGCAGCGTTTCCTTGTCGGTGTAGTGGTCGTAGAAGGTGCTTCGGCTCACTCCGGCGCGCTGGGTGATGTCGGAGATCGCGATGCCGTCCACCGGGCGTTCCTGCCCGAGTTTCAGGATCGCGGCCTGCAGCAACCCGCGGCTGCGCAGCACGCGCAGGTCATCGGATATCGGTTTGCGCTGAGCTGTCTGCTCTCGACTCACACCTCAACCTTGCCAGCTCCGCCTCGTGTGCTGCCCAACACGTTGACGCACCTACATCGGACCCCGCTATCCTACAGGTGTCCGAAAACCTACATGTGTAGGTAAACGCGCGTTTGTAGTCTATGTTCAGAAGGGGTCGGCATGGCTCGTCTTCTCTATCGCCTCGGCGAACTCTGTTTCCGGCACCCGTGGCGGGTGGTCGCGGCTTGGTCACTGGTCGCTGTCGTGGTTGCCACGGTCGGGATCACGTTGGGCGCTGCACTTTCCGACAAGTTCGAGATCCCCGGCACCGAGTCCGCCCGCGCGCAGCAGGTACTGGTCGACCGCTTCGGCAAGGGCGCGCCGACAACGCCCGGCGAAGCCGCGGCACGCCTGGTCGTCCGGGCGCCGGAAGGTCATGGCCTACCGCTGGAGCGGATCGACGCCGAACTGGCGGGACTGTATGGCGTGCGGGGCATCGAGTCGGTCACTCCAGCTGCTCCAGCGGTCGCTCAGCACGGTGACGTCACCTTCTCCGACATCAACTTCGCCCGACCGGTGAATCCCGCGGCGAAGGCGGCAGTGGACAAGGTGCACAAGACATTCGAGGCGATGGGGTTGCGGCCACTGCTGACCGGTGGCCCGTACTACGCGGAGGCTGAGTTCGTCGGTCCGACCGAGGCGGTCGGGGTGGCGATCGCGATGGGTGTGTTGCTGGTGACTTTCGCGTCGCTGCTGGCCGCCGGGTTGCCGATCCTGATCGGTGTGATCGGCGTCGCCATCGGAACCGGCGGCGTGGTGGCGGTCTCCACACTCTTCGACGCGTCCTCGGCCACCCTGGCCTTGTGTTTGATGCTGGGCCTGGCGGTCGGTATCGACTACACGCTGTTCATCGTGTCCCGCCACCGCCAGCAGCTCGCCGAGGGCATGGACGTTCGTGAATCGGCGGCCCGGTCGATCGGGACGGCGGGCAGCGCTGTCGTCTTCGCCGGCGCTACGGTGCTCATCGCCCTGTGCGGACTGTCGATCGCCGGAATACCGTTCCTGACCGGTATGGGTCTGGCGTCGGCGGCGTGCGTCAGCGTTGTGGTGGCTCTGGCCGTCACGCTGCTGCCCGCACTGCTCGGGTTCTCCGGTGCCCGGCTCATTCCCCGTCGGCGCGGGCTGCACGCGATCAAGGGCGCGCATCGGCCCAACCGGTGGGCCCGGCTCGTCACCGAGCGCCCGATCACCACCTTGGTCACCGGTATCGCGGCGCTGGTGGTACTGGCACTGCCGGTCGCGGATCTGCGGCTCGGTCTGCCGAACGCGGGTCAGGAATCCGTCGGCACGACGCCACGCACGTCCTATGACGTGCTGGCCAAGGCCTACACACCGGGTCTGACCGGGCCTCTGGTCGCGGTCGTCGAAGGAGAGCCCGGTCGGATCCAGGCCCAGGTCGAGGCCGCGGCGCAGCGGATCACCGCATTGCCCGGGGTCACGATGGTCCTGCCGCCAGAGATCAACGGTGCGGGCGACACCGCTCAGTTCGTCGTCGTTCCCGCTACCGCTCCCAGCTCCGAACAGACTGCCGATCTGGTGCGCGCTATCCGGCACAGCGGAGCGGCCTTGCACACCGAACTGGGTGCGGTCCTGCATTTGACCGGTGAGACCGTGGTCGGGATCGACGTGGCCGACAAGCTCTCCGGCTCGTTGATCCCGTTCCTGGTGGTCGTGGTCGGTCTCGCGCTGGTGTTGCTGATGGTGGCGTTCCGGTCGGTGCTGGTGCCCCTCACCGCGGCGCTGGGATTCCTGCTGTCGTTAGCGGTCGCACTCGGCGTGACAACCGCGGTCTACCAGTGGGGGTGGCTCGGCTCGCTGCTGAACGTGCATCGGCCCGCACCGATCCTGGCGTTTCTGCCGATCCTGTTGATCGGCGTACTTTTCGGCCTGGCGATGGACTATCAGGTGTTTCTGATGTCGCGAATGCGGGAGGCCCACATCAGCGGAAAGAACATGGCGCTGGATGCGGTCCGCATCGGATATGTGGGCAGCGCGCGGGTGATCACCGCGGCGGCGGTGATCATGATCGCGGTCTTCGCCGGATTCCTGTTCAGCCACAACACCATGATCGCGCCGATCGGCTTCGCGATGGGCGTAGGTGTGCTGTTCGACGCACTCGTCGTCCGCATGACACTCGTCCCGGCGGTCATGGCCCTACTCGGCCGCCATGCGTGGTGGCTGCCCGCACCGCTCGAACGCTGGATGCCCCACGTGGACATCGAAGGCGAAACCCTGCCCGAACCAGCCTCGGCGAGAGGTGAAGCCCAGGGACTTCACCCTGCGAATGACCCGCTTTCGGGGTCGGCGGGGACGGATACCCGTCGCCGGGCCAACGTCTGACCAGTCCGGTGGACGATCACCGTCGCAACAAGCACCGTGACGGTGATCGCGACGATGCCGATCATGGCGGTGGGAAACCCTGAAGCACCGTTGAAGACTGCCATCATCGCCTGCCTGACATAAGTCATCGGGTCGACGGCGTGTAGCCACCGCATCGGGGCGGGCAAAGTTTCGACCATCCATATCCCGCCGTAGCAGAACACTTCGAACATGAACACGGTCAGTGAGGCAAGCGAGCCTGCGACGTAGCCACCGACAGCGAACAACAGGGACACGACAGCGACATTCATGACCGTGGCGGCGATGAGCGTGGCGGCCAAACCCGAGACCGACGACACCGTCGGCACCGAACTCAAGCCGGTCCACACCAACCCGGTGAGCGCCGCGACACCGAGCAGTCCGACGGTGCTGGTGGCAAGCATCCTGCGCAGCAGCCTGGCCGCGGGCCCGCGGTTCCCTGGCGGGGTGAAGCGATGGGAGCGGAAACACATCACCACCACGATGGCGATCAGTGCCGAACCGATGGTCAGCAACATGGGAGCGCCTCCGGGACCGCCGAATTGGGCCGAAGCGATGTTGTGGGTGTCCTCGGCGACCGGTGTACCGAGAAGCTCCGCCAGACTGCTCTGCCGTTCCTTGGTGCCGAAGTCGGGGAGCTGCTGCACGCCGTCGTGCAACCCGGCGGCTAGTTGGTCGGCGCCATCGTCGACACTGTGGGTACCTTGCTGCAATTGCTGCACCCCGTCGCTGACGCTACGCACACCACTATCCAGTTGCTGCATACCGGTCGACAGCGCGGTGGCTCCGGTGGCCAAGTCCTTACCGCCGTTGACCAGCTGGTCCAGGCCGCTGCGATAGTCGGCGTGCGGATCGGTGAGCTGATAGGCGACTTCGTGACTTCCTGCTTGCAACTGACGCAACCCGTCCACAACGGCGGCGATTTGGTCGAGGCCGTCGTGGAGCTGATCGGCGGCGGAGCCGGTCGATGATTGCGGCAGCTGAGCGCGAACTTTGCTCACAACGTCCTGCATCGCGGCGACGTCGAACCCGTCGATGAGTGTGTCCATGCCCTTCGCGACTTGCTGCGCACCGTCACCGAGCTGATCGGTGCCGCCTCGGAACTGCTGCAGGCCGGTGGCCAGGGCGCCGGCGCCGTCGGCCAGCTGCTTGCTGCCCGTAGTGGCCTCGGCCATCCCCGGGGCCAGCTGGTTGACGATGCCCGCAGTGAGCTCATCGGCGCCGGAGGCGAGCTGATTGGTGCCCGTATGCAATTGGGCGGCACCGTCGGCTGCACTCCGCATGCCCGCGCCGAGGTCGTCGAGCCCGGTGATCACAGTTCCGACCGTGGTGGCCGCAACCCCTTTCAACACCGCGGCGTCGATCTGTGACATCGCGCGCGATCCGATGTTGGACGCCATGACCGTGTTGTTGTCGTTGTAGACAACCTTGATCAGAGCCGGCGCCATCGAGGCGGTGCCGAGCGTAGACAAGGTCCTGCTGAAATTCGAGGGGATCTCGATGACGAAGTAGTACTTGCCCGCGCCGAGGCCCTCCATGGCCGCGTGATGGTCGACGGTGTGGAAGTCGAGGGCCTGGCTATCGAGCAAGCTACGCGTAACCTGCGCTCCGGCGGCGACTGTGGTCGAACCCTGCTGGATCGGTTGATCGGCGTTGACCAGAGCGACCGGCATCTTGTCGACGGTGTTCGTCGGGTCCCAAGCGAACCACATGTACAGAGCCGAAATCGCAAGCGGCAGTGTCACAATCAGCGCCAGGCACAGGCGCGCCGGACGATGGTGATGCCAGCGGTGGCGTGGCGAGGCCGACCGGCGGAATGCTCGATGCACTGACAGCAAAGCTCTAGACCTTCCCAGATCACTCGAACGCCGGAGACGCCGTCGTCTCCGTGGCGCCGGCGAAGCAAATTCGCGGCACGCTCCTCAGCGATGCGTACCCGGGCCGTCTGCACTAGCGGGTGAACAGCCGGGGCCGGGTGCGCCAGGTGAGTGACCTACATAACAAGTACGAATGATCGGTGTGCCGAATCACTTACCGCTACGGCAATGTGCACCGTGCCCTGTCGACTTCGAGGCGAAGTGCACACGGCTACCGGATCACCCACCCATTGGTCGACGAACAGGCTTCTCATTGTGGACGAGGATCTGAATGGGAGTGGCCTGTCCCCGGTGAATGAGTCCGTCCGATTTAGAGTCCTTGTTGGCCTGGTTGGGGCTGGAAGCGACACTGACGGACATGGCAGGACGTAAGCAGCATTCCGCGGATGACATTGTGCGAAAGCTGCGCCGGGCCGACGAGCTCGCCGCGCGGGTGCGGCCTACCCACAGACCAGGACTCAAGGAGTGTGGAGGGGTATGCCTGGCCGTCACATACGCATTCCTTACATGCTGACGTGGGTTGCATTTGATGCGGACCGCGCCGACGTCGGATGGACGGGTCAGAGGGACGTGGCTAGCCTGTCGTTGGCGGGCGGTACTTCTCGAAGACGCTGGGGGATCCGCCGGGGCCAGCAGCAGCACCTCTGACGGCCCGGTGCGGAATAGACCCCTGTCTGCAAGAATCCGTGGACATGGCTGAGACACAGGCGGGACTCGTTATCTGGGATGTTGACGGGACATTGATACCTGCGGACTTGCGTTGGCTACGGCGAGCGGTGGCTCGCACGTATCACATCGAGGAGTCGTCCGTCGTTTTTCCCGCTGCGCGTGTGCACGGCTACACAGACCAATCCATTGTCGTAGACACGGCTATCGCCTCTGGAGTCACCAGCGACGCGGCTGAAGAGGGATTCAGCCGATACGCCGACGTCCTGATGGATGTCATGTCGGACGGTGCGGCGGAGCTTGCCCGCGACCAAGCTGCGTATCCGGGTGCGGCGCATACGATCACTGCCTTGGCAGAGCAGGGATATGTACAGACTGCGCTCACCGGAAACTTGCGGGTGTCGGCTGAGTTCAAACTCGCGGTGGCGGGTCTCGACTCACATCTGGATCTGGATATCGGCGCTTTCGGCTCAGACGCCCGAGACCGGTTCGATTTGCCCGCCTTCGTCGCGGACCGGTTTCGGGCAAAGTACGGGCATCCGATCGATCCTGCGCGGACCATCATCGTCGGCGACGCGCCGAACGATATCGCTACCGCTCGGCACGCCGGATTCGGGGTTGTTGCTGTGGCTCACAGGCTGACCCGCGAAGAGTTGTCGGAGCATTCGCCGGATGCAGTCGTCGACAAGTTGGATCCGGACGCTGTGTTGCGAGCGATCCGATTGGCTCAGGCAATCCAGTCGGCAGTCGGGATCGATCAGTAGGCGTTGATACTGTCGACCAGCTCTCTCAAAGCGAGGACCGGTCGTTCATTTTGCCACGGAGTCATCCTTTCGATGGCTCGCTGGGCACGCTCGATTCCGCGATGATTGCCCATTGTCGCCAGCTCGTCGAAAGTCTCGCCGAGAATTCTGCAACCTTCGTCCAACTCCCCCGACAAGGAGTAGGCGCTGGCGAGGTCCACGCGGGCGGCCAGTGCGACGTTGCGGCTGTCCATCTCGGGCGAGTTCAACGCTCGTTCGAGCGCGGCTATCGCTAGTTCCGGTCGGTCGAGGAGGAGTTGGCAGGTCCCGACGTAAACGTGGATGCGGGTGGTGTTCCAGTCACTGAATAGTCCGGCGCGGTCGTTCTCATCGATATCCTCAGCAGCGCGTTGGGCGCGGACCAGTGCTTCCTCGCATTCGTCGCGTAGATCCAGCACTGCGTAAGCTTGCGCTTGTTCGGCTCCAATTCGTGCTCGCGCGGCAGGCGGCAGATGATTAGAGACGTTGGCGGCCTCCTTCAGGATCCGGAGGCCGACGACGACATCGCCATCCGAGCTGATCAACGTCGCAGCATCGGATCGTAGGTTGCTCTCGAAGATGCGTGCGATCCCGCCCATTTTCTTGTCTTGGAGCTGGTCCGCGAGTTTCCGGGCGAACGCGCAATGCGTAAGTGCCATCGCTCGGTCACCGATTGCACTCCACACCCGGCTCGCCACGACGGATGTCTCGCCCAGTAATGCCCCGGCCTGGTGTTTGATACGGTCATCGGTCGCAGCGCGGAACAGGGCGGCTACGGCGTCGCGATGGGCTTCAATCGGGCCGATCAGCGCGTCGGGTGCGATGCTTTGACGCTGACCCGCCAACAGATCGGTGACGGCGGCAAAGCCCCCAAGGCACCTCTCCGAAGCCGCTCGCGATCGAATCAGTGACGAAGTTGCGTCGATGTCAAATGATGCGACGGCCTCATGATCGTTCGTCGGCCGGCAAATGCTGTTGGGAGACGCGGTGCGTACGGCCATCGCCGGCGCAGCGGCCTCACATGAGGAGGGGTGCCGACTTCTCCAGGCGGCTTCGCCTTCCGCCACAATCTGTTCGAATCGTGCACGGTCTTCCGGCGTCGCCCGTTGCGCATAGGTCGTGTCCAGGATCTCTTGCGCCGCAGAGCGAGGTTTAACCGCGCTCAGGCCCGAACGCCAGTTGCTGACCGTCGTCGTCTCGACACCAAGTAGTTCTGCGAACTGCCGGACCGACCGACGCATCGCCTCCTGGAGCGCAGCCGCTTCGAAGCCGGTCCATTCCTGCCCACGTATCATCGCCGCCCCCAACTCTTCCGGTGCCTGAACGGGGAAATGCCTACGGTACGCCCACGGTACCCCACGGCTGAACGGTTCCCGCCGATGTCGCTGGCGGGCGACGATTTTCATCAAATCCCGTTTCGGGGAAATCCGTGGCGACGCCGCCGGATCGGGTGTGCCCCTCGTTGTTGGCAGCGTCATCCGGACGCTCGATACGACGAGGAAACGAGCCGAGGGAGACGGAATGTATCGGGTGATGAATCACGATCGCGTGCCGGTGATGACCACCGGTTTCGCACATATCGTCATGCAGGTTCATATCGATTGCGCGCTGTGTGTCTGTCCGATCAAGCAGCAGGCGAAACAGCGGTTGATCGAGGCGAAGCACCTTGTCCCCGACAGCGCTCGGCCATGACGGCTGTGGGGTGGGGACTTGCAGCTGCCGTCGGCATTCCGTTGGCGGTAGTCGTGTTCGCGGTGGTCTGGCCGGAGCGGGTTGCGCGGGGTGTTTCCGAGACAACTCAGTGCACGAGATTGTGAACCGCGTTGCGCGAGAGCGAACACGAGATGAGCGGGCGGAACATCTGCGCCGACTCCGGCGTGAATCTGGATCGTTTGCTACAGATCGCCTGCCCCGGGTGCGGCCTGGGCGTGCAGGTGCTGCGCGGCCCGGGTCCGCGAGTGAACCTCGCCCCTCACCGCGCGCGGGGACGAGAAACGACATGCGGCGCGTCCAGCGCCGAATTCCGCAGGCGCATACCAAGACTCAAGACATGGGAGGAGAGCCGGAGGTGACCAATTTCGGCAAGACCACAGTCGGCGAGCAGCGCGCGGAGTGGGCATTGACAGACGGGCAAATCACTGTCCTGGGGTTCGCAGGCGGCGACGGCGACGGTATCGACATGGATCGGTTCGGTCAGGTGAACGCCTTGTGGTGCGAGCTCGGTGGTGTCGTGTTCCCGGATGGCCTGTCGTTGGCTCGCGTTCGTTCGATCCTGCCCGAGTATCACGGCTTGTGGTGCCAGGTAAGTGAGCAGGCCAGGGTGCTCGGGCAGAAAGAACGCATCAAGGCCAGAAGCGCACTGCTCGAATTACCCGATAGCTGAGATGCCATGTCTGCCCGTGCTTGCCGCGCCACGCAACATCACCGCAGCCGAAGGCACGTCAGGCGGGACCGATGACGTCCAACTCGATCGCCTCGTCCGCATCGAGACTCGGCTGGGCGCTGGAGCACTGGACACAGATGATCTTGCGGCAGCGTTGGCGGAGGCGTGCTCAATCTGGCTCGCGTCCTTCTCGCCTGGCCGCAGTAGACCGCTCGCCGATCGGTGCGGGTGGGAATTAAGAGGGGAAACGCAATGCGCGACAGTAGAATACGGGCACTCGTCTTCGCGGCGCTGGGGGTGCTCCTGACGCTTGGGCTGGTGGCTCCGAGCGCGAGCGCTGACGTGGACAAGGAGTGGTGCGATGCCTACTACCATCACGTTTGGGGTGAGAGCTGCCGGAAGCAAAGCGACTTGGAGCAGGTGCGACGATGCTGGCAGATGGCGAACGAGTGGTATGCGAAATGCTTGTCGGGCCAAATCCTGAAGAAGACAGATCAGCCGACGGGGACGAGGGAACAAGCGTGGGAGATTGGAAACATCCGGTTATAGCTCGACGTGAGCTGCGGAAGGGTGAGGGTCCGGTCATCGTTTCGATCGGACTGCCGTATCAGCCGCACCAGGATGAGCCACATACGTGGTTCTGCCCCTTCATGATCGAGGGACTGGACAAGCTGGTTGACCAGTACTCCGGGGGTGTGGACGCGGTACAGGCATTGGAACTCGGTATGAAAATGATTGGTGACGTGCTCGCCTTTTACAACAAGGACGGCGCGATCACATGGGATGGACATCCCGATCTAGGATTCCCGCGTCACTGACGCCACGATGCGGGATAGCGAATACCCCTTCCGCTCCTCGGTGGGGGTATTCGTCTTTACCGCCCCACCCGTGGAGGCGCACACATATGGGCGACCCCTACTGCCCCGCTCCGGTACGGGCGAGCGGTCGGTGTTGGGCGGAAGTTGAATTGTGTCAACATTCTTGTGCCGGTAGAATTCCCTTGTTCCGCGCGGGCATTATTTCCAGGCACCTGCTTCCCGTCCCGAGGGCGTTAATTCTGCGCTCTGAGGCGAATAGTCCCCCTTTCATACTTAAAAAGGTCGTGCGGAGTGAATCCGTGGGCTATGCGGGGGGCTATACGGGGGGTTGTTCGGCGGGTTGATCAAGTCAGCCCACCCTCGGGTAGGGTATTGCCTGGTAGATGTGGGTACGTGGGGGCTTCAGCGGCCCGGGATCATATACCCGTAAAACACAGAGGTACATGATTTTCACCCCGGCGCAGCGGGTGGTACACGCATCCGCTGCGGTGGTGCTGGCCCCTGAGCGCTTCCGACGGTCGCCTTCGACGGCTGTGTCAACATCGTGTGCCTGTCCGTTCCGACGCGCCGCGCGTGCCTCGCGTGTGGTGTCGAGGCTTCGCTGGCTGTGCTCGGAGTACCGGACGGACCCGCGAGCCTGGCGCGCCGTTGTCGCAGCTTACGGCGGCGGTGAGTGTGGAGTCGATTCCGTGGTCAGATCCGTAGTCCGATCAAATCGGACGACTTTGCGGCGGTATACACACTGGTGGTCGCGGATTTCTCTCGTTGGTTGTCCCCCAGGATCACGTACCTGTAGGAGTGCACGTACGTGATGGCGGCCCGTGCGGCGCGTGTGGACTCGGTGTTGCAGGGTGTGGTCACTCGACGCAGCGTGGTCGTGCGGGCTCGCGTTGATCGCTGTCGACCTCGCTTTTCGCCTGATCGGGTCCCAGACCGAGCGCCGGGTGCCGGCCGAATTCGGCCTCGGGCTGGATCGTTGCGATGTGGCAGTGCCGATACGGGGGCCGATTCGTGGGCCGATACGGGGGCCGGTTGAGATCGGCCCACCCAGACGAACATATACACGCAGGTCACGGTGTATCTCACGGCGAGCCACATGTCCAGGCTGTATGACATACAACAGGGTCAAGACATCGCGGCGGGGGCACGGGGCGACATGGAGGCGGCCCTCCCGCGGCGAGCGCGGGGCTTGTATCTGAGACCTGCTGTGCCGTGTCGGTACCGGGCGTGCCTGTCAAAAGCTATTCGTGGACATCCGAGTCGGACGGGTGAGGATGGGACAAATTATCGTAGGCGGATAATTCCGTTCCTTTTGCTGTGTCGGAGAAACATGAGAGTCGCCTCGCAGTTGTCGACCGGAATTTGAAAGGTACTCGGCCGCAAGGTTTTTCTTCCCGTGGGCCGCTTGACATTGATGCGGGTATGGAGCGTCCATATAGGTGGAACGACGCCGCGACTCCGGCCAGGGTCACCGGCGGCGTGGTGTCCGTCCCGGCCGGGACATGACCGAACATCCACCGAGCCCCATTCCGGGAGGAACTGTCATGTCCACACAAAAGAAGACCTGTACCGCCACACGCCGCGCAACACCGATCCCCGCCACGTCCGGCGGCCCGGCCGACGAAACACCGACGACGGGTGTCCCGGTGTTGGGCACCGATGCCGAGAAGTCGCTGTGGATGGTGCTGGGTGATTACCCGGGGACCAGCGCGGCCGAGTTGGCTGACGCGACCGGGATGGCAGGATCGACCGCGCGTCGAATCCTGTCGCGCTGGGCCGCCACCGGTGTGGCGCGCCGCGACCGCAACCCCGACAACCCTCGCGCGGCGGACCGCTGGACGGCCGTCACCACTGACAGCAGCGACACCAACAGCATCGGCGGCAGCGACTGCCCCACCCCCACGGGCGGGCCGTCGGGTGCCGAATTCGGCCCTGTGGGCGGCAAGACCGCCGCTGCGGCCCCCGATGCCGGGGCCGACAGTCCGGACCCGGTAGGAGCGCAGCAGGAGGGATCGGTGCGGTTGGCTCCGGGGGGCGTTGCGAGGGCAGGTGGAGGACTTCCTGCGCGATCACCCCGATGACGAGTTCAGCCCGCACGAGATCGGCAAGGCACTCGCACGCAGCAGTGGGGCCGTGCACAACGCGCTGGCCAGACTCACCACCCTCGGCACCGCGCGGCGCACCAGCGACCGGCCCAAGAAGTTCGCCCTCGCCACCTCCTGACCGCTCTGCCGGTGCACCGGGAGCGGACCGTTGTTCCGTTTCCGGTGCATCGCGTGTCACCTGTTCGACCTACAGACACCGTCTTTTCGAGAAAGGACCGTTACGGTCATGAACGACACCGCCTGCGCTCCAGCCGCTCTCGCGGCGGCACTGCACGATGTGTTCGCTGCCTCCAACCAGGCCCCCGACAGTCTCGAGCTGTGGCTGGCCGTCACCGCCGAAGCCACCCGCCACCTCACCGGCCCCGACGCCAGTTCGTCGCCGTGGCTGCCGGTGTTCACCGTGTACCGCGCCCAGCGCACCGACGCCCGCTACGACCCGGCCACCGCCACCGTGGAAATCACCAGCGGACCACTCACCGGCACTCGCTACACCGATACCGCCAGCGCCGCCGACGCGGTCGCCACCGCCCACCCCGGCACCCAGCACGCCCCCAATA
The DNA here is from genome assembly GCF_003023875.1 of Nocardia sp. MDA0666. Taxonomy (NCBI): domain Bacteria; kingdom Bacillati; phylum Actinomycetota; class Actinomycetes; order Mycobacteriales; family Nocardiaceae; genus Nocardia; species Nocardia sp. MDA0666. Next base: position 198,592 of record NZ_PYHT01000012.1, read on the forward strand.
CCCAGAAGCAGTTGCCGAGCTGGCGGCTGCCCCTCACCGCATCACACTGACACCCTGACTGCCCCCGGAGGGACAGGACCCGAAAGGGGCCGAGCGCACGCCGCTCGGCCCCTTTTCGAGGTATCGGGCCGAGTCCCGTGACATGCTTCGCTTCCCTCCCCGCGGCCCACGGGGAAGGCCGCATCTAGCTGGGGTTGTGTACGGCTGGAGGTGCTTTCGAGGTGCCTTCGAAAGGTTCTGGAGGCGCGTCGGTGCTCGAGGCGGAGTTCGCCGGCACTCCTTCTTCTGCCACAGGGGCCACTGGCGCGAAAAGTTGTCGAGGTCGAGAACTGTCGCGTGGCTTCTTCTTCGGTGACCTTGCCCACCCCGGTGTCCAAAAATGGGGGTTGCGAAGGCATTTAACTAATGAACACCTTTCTCTTCATCAGCCCGCCAGGACCGCTCGACCCGGCACAGGAAGGCCTGTCTCTTATACACATCTCACGCTTCCGCCGAAGCTAGTAAAAAATCGGTGGTCGCCGTATCAATAAAAAAAGTAGGTATATTTTGTATTGTCGGTGCTGTGTGCTGTGT